>NZ_JBHRSD010000002.1:0-320239 GCF_042643375.1 Pseudoalteromonas fenneropenaei
TGGTGAACTCTCGATACTCACTGTGCTTATTAGATCAAAGGGCTAGATCTGTGTCTAGCCCTTTTTCAACAGTCTGAGGCAGCTTAGGCTGCCTTTTCTTTTTTTGCTGTGACGTTTTTGCCGTGAGAAGTACCGCAAAAAACACCTGCTATGTGTTAAGGTGTGGTGGAAGTTTTGACTTACGCTTGCGCTGCTGATTAGGCTTAAAGATAAGCGAATGTTGAGTGCAACTTGGCTGGTGGCAGTTTTTGCCACTAGCCAGTTTAATTGATATGAACTTGGCGGTAATCAAGACTTATACAGTTTTTAGTGAGTTGTTAGCTAAAAGCGGGAAGGGTTCCCGCCACGTACTATAAACCACGAGGGGAGATAAATTCACCCGCCTGAATACTGTTAAAGGTCTTTAACGCAAGCTCGTCTAACGTATCAAGCGAGCGACCATGGCTAGTAAGCTGATGTTTAATCGGTAAAATATCAATGTCTTTAAAGCCACTTAGCTCAGCAATTTTGGCAAATACGTAAGCATGCTTATATTTTTCTTGTTTGCCATAAAGACTCACCAACGTCGTGTAGACTTCCGGGTTGGGTGTTTCTCCCGTCTTATTTAATTCCAATACGTTATAGAGAATATCTATGGTTTTTGTGTCATCAAATTTGGCATAGTAGGTCGCTAAGTACAGTTGTAGCTCTGCGTCGTTTTTCACCGCGGGTGTTTCTTCAATTGCCAACAGTTTATTCATGGCAGTTTGGTCATTGTTGCGCGACCAGTGGAAATAAAGCAAACCCGGATGATTTGTCTCTTTAGTGTCTTGATAAAGACGATACATTTCCTTTTGCGCTGTTAAATGACCATTGACGCGTGAAGTGGTTTTTTCTTTTAGCTTAATATGTTCAATTTGCGAGGCGCGATAAACGCACTTGTCATATTTTTCGAATTTCTTCAGCAAATCAAACTTATTGTCCTCTGTGGCGCGTAAATGTTCTTCATAGCGTGAGAAAATCAACGTGGCACGTTCATCTTTACAGTGGCTATCAGTGTTTAAATCGGAGCACATATGCGGCGTTGATTCACAGATTTTGTTCAAGGTGAGCGTGTCATCGCACCCGCCTAGCAATACTACAGCAGCAAGCGCTAATGCCTGTTTAACCGCCATCTTGTTTCCTCTCTTCTCATACTAAGACTTTATTCTAGCCCAAGCTTTTGACGAGTAACAGTGGAGAATGATTGCAATTTCCTTTAAAATGCAGGCGCCTTAGGCAAGCTGCCTGAAGGCTATCCGTTCAAAGAAAATTGTTTATTAGGCAAAGAAACATGACCTTATCTCACGAGCAAGAATATCAAAACAGCTGGCAAGAGCGCCAGGATTACGCAGAAAACATGCTACCAATCATTGGTCGTTTGTACCGCAATTCTGGTATCGAAGTTGCCATCTATGGTCGTCCGCTGGTCAGCGCCAGTACGATTGATGTGATCAAAGCGCACAAAACAGTAGCCCGCTTCGAAGCTAGCAAGCTACGTTTACGCGAGAGTTTTCCTTTCCTAGAAGCAATCAGCAAGATGAAGTTGTCGCCAGCGCGTATCGACCTTGGCAAACTTGCTTATGCTTATATTTACAAAAATGCAGGCGAAGGCCGTTCAATCGAAGAGTATTTGTCTGCAGAATTGGCTGAGTTACTGAACAACGATCAAAAATCAAAAGCCCGCGACGTCGTACTGTACGGTTTTGGTCGTATCGGTCGTTTACTCGCGCGTTTATTGATTGAACGTGGTGGTGCTCATGCTGATATGCGTCTACGTGCTATCGTAGTACGTGGTGGTAAAGATGGTGACTTAGAAAAGCGTGCTAGCTTACTACGTCGCGATTCAATCCACGGCCCATTTGACGGTTCAATCACAGTTGATACTGAAAAGAACGCGATTAAAGCCAACGGTAGCTACATTCAGGTGATCTATGCAAATTCACCGGACGAAATCGATTACACTCAATACGGTATTGAAGATGCATTAATCGTTGACAATACAGGTATTTGGAAAGATGAAGCGGGCCTTGGTTTACACCTTAAATCAAAAGGCGCGGCAAAAGTGCTATTAACTGCACCTGCTAAAGGCGACATCAAAAACGTGGTTTACGGCGTTAACAATGGTTCTATCCTAAGCGAAGACAAGATTGTTTCTGCAGCAAGCTGTACCACTAACGCTATCACGCCAGTATTAAAAGCAATCAACGACAAGTTTGGCATTGAAAACGGTCACGTTGAGACTGTTCACTCTTACACCAATGACCAAAACTTGATTGATAACTTCCACAAAGCTGAGCGCCGTGGTCGTGCAGCGGCACTTAACATGGTTATTACTGAAACGGGTGCTGCGAAAGCCGTTGCTAAAGCGCTTCCAGAATTGGCTGGTAAGCTAACAGGTAATGCTATCCGTGTTCCTACGCCAAACGTTTCTTTAGCTATCATTAACCTCAATTTGAAAGCCGCGACTACCCGTGAAGAATTAAATGAATTCTTACGTGAAACAGCGCTTTACTCTGAGCTACGTGACCAAATTGATTACACAGCTTCAACTGAAATCGTATCTAGCGATTTAGTGGGTAGCCGTTATGCGGGCGTGGTTGACTCTCAAGCCACTATCGCTGATGAAAAACGCGTTGTACTGTACGTGTGGTACGATAACGAGTTTGGTTATAGCTGTCAGGTAGTTCGCGTGATGCGTGACATGGCGGAAATCACTTTCCCAAGCCTACCACGTTAATCCGTTTATCTTAAAAAGCCAGCGACTGCTGGCTTTTTACATTTTTGAGGTTTTTGATTTTAGACCTCTGTGATACGCTTGCGGCGTTGTGCTACATATCGCTCACAAGACTTAACAAAAATCATCCGTAAAACTGGATAATTAGGGCTAAACAATGAAGATTAATAGTAATTTCGATAGTGGTAATATCAAGGTGCTTGCAGCTAACGAGCCACTTGATATTCAACTTGAGATAAACCCGGACAATGGCTCAGCGTTTTTCCAATGGTTTCATTTCCGCTTAGAGTCAACGCCATTTATTGAGCATCGCCTACATATTAATGGTTTAGAAGCTTCAGCATACCCAGGTGGTTGGGAAGGTTATCAGGCAGTTGCCTCTTACGACCGCCAGACTTGGTTCCGCGTGCCAAGCCGTTATGAAAAAGGCACACTTATCATAGATGTAGAGCCTGAGCACAAACATACTTATTTTGCTTACTTTGCGCCTTATAGCTATGAGCGCCATCTTGATCTGTTAGCATTTGCACAAACTCATGATTTGGTTGACATCGAGACCTTAGGGCAAACGCTAGATGGCCGTGATATGAGCTTGCTGAAAATTGGTGAGCCAGCTGAAGGCAAAAAGAAAATCTGGATCATTGCGCGTCAACATCCGGGCGAAACCATGGCTGAGTGGTTTATCGAAGGTTTGTTACACAAACTATTAGATGATGAAGATCCACACGCCGCTGCGTTATTAAGCAAAGCAGTATTCTATGTGGTGCCAAACATGAACCCAGATGGTAGTGTTCGTGGTCATTTACGTACCAATGCCGTTGGCGTAAACCTCAACCGTGAGTGGCAAACGCCGAGTTTAGAGAAAAGCCCAGAAGTGTATTACGTGTTAAACAAAATGCACGCTACTGGCCTTGATATGTTTTTAGATATTCACGGTGATGAAGCGCTACCGTACAACTTTGTAGCGGGTAGTGAAGGTGTGCCGAGCTACGATGCGCGTTTATCCGATTTAGAAAACCGCTTTAAAGCGGCGCTATTGACCATTACACCTGAGTTTCAGGATGTTTATGGCTACACCAAAGATGAACCAGGTCAGGCAAATATGACGGTTGCTTCATGTGCCGTTGCTGAGGCATTTAAAGCGTTGTCTTACACTGTGGAAATGCCGTTTAAAGACAATGCCAACTTGCCAGATCCGCATTTTGGTTGGTCAGACAGACGTTCTTATCAATTCGGACAGGATATGTTAGCAGCAGTGGTTAATGTGGTAGACCACTTACGATAACAATAATGAAATTGAGGCAGTCATAATATGACTGCCTTTTGCGTTAAAAATAAGAGGAATAATCGTGGACGCATTTGGACAATTCTTAGACTATTTGGATAGTCTGCTTGGGGGAGCAGCCTGGTTTCCGTACGTGTTACTAGGTGTCGGTTTATTTTTTACTATCTATCTGAAATTTCCTCAGATCCGTTATTTCAAACATGCCATTCGTATTGTCTCTGGTAAATATGATAAGAAAGACCAAGAAGGCGATACCACCCATTTCCAAGCTCTGGCAACGGCGCTCTCTGGCACAGTGGGTACAGGTAATATCGGTGGCGTAGCGCTGGCGATTTCAATTGGTGGCCCAGCCGCACTATTCTGGATGTGGATGACAGCATTTATGGGTATGACCACTAAATTCGTGGAAGTAACCCTGTCACACAAATACCGCGTAAAAACAGACGATGGTTCAATGGCGGGTGGCCCGATGTACTATATGGATCGCCGCCTAAAAATGAAATGGTTGGCGATTTTGTTTGCCATAGCAACTGTGATCAGTTCATTTGGTACAGGTAGCTTGCCGCAAATCAACAACATAGCGCAGGGTATGGAAGCCACTTTTGGTATCGCCCCGATGTTAACTGGTGCGGTATTATCAATTTTGTTGGCGCTGGTGATTTTAGGTGGTATCAAGCGTATCGCGGCTATCACGTCACGCGTGGTGCCTTTTATGGCCGCGGTTTACATCATCGGCTCACTTGGGGTGATTTTGTATAACTACGAAAATGTTATCCCGTCGTTCTTATCGGTATTCACCAACGCCTTTACTGGTTCAGCAGCTGCGGGCGGCTTCCTAGGTGCCTCTTTTGCTTATGCGTTTAACCGTGGTGTTAACCGTGGACTTTTCTCAAACGAAGCTGGTCAAGGCTCTGCGCCAATCGCACATGCTTCAGCAAAAGCCGATGAGCCAGTCTCAGAAGGTATGGTGTCCATTCTTGAGCCGTTTATCGACACTATTATTATCTGTACTTTGACAGGCTTAGTGATCTTATCTTCAGGCGTTTGGACTGAGAAATTCGAAACCCGTTTTGAGCGCTCTTCAATGATGATAGTGAAGGGCACTTATTCAGAGCAAAATGCCCAAGACCGTGAATCGCTTTACAACTATTTAAATGGCAAGCCAAGCGATGTGACGCCATACACGGGCGATATCAACGTCATTCAAGGTAAAGCGGTGAATAAAGACTTTACGGTCATTCACTCTCGCTCAATTGGCGAAGAAATTCGTTTTGGTATTACAGAGCGCCATGTTTACACCGGTGTTGTGGCGGTTAAAGACGGTTTGCCAGTTGACCCAAGCATCAGCCTCAAAGGGAAATCATTAGTCCACTCAGCAGAGCTGACCACTAAAGCTTTCCAACGAGGTTTCTTTGGTGATAGTGGACAATACATTGTATCGATTGGCTTACTGCTGTTTGCTTTCTCGACGGCAATTGCATGGTCTTACTATGGTGACCGCGCGATGATTTATCTGTTGGGGAGTCGTTCAGTGATGCCTTACCGCGTGTTCTATGTTGCTGGCTTCTTCTGGGCATCGTTTGCCGATACTACGTTAGTGTGGAAGTTAGCGGCGGTTGCAATCGTGGTAATGACCTTACCTAACTTGATAGGCATTATGTTGCTGCGTAAAGAAATGAAGCAGACAATAGATGAATATTGGGTGAAATTCAAAAAAGACAATCCGTCTTAAAACAAGTACAATGTGGGGCGCCAAAAAGGCGCCCTTTGTTTATCCGGTTTTTGCGCCTGCCGACGGGAATTGACTGTTGGTATGACTGTTGGAGTGTGTATATGGCAATTGTGCAATGCCCAAACTGTAATGAGTCTATTTCAAGTCGCCACAAGGCTTGCCCACACTGTAAAACAGTAATGGGAGAGCTAAGCGCAGAAGAGTTAGCCGCGATTGCAGCCAAGAATAGAGTTAAGCAACAGCAACGCTTGCTGAATTGGTCATTTGTTGCACTAATTTTATTTCTAGGTGGTTTTTTCTATTTGTACTGGCGTATGCCAGCACAAGGCTCACTGGAGCACCTGTTAGGTCGTGCTGCCGTATTTATCGGCTGTGCTTGGTACCTAGTCAACCGCGTGATTTTAGTTTACTTAAAAAAGAAAAAGTAACATGAATATCGATAACCTAGTTCGTACGATTACCCCAGAAATTTATGAGCGTTTGCAATATGGTGCTGCGACTGGCAAATGGCCAGATGGCACACCACTGAGCGAAGCGCAAAAAGAACAAACAATGCAGTTGGTTATGCTTTACCAAGCCAAAGTAGCGCAAACCAATGAGCAATTCACCATAGGTGCCAATGGCGAAATGGTGCAAAAGTCCAAGCGTGAATTACAACAAGAATTTACCCAAGAAAACGAAATTGCTAGGTTTAGTGAACATGATCTTTAAGCATTTATTTACACCAAAATGGAAACACCCGAAGCTACATATTAGAGAATCGGCGCTAGACAAATTAGATGTGCAAAAAGACCAGCATATTTTAACAACAATGGCGTTAGAGGACAGTTCAGCACAGATCCGTCGTCAGGCTTTAAGTAAGCTCAACGATTTAGGCTTATGGTGGCAGGCTTCTAAGAAAGATCAGGAGCTTAAAGAGCATGCGTTAGCGCAGATAAGCAACGCCGTGTTAAACGCTAACGACGCCTTAAGCCATGATATTCGCGATGAATACATAGACAAACTCGCCCCAGCAAAAGTGCTCGAGAAACTCGCATTTAACGACCGTGATACGGGGCTTAGGGTGAAACTGCTAAAACGCTTAGCGGATGCTTCATTGATTGAAAAAGCATTTCGTGAAGGTGATGAACGTCTGCAACGTGCACTACTTGAGTTAGTTGGCCAATATCAATTACAAAAAGCGTTGTTAAAACATGCCCAAGGCGAAGTTAAAGCCGAGTTGGAAGCTTTCCTTGAGCAGCAGCACTTAGCTGCAGTCATGCCAGAACAAGTTACGCAAGCCGCAAAATTGATACTGGCTAAGCTGAACTACTTACGTGAAAAGCAGGATTATTTGCAAGTTAAGAGTGAAGCAGAAGCGTTGCGTTCTCAGTGGACAGATCTTGAACTGCATTGGTTAACTGAAGCCCTTCAACAGGAAAACCTTGCTAAGTTTGATACTCTAAACGCTAAGTTAAGTACCCACCTAGCACGTTTAGAAGTTCAATATGAACAAGTACAACAGCAAGAGCAGCAAAGAGAGCAACAAGCGGCAGCAGTGCAGCTAGCTGAGCAAACCGTGGCTGAATGTGAAGCATTGTGCGCAGATATAGAGCAGCTACTTAGTGGCAATTTCTTAGTTGAAGTACAAGCCCAGATAAGCCAAGCAGTAACGCAATTAAGCGCGCACCAATACGCCTCGTTACCCGAGCTACAGCAAGCATTGCAAGTATTGGCACAGTTACAACAAAAGCTTGAATCTTTACCTAAACTTGCTTCTGCCATTAATCAATTTGAAACCGCCTTTGTTACATTACAAAACTGCGCGGTGCCAAATGACATTACCGAGCTTGACAGCGCTGAGCAAACTCATCAGCAAGCCCATGCTGCTGCTAAAGCGCAGTTACACCACATTGACGTGGCATTTAGAAAGCCGTTACAAGCAAAGTTACGTGCTGAAGTGACTGCTTTTGCTGAGAAAATCGCTCCTTTAGTAACAGTGCAAAAAGCGACGCAGCAACAGGCACGTAAAAAGGCGCTCGACACCAAACGTTTAATTGAGCAAGGTCGTTTTAACGTCGCATTTGGCGTATTTAAAGGCTTTATCGCCGAATATCAGCAGTTAACTGCTGCATATCAGGCGCCGCTTAGCGCGCTGCATGATGAACTACAAGCCAAATTAGCTGAGATCCAAGATTGGCAGAAATACGCCACTGCACCAAAACGTGCGGAAATTCTTGCCGAAGTGGCAGAGTTAGTAGCTGAAGTTGCACCACAAGCCAAACAACGTGCCGCGCAAGTAAAAGCGTTGCGTCAGCGTTGGAATGAATGTGGTAAAGCAACTACCGCAGAAGAAGTAGCACAAAGCGAAGCGTTTGAAACGGCTCTTGAGCAAGCATTTGAACCATGCCGCGCGTATTTTGCTGAGCTAGAGCAACAAAAAGCACAAGCAATAGTTGCGCGTCAGGAAATTATCCAGCAAATGCAGGCGCTGAGTGATACCGCTGCCACTGTAAGCGATTGGAAAGCGTACGAAGGCCAATTCCAACAGCTGAAATTACAATGGCGTGATGCGCCTAAGCTCGATAACGACAGCTATCAGAAGTTATCGGCAGAGTTTAAAACTGCGCAAGATGCGGCATGGCTGCAATTAAAAGGCAGTTACGACAATAACGCAGCGAAAAAAGCGGAAATCTTGGCTTTAGCGCAAGCGCAATTGAGTAACGAGAATCTTGATGAAGCCTGTGAGCAGCTAAAAGCCTTGCAACAAACTTGGCAAGGCATTGGATTCGCGGGTGCTAAGCAAGAGCATAAGTTATGGCAAAGTTTCCGTGCGGTGAACGATGAGGTGTTTGGCAAACGCCAAGCGGCTTTCAACGAACGTAAGCAAGCGCAAAGTGCGGAAGCCGAACAGCAAACCCAGCAGCTTGATGCCATAGCGCAAGAATGTGAACAAGTCGCAACTTTAGCACAGTGCCAACAGTTGCTTAAGCAGTTACGAGATTTTAATCCAATCAAGCCACTGCGTGCAAAACAGCAAGCCATGATGAATGCTCTTAACGACAAAGTTGCCGAGCTTCAGCAAGCAAAGCAGCAGCAGGCTTACGACGAGTTACTGGAGTCATTGCGCACTGAACAGTTAGCCGAGCGCTGGAAAGCTCGTCCAGAGCGTGAGTTGTCGGCAAATGATTGGTTATTACGCTTAGAGATCCTTACTACAAGCCCATCACCACAAACGCTACAAAGTGAGCGAATGAACATGCAAGTGGCCATGCTTGAAGAGAAGCTAAGTGGTGCAGAGCTGCAAGTGGAAGCCTGTATTCGCGGCTACGTAAACACTGCTGAACTACCAATAAGTGAAGAACAATACCTACGCTTTAAAGCCTGTTTAGAAATGTAATATGGGCCAATAATAGGACGCTGCTGAGAGGGAATTGTTAAGCGGAAGCGTACTATTAAGCCGTTAAAAATAAAAGGCGACTGCAATGTCGCCTTTTTGTTTTCGGCCCTAAATCACCTAGTTTATTAATGTATTTCTAGTAATTCATCACAATAAACCTTTTCAGTTTTAAGGCTATATGATCCAATGTTCAAAAAGCTATTTTAAATAGTGCATATTGTTAGGTTTTACCTTTACCTGTCAGGTACGATTAATAAAATATAAGCAATTCTGACGGTCTTATATGTTCCAACGCCCGAAGAAGGCGCGCCGTATTTTGGCGTCGCACTTACTGAGATTGTTATATGACTTAAAGTTTGGGTCTGAGATTCTCAATAACCTGAGTATCCACCCAATACCTTTTTCCTATATAGGTGTGGGTTCCATCTTCTTCAACTTTCCACTCACCCCTGGTAAAAAATAGGTATTTTCCATCATGTGTCAGTTGTGGAGCACTTTCCTGCATTTCAGTGTTTATTATTGAGCCCATATTTATCGCGGCCGACCAAGAGCCGTCTTTCTGTTTAAAGCTGACATACATATCTGACTCTCCATGCCCATCCTCTCTTTCCATATACCAGATTAAATAGGATTCATCAGGGGAAATAACAGAGCCACCGATATATTTTCCTGAATTAATCCCAGCGCTCATTTTTATTGGACTTTCATACTCTCCACCTATTAAACGAGAATAGTGGATAGCACCATTGCCTGGTTCGTCCTCTTTTTTATAAGCAGTAAAATAATAAGTTCCATTGGACGAGACCGATCTTCCATGCGCCATATTATTTATGAACGCCCCAGGACTTTTGGGTTCCGACCAACCTGTTTCCGTTCGCTCCCTATACTCCTTTCCAACATACATAACAGTGCCGTCAGCAGAGAATTGGGGCCACTGAATATCCGTCTCAGATTCCTGACTCCATCTGTTGTTTTCGTATCGGATAACAAAAAATTCGCGCTTTTTAGATTTACCCGGTCTCCTAGTGAAGTAGAACTCCTTCATATCAGGCGTAAACGAACCATGATCAAACCTCCCTTCTGGAGAGACTATTTTGGGAGCAAAAAGTTTAGGTATTAAGCCGGGTGGCTCTTCGCCAAAATAAGGACTCTCGGGCGCGAGAGTTACTCCTTTGCCATAACTATTCCCACTCCAACTTATAGTAGAAAGTAATAGAAAAATTGATATGCAAAATCTATTCATAGGTTAACCCCTCATTTAATCAGAAAGTTTTAAATGCCATATTTAAGGTAACTCAATTGAAAAACACTTAAATATTAATTAACCCAGAGATTCTAAAGAAAGTAGTCTTCGGATACCTGACGTCCATATGACTTTTAGCTGATTTTGTACTGACAGTGACTATCAATTAATTGGGGGCAACGCCTTGCTCACCGGAATATTGGGAGCGTAGCGACTAATTTTTCCGCGTGCAGCAACTTGTTATGCTTGCTGTTGAAATACCACGCTCTCCCAATCGCTCCAACTCACCTTATTGTCCTCAATAAAGCTTTCTTCCCAGTCTGTATCGCTATCTCCTAAATTTAAAGCGATAGTAGTATCACTAGTTCTCCTAATATCAAGATTCTCTTCACCATAAATTTGCACCCTAACAGCATACATTTGGCAACCCATACAATTACAGGTATCGCTAGTGCATTCTCTGTTGAGCAGCAACGTTAAGTCGTTATCGAAATCTCTGAATAGATGTGTAAATGTGCCATTTTTATTATCAATAATGAACAAAATAGAATTAACGCCTGTCGACTCAACCTCATTATTAAGAAATTCCATGTCTTCAACTACAGCGCCTTTTAAGAGTTCTCCAGATTTATTGAAAAACGGATCAACGAGAACGCTAAATCCTCGCTCAGCTGTCCAGATCATAAATCTATCAAAATCTTCATCTGTTTCGATAATATTTAGCTTGTACGACTTATAAGTGAAACCAATACTAGACCAGTTTTGAAGGTAAACTTTTAGATCCATTGGTGTTGTAACTAGAAAAGCGGAATTATTCACTAGTAATGGGTCGTTGCTTTTAACATCAACAAATGAAACCAATGGAGCATAGTAGTTCTTTACCTTATCATGGAGTTGCGATATTCCCCGAGTGTATTGAGTAATTTCAAACCTTAAGCATTCAATCAAATCAATTGGTTGGTTTGAATTGCTTTGTATATCATCATGCATCCCTTGTATATCGCCATTTGACGAATAACAAAGAGGGTTACCTCTTTCCTTTGAATCTGCAATCCAATTGTTGAGTTGACTGCATACTAACTCGGCTCTTTCTGTATCATAGCGTTGAACACGTCCGCGTTCCTGCACATATCTAATACCTCCATCATCCAAGACAGCTTTAATACAAAGATGGCCGCCCCTATTAATAGAAGATTTAGAGTTCCACAAAACATGCTTTATTTTTTGGTTAATTGCTGAAAAACCGGCCCATAAGGCTTGTCCTTGGTCAAGACTAAAGAACCATTTTTGATAATCGAAATCTTGTAACTCAGGATGTTCATCCATGCCCGGATTGTTTGCAATACCCAGAACTCTATCTGACTCCCGCAGGCATCGTTGATGAATCATTCCGGCATCAAAAGGCAAGCCTTCTTCGTTAACTTCAATTAGGATTGAGGAATTAGAAAGACCTTCTTGACAATGAATACACTTCGATATCTCTTTATTACCAAGAACCTTATTTCGTACTTTTTCTGAATATGCAACAGCTATCGGACTAGAATCAAAGTCATGCTCACCATTTATCGGCCCTATCATGATCTTCTTATCTTGAATCCATTTCTGCTCTTTTATAAATCTTTCCGCCCCTGAATACGTTGAAAACCGCCCGTATAGTTTATACCTGGAGCCATTGCCCATTTCGATTTCACGGTCATGAAACTTGAGCCTAAACTCCCCATTATCATCAAACCTATAGAGCTCTAATAAAGCAATCTCAAATTCAGGTAGAAAAGAGTCTATTATTACGACTTCTCTTCCAGAGCAAATGTCGTACTTATCTGGGTCAAACTGCATTTTGAAAAGCGTGCTATTATCTTGACCGATTCCGCTCTCAGAATCTTTTCTGTTGATGAACTTTTTTATAACAGCGTTTACTCCATTAACATCAACAGATTGACGCCCTTTGGACCAATCCAGTGTCTTTGATATTAAGTACCCCCACAACAACTCAGGATTAGTAGACAGCTGACTTGAAATTGATGCTAAAAATGCTTTTTCATAACTTCCGTTATTTTCTATATCTAAAGCAATGATATATATTTGACGTATAAGGTTGTGGGCAACATCGACGTCATTATCCACATATCCATTTTTCTTTAATGATCTGTTTATACAGCTTAATAAGCTCTTATATGTCTGCTCTTCCGACTTGGACATGGGGTTATCTTGAAGGGAGGCCTCATTAAGCCTTGTCGATATAGTTATTTTTCTGAGATCAGAAAGGATTTTTCTCGATGACTCATTCGAAGTTATTATTACATAACACTCACACTTATTCTGAGAGGTTTTATATTGCCTAACGAACTGATCAATCGTTTTGTAAAATTCAGAATTCACCTTATCGGATAGAGAAAGTTTCCTTTTAACTTGTAGGTATGTTTTAGAATTCTCATGAGTGATAACAATATCATCGACAGCATCCTCCGTCTCAAATGAAACTTTACATATTTTCGCTTCTTGCTCCCGCTCAAGGATATTGGAGCAGTCTAAATTCAACCCCATTGATAAGACAAAGAAGGCCGCGACTCTTTGCTGGAAGTCAATCCCGCTATTTGTGGCTGCCCCGCCTCCGGTTGCTTGTGTCATTTACCTACTCTAATAATTAGTTTAATCATACAGATTATAAAATCTGATCGCTCTCTGAAGCATAACAATTTAATATCGAGCGATTCGGTCGTTTTTCTGCCCCAAACCACCTCGAGTTTCTACTAACAAGATTTTTAGCATATCAGATAACTTATTGCTACAAATAGCTTTCTGTCTTTAAAGCTAAAATTGCTTGAGGATGAAAACAACCGAATCACTCGTTTTCCTGACTATACGAGAAACTTGTAAACAAACAGCCGAAAATAGATAAGGCGAAGATCTGCTTTTCGCTCAAAACTACCTGTCAGGTTAAATATCAACCTGACAGGCCAAGCTGCAAGCTTTTAGATAAGCACAATAGGTAATTGTGTTAACCCATTGCGTTGTTATTTTCAGATATCACATTCACTGTTATATCGCATGGCAATAGCTTCGCTTTGACAATTGTTTACTTTAACTCTTCGGCGACTTCGGCAATTTTTTGTCTTAGCCAAATATGGCTGGCATCGCGATGTAATAATGGGCTCCAGATCATATCCAGTTCAAACGGTGGAATTGGAAACGGTGGCTCAAGTGCGGTAAGGGCAGGGTCATCACGATAGATATTGGCAGCTTTTGATGGCAAAGTTGCCACTAAATTCTGCTCTTTGGCTAAGTGAATGGCAACGTGATAGTTACGGGTAAAGGTGGCAATGTTGCGATGCTTACCAAAATGCGCGAGCGCTTCATCAACCCAACCGAGTTTTTGCACGTCCGCAGGGTCCATACCAACACCCACCCCAAAGCCAGTTTTACTGACCCAAATATGGCGAGCTTTCAAATAAGCATCAAGGCTAAAGTGTTTGATAATAGGGTTATCCGATTTCACCAAACAGC
This sequence comes from Pseudoalteromonas fenneropenaei, assembly GCF_042643375.1. Classification (NCBI taxonomy): domain Bacteria; kingdom Pseudomonadati; phylum Pseudomonadota; class Gammaproteobacteria; order Alteromonadales; family Pseudoalteromonadaceae; genus Pseudoalteromonas; species Pseudoalteromonas fenneropenaei. Next base: position 13,899 of record NZ_JBHRSD010000002.1, read on the forward strand.
AGAAACTGTCTTTCCAAATACGTTTATGGTGAAACGATTGCGGTAAGTTTTCAAAGCGGTTAATGGCCATATCCACTTTGCCGTTTTCCACATCATGAAAAGTGACGTCGCTTGGAGTGAGAATATCTAAGGTGGTATCTGGCGCTTCTTCATGAAGTTTATATAAAAGTTTTGGCGCAAGAGTACTGGCTGCATAATCGCTGGCCATGATGCGAAACACCCGTTTACTTTGGGTTGGTTCAAATTCGCGATTTGGCGCTAGGGTTTCTTCCAAGGTCATTAAAATACCGCGGATCACCGGCTGTAGTTCTAATGCGCGCTCGGTGGGCACCATGCCTTCGCTGGTGCGTACTAAAATCGGATCGTTGAAGAGATTACGCAGCCGTTTTAGGCCATTACTCATAGCCGGTTGCGTAATACTGAGCTGATTCGCTGCACGGGTAACATTACATTCGCGTAATAACGTGTCTAAATAAACAAGCAGATTTAAATCAATTTTACTGATGTTCACAACATTCCTTTCATTTGTTTAAGGCTCACGTGTCAGGTAAAACCTTTGTTGTTGTGGATAGGGATAGATGTGTTTCAGCACTTTTTGCTGGATATCTCTTTGTGCCTGCTGCCAATATTCGACCGTTGCAAGCTCTGGGTGAGCAGCGAGGAACATGGCCTTTAGTTTAGGGTCTGGTAACACAAATGTACATAGCTGCTCGGGAAAGACATCTTGCGGTGCGCAGGAAACTTCACCACTATCAGTGAAATAGTCGTCAGCGCTGACTTTGGGTAACGCACGAAAACGCATGTCGGTTAAATATTGCACTTCGTCATAGTCATAAAAGATAACCCGTTGGTGTTTTGTGACGCCGAAGTTTTTTAACAGCATATCACCGGGAAAGATATTCACTGCGAGCATTTCTTTAAGGGCTTGACCATAGTCGCTGATCACCGTTTGGGCGTCGCTGTCATTACAATTCAACAAGTATAAATTGAGAGGCGTCATGCGTCGTTCAATATACAAATGTTTGATGATCAGCAGGTTATCTTCAATGACAAGATTCTCGCTGATACTGCTGTGCAATTCCTCGAGCAGTTCTGGGCTAAAGCGTTCCAATGGGAAGACCACGTTCGAGTACTCTATCGTATCTGCCATACGGCCAACGCGATCGTGATTTTTGACTAATTGATAGCGTGCAATAACGGTGTCTTTACCAAACGGTTTACTTTCGGCGAATTTGTCGCGAATGACCTTAAAAACATATGGAAAAGACGGCAATGTAAACACCATCATGACCATGCCGCGCGTACCCGGAGCGGGCATAAATTGTTCATCGGTATGAGCAAACTGGCCAAGTAATTCGCGGTAAAACTCGGTTTTGCCTTGTTTGTGAAAGCCAATCGCATTATACAACTCAGCTGGGGTTTTATTTGGCATTAGCTCATTTAAAAACCGCACTAAGGCGGATGGCGCATGAGTTTGTACGAGAAAATAGGCGCGTGCAAAGCCAAAAATAACCCGCATTTGGCTAGATTGGGTGATCAGAGCATCAATTCTAAGACCCGCCTCACCGTCGTGCAAAATCGCGATGATAAAGGGCTGCACGCCACTTAACGATACTACTCGACCCACAATATAGGCGGCTTTATTACGATAAAAAGGGGCTTGTAGGATATCAAAGCGCATTTGAAAACGTTGATGATGGGTATCTGGCGCTTGTTTTAAAAACGCTTTCATCAGCTGACGAATATCTTGCTCTAAGTCGACAAAAGCGCTGCCAAAACCAAAATGGCTGATGATTTTACGAATGGTGGGTTTTAGACCGTCAACGACTGGAAAATAACTGCGATACTCAGCTTCTACAGGTAACGCTGGGGCGTCTTTTAGCGTTGGCTCGACGAAAATAAAATGATTATTAAAATACCTGCGATGAAACAAGCGGCAAAATACTGAGTTGTAAAAGGTTTCAGCCAGTTCGGCTTGGGGGTGAAACACCAATCTCTGCTGATATGCCTCACGGACTTGATGCCAAAGCTCAGTATCAAGCTGGTTGAGCTGAGCAGCCTTGGCCAGCGCGCTAATCGTCTCATCCACGCGGGTATCATATTGACTGATACGTAAGCGGCTGATGCGCTGTATTTCGTCCCAATTTCTATTCGCAAAGGCAATTGGCGCTTGTGCAGTGATTTTTTGAAACAAACGATAGTGTTTAGCAAAACCGCTTAGGATAAGTTCGGCGATGTCTTCTGGACGCATAACGTTGCCTTTTTCTTTGACTGTATTGCGTCTCGCTTGAAAAGTCACCCGTAATGCCGGCTATTTTGTAAATTTTTTGAGTTTTTTCTCTAATTCGCTTATGTCTTTCTCAAGCGCTTTTAATTTGGCGTTATGGGTTTTGCTGAGAGCTTGGACTTTTCGTTTAACTTCCCGTTCTTTACGACGTTTTTCTTTATCGTCCATTAGCCGGGTCAAGCTGTCTTCAGCGTCGTGCACCGCGGTATCATATTTGCGCTTTAACACCGCGATTTGCTGCTCTTTAGCGCGGATCTCACGCTCTAAATTACGTATTATTTGTTGTTTTTCTAGTTGATTGAGGGTTTTGTTATGTTGCTCTGTGGGGACTACAGTTTGCGGCTCAGTATGCTCAAGTGTTTGCATCATCGCATTGCCAGCGCAGGGGAATTGGCTATAAACCACGCCGCGCTCGGTAGTACATTTATAGTAGCTATATTGTTTGGTTTGGGCGTTTACTAAGCTAGTTGAGCTGAGTAACAGCAGCATTAAAATCCATTTCATCCTCTGCCTTCCTTGTAAGATAAGATGTGGGCTAGCCTTACGCTTACTTTAGTGCAGCAGCCATAAATTTGCGAGTTATTGCTGGGTTTTGGGCGAAAAACGTTTTAGCTGTTTTATGCTTTGCACTAAAAAAGGTACATCTAGTTTTTGGTCAATTAAAAAGCCTTCTGCGGCTGAAATATGTTTGTAACTGCCATCAGCAGCCACTAAAGTGATACGGTCTTTTTTGTAGGCGACAAAAACGCCTTGGGTGTAGTTTACGCCTTGTTCTGTGGATTGACTAACCACGTCATGACCAAGGGTTGCAACACTAGCAAGGTCATTACAACCTAAGGTTGCTGCCAATAAGGTCGCAGTAATATCAGCAGGTTGTAGCAGGCTATTTAAACGTTTAAAAGCACTACTATTAGTGTAGAAACTTCCATTCACGAGGATTTGCTGAGTTGGTGCCGCAAGGCTAAAAGCGACTAACTGGTGTTCAGGTGCAAAGCTAGGCAGTGGCGCGTCATTATCAAGATAGATAAATTCAATTGCCGCATCTGGGTTTGGTGTTAAAAACTCCAGTTGCGTAAAGCCTCGTTGCGTAATGAGGGATTTACTCCACACGGGAGCTTGTTGATTATCCATTAGCGCAGCTTTATATAACGCAGGCAAACCGTAGATTAAATTAAAAATACTGTCATCGTGCAGACTTGGCTGTAGTAAGCCTTTGTACTGAGTTAAGTCTGCTTGTGTTGCAAGAAACTCATTGAGTCGAGTTTGGTTAGCAAATACTAGCACGCTTACTTGTTGCTGCGCGTTGGCTTTGCACTCAGGTAGCGATTCGGGCGCAACGTACGCACTTTTCTGATGCTCAAGACCAAGCGTAGTGGCTTGTTTATAACTGTCGATATCAAGCAAATCGTGGCGTGCAAGTAAGCTTTTCGCGGTTGTTGGATAAGACATAGGTAACACGTTATCTTGCTTAGTGATATCAAAATACGAATTGGCGTCAGCCCAAATATGAATACTGTGGCTTAATGCAAAACACGACACTAAACTTGCAGCTGCATAGCGAGGAAATCTCAGCTGTTTTAACTCCGCAAGATGGCGCCACGCAAAATTACTGATAAGGAGTTCAAAAGCAAAAAAGCTCGATACTAAACCGACTGCTAAAATAGTGGTTAAAGCGGGTTGGCCGTTGAGTGTTTGCCAAAGTAACGAGACAATTTCTCCCAACGAGCCCATATTTAGGTGATAGCCGAGTTGAAAATAGACGAACGCATCTAAACTGAGTGCACTGAGTCCTAAAGTGGCGACTAAAGCTGCCATACCTCGAATATGACGAGGGTAGGGAAACACAAGGCTTAGTGGGAAAATTGTCAGTACAAAGGCTAAAAAGGTGATAAAACTGGTGTGACTTAACCAAGTTACCACCATATAAAGGCGTCCTAACCAAGTGGTTGGAGCGCTATCAGCCCACAAATAGCTTAAACTGATCAGCAATACCAAGGCGATATTACCAAACGTAAACCAATGGCCCCAGCTAAGTAACTGACTGGCCTTAGAGGCAAATTGATGTTGTGGGTTGAGATTCATCTGTTTACTTTACCGATTGAACCAAAGCTTTGGCAAAATTTTCGGCAACTGCAGCACGTTTGTTCGCTGGTACATGCTCATTTAAGATGTGCGTGATAGAATTCCCTAAACACATCAGGCTTAAATCAACCGGTGCTTGTTGATCGGCTAAGACCTTTAGCAATTGGTCAACAATTTGTTCTACTTGTTCATTACGGTATTTGGATAAAATAGGCATCGATTGTTCTATAACTAAATGATAATAATCTCAGATTTTAACACCAGAGGCGTGAAAAACAAACATGAGCATCGAGGTTAATAAATTAGTCGTTCATTATGTCGACAAGCAAGACGAAGAAACACAAATTCATTTACGTAATGATGAAATGTCAGTTAACGACAAGGTCAATGTGTTTATCGAACAGTTACACCATGCTTACAACGGTAAGCCGGGCAAAGGCTTCTGTGCTTTTTCGAGCGATAAAAATAGTGTGGTCGCCAGTGCACTACAAAGTTATCGCAACCAAGAGTTGGGTTTTTGGCATGTTACTGAGCAAGCGACTGAGGTATTAAAAGAAGAGCTGAATAAATACGCCTTCCATGAAACGGGCTATTTAGTTTTTTGCCACTATCGCTATATCGCCACTGAGTATGTGTTGGTTGCGCTTATTAATATCAAAGAACACTACGCGATAACGTCGGACTTAAATTTATCTGCCGCTAAGCATTTGGACATTACCCGTATGCAATTGGCAGCTCGGGTAGATTTAACTGCATGGGACGTTGAAGCTGAGCAAAACCGTTATATTTCGTTTATTAAAGGCCGCGCAGGGCGCAAAGTGGCAGACTTCTTCCTAGACTTTTTAGGTTGTGAAGAAGGGGTTGACGCTAAGCAGCAAAGCACGGTGATGTTGCAAGCCGTTGAAGACTATTTAAGTGAACAGCAGTTTGATAAGCAGGAAAAAGACACGCTGCGTAAGGAGGTGTTTGATTACTGTAATGATTGTTTAGCTACCGGCGAAGACGCAGAAGTCAGCAGCTTGTCAGATACCTTGTCTAAGTCTGGCGATATTGCCTTTAGTGATTTTTATAAAGATCAAGGCTACGCGTTAGAAGAGAGTTTCCCCATTGATAAAAAGACTGTCTCTAGCATGGTGAAATTTTCTGGCGTTGGTGGCGGGGTGAGCGTAAGTTTTGAGCGTAAGCATCTTGGCGAACGAGTGATTTATAATAGCCAAACCGACACCTTGACCATCAAGGGTGTACCTGCAAACCTAAAAGATCAGTTACTGCGTTTTTACGAAGAGCAGTAACCCACATTTTGCTTGCAACATGACGCAAATTAGCGGTAGCTCTATCGGCTATCGCTACATTCATGCCATGGCCACACACAAGGCAATTTCTCATTTTTCATCCACATTATTTAATTAAAGCAAATACTTAGCATTGTTCCACCTAAGCCAAATCCCTAACTGCGCACTCGCTCATTTTACATCGTGTAATGTCGCGTAATCGTTTTTATTTAATTTGTAAAATATTCGTTATGTAAAATGGGATAAAGTAACTAAGCTTAGCTGACTTTGGGCGCCCTTGGGTGATGACGCTTGTTCGCTTTGTTGCTGTAGTGGTTAGCCTCTGCATCAGTGCTGAACCTCGTCCTTTAAATAAAGTGGTACAAGAGGTTGGGGCTGCAAGAGCGCTAAAAGTAGACACATTAGCAGTTGTATCTAGTTGAGTTGGGCTTTGCAAAGCTTAATTAACTTTGCGTGTTTTTGAGAGACTTACAGGACATTGAAAACCAAGGAGCGGTGTAGTTGCTTTAAATTTAATCAAGATTAATTAAGGAATTTGATTATGTACTTTCGGAAAAGTGTTTGGGCAAACGGCGGGGATTTTAACGATCCAATCTTATTTTGGTACGCAAAAGGCGTTGCCGAATTGATGATGCGTCCCCTCAACGATAAAACGGGTTGGCGTTATTTGGCTGCTATCCACGGTGAAGATTTCTCGCAAGGCGGTACCTCTTACTGGCAACAATATGGTTATTATGAACCAGGTGAACCTTTACCAAGTAAGGACGAGCAGGCGATTTTTTGGAATCAATGTCAGCACCAATCCTGGTTTTTCCTGCCATGGCATCGTGGTTATTTAATCTCGCTTGAAGCCAACGTGAGACAAGCGATTGTCAAGCTCGGTGGTCCTAGTGATTGGGCACTACCTTATTGGGACTATAGTGCGTCAGACGCGCAAGCGCGCGATTTACCGCCTGCATTTAAAGCGACTACACTGCCAGATGGTACGCCTAACCCGTTGTTTATCAAACAACGTTATGGTGCGCAGGTAAGTCCCCCAACTCTCCCATTACCAGCTGATGATGTTTCATTGAAAAAGCTCAATATTATTAGCTTTGTTGGCGCATCTGCTGGCGGTAACCCTGGCTTCGGAGGCCCTGAAACGGCCTTTAATCATGGCGGCGGTGCTTCTGGTGGGGTTGAGTCTTTACCACACAACATTGTGCATGTGGATGTAGGTCAATCAGCTCCAAATGGCGACCCTGGTTTGATGGCAGATCCAGACTTGGCGGGTCTTGACCCGATTTTCTATTTACATCATGCGAATATAGATAGGCTTTGGTCTTATTGGTTAAGCTTAGGTGATGGCAGAGCCAATCCAGCAGACCAAAGCTGGTTGCAAGGGCCAATTGGTCGTCCATTTATGATGCCAATGCCTGATGGCGAAAGCTGGCGTTACGCGCCAAAAGATGTGTTAAGCACTGAGCAACTGGGTTATAGCTACGATCCACTAAGCAACGGTGATGTAGTTCCTGCTTCGCATTCTATCCAACGTGTATCTAACTTGGGCTTAGCGAGCGTGGCGAAAGCGGCAGCGATGCCAACAGCGACTCCTGCTAAGCATGCCGAGTTGTTAGGCGCTAACGATAATGTGGTTAGCCTCAATCAAAAAGCGCATAGCGTGGTAAAACTCGACAAGCGCATGATGGCACGCAGTGCAAAAAGCTTTACTGCTAATTTACTCACAGCGTCTAACCGTAGTGAACCCGATCGCTACTTCCTAAATTTAGAATCAATTCGTGCTAAACGTGAAGGGATCACCATAGATGTTCATCTGAAACTCGATGGGCAGGAAGTGTTGCTAGAGTCACTCGGTTTGTTTGGTATCAAAGATGCCTCTCGCCGCGATAGAGCGCATGGTGGTAATGGCCTGACATTGGTACTGGACGTAACCGAAGAGCTAGATAAATTACACCTTAATCAAGGCATTGATAATTTGTCTGAGGTTGAAGTGGTACTGACACCTCGTAATGGGCAAAACGCAGAGTTAAGCGTTGAGCGGATCAGCCTCTATCGGCAATAACCCAAACTGAGTGGTGCAGCCTTGGTGGCTGCGCCACTTATGCTAAATGAAATGGATGAAAGCAAAGTGAGCACATCAAGTGAGCATAACGATTCAATCGGGCCGATATTTGAAGAGTTAGACATTGTTCAGCAGGTCTTTTTGCCTTTAGGAACGGTGGCGCAATTGCTAGAGCTGCTCCAAAAGCACGCTGGGGTATATCTACAAATCTCTGGCCTGTCCGGTGGCGTGGAAGGGATCACTCTGGAAATAAGCATATGCACACCTCAAACCTCGATACAAGTGGTAACCGAGGGACTTTATGGACTGAAAAACGCCAGCAAGTTGTCAGCGGGTCTCACCATTATTGCAGATCTGAGTCCTGCGCTAATAGCGCTCAGCACTAATCAAGCCAATTTGGCCAGCCTGTGTAAATTAGTGCTAAAACCTCGTTTGAATAAACAGCATCACATACCTTTACATATTAAACACCTCACACTCACTTCACAGGGATAAGGACGTAGTTATGGCTTTAAGTAGTTACATACGCTTTCTTTCGCAGCCGCCGTTACCAATTTTGTTATTGATCTCCGCTGTAGCTTGGGGTCTGCTATGGGCAGGTGGTCATAATCATGAAGCGCATCTTAATCAGCAATCGGAAGAGGTAATACATCAGCATCATCAAGAGGCATCTGCGGTAGCTGAGCAACATAATCATCATCACAGTGCTCATGTGGAAAAAGCGCCTGTAGAACAACAGTTATTCGGGTGGCAAGTATTGTCGCAGCTGATGGGTTGGACATTGATGATTGTGGCGATGATGTTTCCCTTACTCCACAATGCAATACGGCATATTTGGCAGCGCAGTCTGCCACGTTTACGCTTTATTGGCGTAGCATTATTTTGTACGGTTTATTTAATGTTATGGATGACGATAGGCGTACTCTGTAATCTGTTATTAGTTTTTGTACAGCCTGTAGCAAACTGGCTGGTATTGAGCGTAGGATTACTGATCTTATTGATTTGGCAATCCTCTCCGCTAAAACAGTGGGGCTTGAATTATTGCCACTATACGCAGCGTTTGGCGCTATCAGGGTTGGCTTATTGTAATGATTGTATTCGCTATGCGGTAAAGAAAAGCTTTTGGTGCATCGTTTCCTGTTGGCATTTAATGGTGTATCCAATGTTATTCGACTCTTTCTCGCTGATGTTTGGTGCCATGATGTTGGTGTGTGTCTGGATGTTTATAGAGCAACATTTGTCACCAAGGGCAACGCATTGGTCTTGGCCATTTCGCCCAGAGCTTTTGACCGAGTTAATAAAGCGTCGTGAAGTTGCTCCGCAATTGGCAAGCTCAGGTTGAACCTAGATTTGGCCAGCTAAACCTCTTTTCATGTGGCAAAAGGCATGTTGGCTGGTGAACGATTGATATCAGTCCAAAAATGCCAATCCAAATTAGCACCTGGCTAACCCGTCAAGAACGCTTAGTTAATTAGATAGGTATAATTTGGGCAGATATTGGCGACTAGATGCGCTATACAAAGCAAAATAACATAGATGCTGTCATGTTACTTTCTTGAAGCAATTTCCAGTTAAAAAAAATGCCGCTCAGTTAAAGCGGCATTCTTGTTCGAGGGCAACCAGTCGGTTGCCTTGGTAATTATTACTCTTGGCCCGTTGCTGCCATAGTCGAGGCCATCGCAGCACTTGCACGGCCACCAATTGACTTAGAACCAACGCCAGTGCGGCTATGAACTAGCGGTTCACGTACACTATCTGGCATCACAGCTGGCGTTACTGATTCAAGCTGCTCAGTCGATGAGCTGGCTTTAGTCATAGGGGCAGAGCTGTTTTGTGCGAAACGCACACGGCTCTTGCTTGCCGTTTCAGTCGTAGTCACAGCAGGAGCTGGGGTTACTACCTCGGCTACAGTGGCTGTTGCTTCGACGACTGGCTCAACTTCGTGAGCAGTTTCAACAGTTGGGGTAGTTTCTACGGTGTCAGTGGCAACTTCTACTGTTGATACGTCTTGTGCTTCAACCTCGGCAGGAACTTGCGCTACTGGCTGTGCAGGTGCCTTAGCAGTATCTAACGACTCAGTGACTACATGCTCATCAAGGTTTTCAACCACAGCATTTTCAAGCTCAGGCGTTTCAGTCGTTGTGACTTCTAGCGCAGGAGTTTCAACAGCAGCTTCGTTGCCTGTTAATGCATTGCTTTGCTCAGCCTCATCAGTAGCTAATACTTCAGTACTTGGTGCTGTAACTGCAACTTCAGCTTCAGGTGTTGCTACAGGAGTACGCTCTACTGCATCCGTGATTTGCGGATTTACCACGGTTGCAGCGGCAGTTACTTCACTTTCATCATTATCAACAGCGTCTTGCTCACCAAGCGTTTGCGCTTTGGCTTTGAGCTCGGCCTCGTATTCCGCTGCTGCTTGATCTGCAACGGGTACAAATGCCATAGGTGCATCTTTCTTTTCACCTTCAGGGCGACGACGACGTTGACCTGCTGCGCGTAAATGACGTGGTGAACGACGTGAACGGGTACGACCGTCTTTGTCTTCCAAACCATCAGCATTGTCTTCACCATCTACCACTTCGGTGATTTGCTCTTCGGCCGTTTCTAGCGCAGCTGCAGCTACAAGAGGCGTTTCTTCGTCATGGCGAGGTGCTTTTGGCGCACGTGGCTTTTGTTGGCGACGCGCTGGCTTTTCAACCTCGACGGCTTGTGTTTGCTCAGTTTCAACACTGTTGAGTTCAGTTACGCTTTCAGACATTGCTGCACTGTTAACAGTTGCTTGGCTTGCTGGCGCTTCATCGTGTTCAGCTGGCTCAACCACTTCATCTGCTAACTCAAGGTTGCTGACCGCATTGTCGTTATCAATACGCACTTTCTTACGTAGGTTACGACGTTGACGGCGTGGTTTTACCTTAGCCTCAACATTGTTTTCTAATGCGTCTTCAATAACGTCAAACGACTCGCTAGTTTGAGCTACTTGTGGTTTGTCTTGATCAGGGCGTTTACGCTGCGGCTGACGACGACGTTTATTGTTGTCAGACTTCTGATCTTGTGCTTTATCTGCATGACGTTCTGGCGCACGCTCTTGATTGCGGTCTTGACCACGTTCCTGAGCTCGCTCTTGCTGCGGCTTATCCTGCATTTCGTCATCACGTTGGTCGCGATTTGAACGGCCACGACGTTTTTGTTGCTGACGACGACGGTTGTCATGACGTGGCTCACGTTGTGGGCGCTCACGCTTGTCAGTTTCCGTGCTGGTCGCAGGGGTTGCTGCTGGGGTAAATAGAGACTTTATCCAGTTACCTAGGCGAGTCAGTAAGCCCATTTCATCGCTTTTTGCGGTTGCAACTGGTGCACTTACTGGCGCCACTGTAGCTGGTTGAGTCACTATTGGCGCTTGAGGCATAACTACGCCTTTAAGCACAGGCTCTTCTTTATGAATAGCTTGTGGTCGCGAAACTTCGATTAACTCTAGTTCTGGCTCAACAATTTGCTCATAGCTGGCAAGTTCTGAGATCTCGTCTTGACGTACGCGTACTACTTCATAATGTGGCGTGTCCAAATGTGGATTTGGAATGATAACCACTGAACATTCATGACGTTTCTCAATAGTTTGTACTGAGCGACGCTTTTCGTTCAACAGGTAAGAGGCAACAGCAACCGGCACCTGTGCATTCACTTGTGCGGTGTTGTCTTTAATTGCTTCTTCTTCGATTAAACGCAGAATTGATAACGCCAATGATTCATTTGAACGAATTGTGCCTTGACCATCACAACGTGGACAGCTGTGCTGGCTCGCTTCACCCAGTGATGGACGAAGACGTTGACGTGACATTTCCAATAAACCAAAACGTGAGATTTTGCCAATTTGCACGCGCGCGCGGTCAGCACGTACGGCATCTTTAAGGCGATTTTCTACTTCGCGTTGGTGGCGTGGTGGAGTCATGTCGATAAAGTCGATGACAATCAAACCACCTAAGTCGCGTAAACGTAGTTGACGGGCAATTTCGTCAGCCGCTTCAAGGTTGGTGTTCAGTGCGGTTTCTTCGATATCGCCGCCTTTAGTGGCTTTTGAAGAGTTAATATCGATAGAGGTTAACGCTTCTGTTGGGTCGATAACGATAGAGCCACCAGATGGTAAACGTACTTCACGTTTAAACGCCGATTCAATTTGGCTTTCAATCTGGTAGTGAGTAAATAGTGGTACGTCACCTTGATAGAGTTTTACGCGGTTAAGGAAATCTGGGCGGAAACGCTCGATATGGGCTTTGGCTTCTTCGAAAACTTTCGCTTTATCAATAAGGATTTCACCGATGTCACGACGTAAATAATCGCGAATAGCGCGGAAAATTACGTTACTTTCTTGGTGGATAAGGAAAGGCGCCTTACGACTGTCAGCGGCTTTCTGGATTGCATCCCAGTGCACTAACAAGGCTTTTAAATCGTATTCCAGCTCTTCAAACGACTTGCCAACACCAGCAGTACGCACGATTAAGCCCATGCCTTTTGGCAGGTTTAAGCGGCTCAAGGTGTCTTTAAGTTCAATTCGCTCATCGCCTTCGATACGACGAGAAATACCGCCTGCACGTGGGTTATTTGGCATTAGCACCAAGTAACTACCCGCCACGCTGATAAAGGTAGTAAGGGCAGCGCCTTTTTGGCCGCGCTCTTCTTTATCGATTTGAACAATAACTTCTTGGCCTTCTTTGATCACATCTTTGATGTTTGGGCGGCCACTGAATGCATAACCATCAGGAAAATATTGTTTTGCGATTTCTTTTAGCGGAAGGAAGCCGTGACGCTCAGCGCCATAGTCGACGAAAGCAGCTTCTAAAGAGGGTTCGATACGGGTGATTTTGCCTTTGTAAATATTGGCTTTTTTCTGTTCGTGACCTGGGCTTTCGATATCTAGATCGTATAAGCGTTGGCCGTCAACCAGTGCAACGCGCATTTCTTCTTGCTGCGTAGCATTGATCAGCATTCTTTTCATATTATTACTCTACTTTTCACTTCTTCTCAGCACCCATCACGGCAACTAGGGGCGTTTTTTAGTGTTCCATTTTTTAAATGCAGTCTCACGACTGGGGAGAGGGAACCTTTCCATTAAGACTTGCGCGCAGAGCAAAGCGAAGGGTGTTCTTCACTGTTATGTATCCGCTGCGGAGCCACGCCAAAAACATGACAAAGCACATACCAAGTTGCGTAAGGCAACACTTAGCAGTACAGATTGTCGTTGGCGGTTTGCTCAACGCGAGCTGTATACAACCTTTGAAGTGACATTCTTCAGTTGCAATGCATGTTCAACGCATTCGGGCACGGGACTTTGCCGCGCTTGCTTCAATGGCATTTAATCATGCTAAAAAACGGCGCTTGATGCCGTACACAGGTACCATGTGTTTTTGCTTTTTCTGTGGTGTAATCGTGTTTGACGTTGGCTGCGACATAGTACGCGCATCGCAGTTGGTCATTCGCACGTGTTTATACCATGGAGGACGATAAAAGCTTTGGAATTCTACCCTTAGCGCTGTATGATCATCCATCCAATGTGCATCACGATTATATCAAGGCGTAAAAGCACCTGTTGCAAACAATTGCGCGGTGATTATCCCACTAATATCCTCGTGTAAGCAACATAAATTATTACTCAAATCAGTGATTAGGCAATGTCAGAAAACAGCGGTTTAAAAGTTACCTTTGTCACCATCGATGAAGATCAGGCCGGTCAACGCATCGATAACTTTTTGATCACCTTTTTAAAGGGCGTACCAAAGAGCGCCGTCTACAAAATTTTACGCAAAGGGGAAGTTCGGGTTAATAAAGGCCGCGCTAAGCCACTTTACAAGTTACAACTTAATGATGAAGTCCGTATTCCGCCGATTCGGATTGCCGAACGAGAGTCGCAAGTACCAGAAAACTTAAACAAGCTGGATAAAGTCACGCAGCTTGAATCTTGTATCTTATTTGAAGATAAGTATCTGATGGTACTAAATAAGCCTGCTGGCCTTGCGGTACATGGTGGCAGTGGTTTGAGTTTCGGTCTGATTGAAGCGATTCGTGCGTTACGCCCTGAAGAGCGTAACCTTGAGCTGGTGCACCGTTTAGACCGCGATACCTCAGGTTGTATTTTGATCTCGAAAAAACGCGTCATTCTTAAAGGGCTGCATGAGCAACTGCGCGAAAAAACCATGGAAAAGAACTATCTTGCCTTGGTAAAAGGCGAGTGGGACGCAAAGCACAAAAATGTGAATGAGCCGCTAAAAAAGAACACACTACAATCGGGTGAGCGGGTAGTGCGCGTGGATGCCGTTGAGGGCAAACCATCGCATACGCGTTTTAGAGTGATTGAGCGGTTTGACGGTGCTACTTTGGTACAAGCATCACCGGTAACAGGCCGTACCCACCAAATTCGCGTTCATACCCAATGTAAAGGTCATCCCATAGCGTGTGATGACAAATACGGTGATGCTGAGTTTGACAGCAAAATGCGCGCGGCAGGTTTAGGGCGCTTATTCTTGCATGCCAAAGAGCTCCGTTTTATGCATCCTAAGCTTGAGACCACAGTCCATGTTGAAGCACCCCTGGATAACGCGTTGCAAAACTGCCTCACACAATTAAGGAAGGGCTAATGCGGTATCAGCTGGTCATTTTTGATTGGGATGGCACTGTGATGGATTCGGTGGACAAAATTGTCAACTGTTTACAAATGGCTGCGGTCAGTTGCGGCGTGGCCATTCCTTCAGCAGAGGTCGCCAAAAGCATCATAGGATTGTCGCTCGACATCGCGGTTGCAACGCTTTTTCCAAACGAACAAGAGAAATGGTCAGCACTTGCAGAAGCATACAAGCATCAGCATAAAGAAGTGGATACCACACCTACGCCGCTTTTTGCTGATGTGCGGAATACTCTGACCGCATTAAAAGCGGCAGGAATAAAACTGGCTGTCGCGACGGGCAAGAACCGCGCGGGGCTTGACCGCATGCTCGAAAAAAGCGCCACACGCGCATTTTTTTGCACCACTCGTACCGCAGACGAAGCAGAGTCGAAGCCTCACCCGCAAATGCTACTAGATATTCTTGCTGAAACTGGCATCGCGGCGGCTGATGCCGTAATGGTAGGTGACACCAAAATCGATATGCAGTTAGCGCGTAACGCCGGTATTGACGCCATCGGCGTGACATTTGGCGTCGATACGGCTGATACGCTTGCTGCTTATCAGCCAGTCGCAATTGTTGATAGCTATCAGCAATTAGCTGCGGTGTTGCAACATAAGCACGTTAACGCCGAAGTCTGCCAGTAGACGCTGCAATTGAATAAGCGGAAGGCCGATGAGTGCATTTGGGTCGTCGCCTTCCAACTTCTCAAACAAACAAATACCTAATCCTTCACTTTTAAAACTCCCTGCGCATTGCAGCGGTTGTTCTACATCTATATAGCGTTCAATTTCTTCTGAACTCAGCGCTCTAAAATGCACATGAAACGGTTCGACAACGGTTTTGGCCATGTCAGTGGCAATATCATATACCGATAATCCAGTCAGGAATGTGACCTTATGGCCACTAAATTGAGTGAGCTGAGTTATGGCGTTTGCCTTGGTGTGGGGTTTGCCGAGTATGCTATCGCCAAAAACAGCGACTTGATCTGAGCCGATAACCAAACCATCAGTGAATAACTGCTTGGCAGTGCGCGCTTTTTGTTCGCTTAATCGGGCGACTAATTGCTGCGCAGTTTCATGTGCCAAAGGTGTTTCGTCTATGTCCGGCGCAAAAGCAGTAAACTTGAGATTAAATTTTTTCAAAATAGACTGCCTAAATGGGGAACTTGACGCTAGAATAAGGTTGGTTTTCATACCTGTAACCTAGTCAGATAAAATTTCGCCATAGGATAGGGCGCCAACACGGATAAAACAAAGGAAAGTTGATTTTTATTTTGACTAACTTGCTAACTATCTATATGATGCAGCCCCTATGCAAAAGGTGAAAATTCCCATCACGCTTGATCCCAGCAGGGCAGCGCAGCGCCGAAGTGATTACCAAGGTATTGTGCCACTCGAAGAACTTTCTCGTTTAGAGCAAGTTGTGCTGGATGAAGCAGGTGAAATAGCGGTAACAATCCGTTGTGAGTTTGACGAGCAAGGTTTAGTTGTAGTGCGCGGTCACATGCAAACACATTTAAACGTTACTTGTCAGCGCTGTAACGGGGAGTTAGGGTTGGATTTGGAACAAGACTTTGCTTATACGCCAGTCGGTTTGGGTGCAGAGTCGGATGATCTTCCTGATAGCTACGATGTTGTGGAACTGGACGAACATGGTGAAATTAATCTTCGTCAAATTATTGAAGATGAATTAATTTTATCAATTCCAATAGTGCCTATGCATGAAGAAGCTACTTGTTCGTATTCGGCAGAGCCCCATAGCTTTGGCGAAATTGAAGCGGAAGAGAGCAAACCAAATCCATTTGAGATATTGAAACAACTTAAGAAAAGTTCTTAGGAGAAGGCTAATGGCGGTACAACAAAATAAAAAGTCTCGTTCAAGACGTGGCATGCGTCGTTCACACGATGCTCTAACTGGTCCAGCTTTGACTGTTGATCAAGTTTCTGGCGAAACTCATCGTCGTCACCACGTAACTGCAGACGGTTACTACAAAGGTGTTAAAGTAATTTCTAACTAAGAGATTGCTTAATGCTTACGCATCTAACCATTGCGTTAGATATGATGGGGGGCGATTATGGCCCCCGGTCATCTATTCCTGCTGCCGTGGCTGCAGTAAATCAAAATGATCAGTTGATCTTAATCTTGTGCGGTAACGAACAAGTTATCCGTGATGGTCTTGATAAACTCGACTCCCTCAATCATCCTCGACTAAAAATTCATCATTGCCATGAAGTTGTCACGAATTGCTGCGAACCTGCGCAAGCGTTGCGACGTAAAAAAGATTCTTCTATGCGTGTGGCATTAGACTTAGTTAAATCCGGCGAAGCACAAGCTTGCGTCAGTTCTGGTAACACAGGTGCGCTATTTTTTATGGCGACGCACGTGCTTAAACTCCTACCGGGTGTAAAACGTCCAGCGCTTATTTCAGCGGTACCAACCGAAACCAAAGATCCAGTTTATTTGTTGGACTTAGGTGCCAACGTGTTTTGCGAACCACAGACACTATTCCAGTTTGGTGTGATGGGCTCAGTGGTTGCAAGTCGCCGACTTGGTATAGAGAGGCCGCGGGTCAGTCTTTTGAATATTGGTTCGGAAGATATCAAAGGTCACGAGGGTATTAAACAAGCCGCTGAACTAATGAAGAAATGCCCACAACTGAATTACATTGGCTATAGCGAAGGGAGTGACATTTTCTCTGGCAAGGCTCATGTTATCGTTTGTGATGGTTTTGTCGGTAATGTGGCGCTAAAAACCTGTGAAGGTATTGCCAAACTCATCATGCACAAGTTCACTAAAGCGCTGAAAAAGCATCTTTTTTATAAAGTGTTGGCATTTTTGCTGCGACCCGTTATAAAAAAGCTCTATAAAAGGGTGAACCCCGACCAGTATAACGGTGCAAGTCTGGTAGGATTGTGCGGTATTGTAGTTAAAAGCCATGGAAATGCTTCTAAAAAGGCGTTTCTTGCAGCGATTGAGGAAGCCGCGCGCGAAGTTGAACGGCAAATTCCCGAAAAAATTCAAGCAGCGTTTGAGCGCATCGGCACTGCAACCACAACGTCGCCCAGTAGTAAAGTCGATTGATCTTATTGTGACTGGGCTGCGAAAAGTAAAACAAGCAAGAGCAGAATATGTCACAAAAAATCGCATTATTGTTCCCAGGACAAGGTTCTCAAGCAGTCGGCATGTTAGCCGAGTTAATTGAAAATAACCCTGTTGTGCAACAAACCTTTGCAGAGGCGAATGCCGCACTCGGTTATGATCTGCAAAATCTGGTTCTAAATGGCCCAGAAGCCGAACTTAATCAAACCCATCGTACGCAACCTGCGTTATTAACCGCTAGCGTTGCTATCTATCGCGCTTGGCGCGCGAGCAACCCAACGACTGAGGTGGTCATGGCTGGACATAGTCTTGGCGAATACTCAGCTTTAGTTTGTGCAGGCGTATTGTCATTGTCTGACGCTGTGAAACTGGTTGAAAAGCGTGGCGAATTTATGCAACAAGCAGTACCTGCAGGCGTAGGTTCAATGGCGGCAATTATCGGTCTTGACGACGAAGCTATCGCTAAAGCCTGTGCTGACAGTGCCCAAGGTCAAGTTGTTGCGCCAGTAAACTACAACTCTCCAGGCCAAGTTGTTATCGCAGGACACAAAGAAGCCGTTGAACGTGCTTCTGAAGCTTGTAAAGCGGCGGGTGCAAAACGTGCACTACCGCTATCTGTAAGCGTACCATCGCACTGCGCATTAATGGAGCCAGCGGCCAAGCAGCTTGCTGCTGCGTTTGAAACCATTACTTTCAATGCGCCAGAATGTGATGTGGTCAACAACGTTGATGTGACCGTGACCAGTGACATCGCTGCGATTAAAGATGCGTTAGTACGTCAGTTGTACAGCCCAGTTCGCTGGACTGAAACTATCCAACGTATCGCCGCAGATGGCATTACACAAAGCTATGAGTTTGGTCCAGGTAAAGTCATTACTGGATTGGTAAAACGCATCGAAAAATCACTTGCATGTGATGCGGTAAATTGCACAGAAACTATTGCACAAGCAAAATAATCGAGAAATCCATGAGTAAGTTATTTTCTTTAGAAGGCAAAGTTGCCTTAGTAACAGGCGCAAGCCGTGGTATTGGTAAAGCGATTGCACAAGCCTTGGTCGCACAAGGTGCGGTTGTTGCAGGTACAGCGACCAGTGAATCCGGTGCGGCTAAAATCTCTGAGTATTTAGGTGATAAAGGCAAAGGATTTGTATTGAACGTCTCTGAAGCAGACTCAATCGAAGCTTTGCTTGAAGCTGTTAAAGCGCAATTGGGTGATATTGACATTTTGGTTAATAATGCCGGTATCACACGCGATAATTTGCTAATGCGCATGAAAGACCAAGAGTGGGATGACATCATCAATACCAACTTGAGCTCAATTTATCGCTTGTCAAAAGCGGTACTTCGTCCGATGATGAAGAAGAAAACAGGTCGTATTATCAATATCGGCTCTGTGGTTGGTTCAATGGGTAATGCGGGTCAAACTAACTATGCTGCTGCCAAGGCGGGTGTAATTGGTTTTTCTAAGTCATTAGCACGTGAAGTAGCCTCTCGTGGTATTACAGTGAATGTGATTGCACCGGGATTTATTCAAACTGACATGACAGATGAGCTCACTGACGAGCAAAAAGCGGCAACGTTGGCGAATGTGCCAGCTGGTCGCTTAGGCCAACCAGAAGAAATTGCTGCAGCAGTGGTTTATTTGGCATCAGATGCAGCTGCATACGTTTCTGGCGAAACTTTGCATGTAAATGGTGCGATGTACATGGTTTAAGGTGTAAACCTGAACCTATTTTAAAATTGAAATTTTTGTGATCTTGCCGTAATCATACTTGAAATCGCGGCTAAAATGAGCGATAAAAGGTTAATTTTGGGACACACAGGTTTGACCAGACAAAAAAGTACGGTTAAATCCTTGAATCACAGAAATAGGCGCCGTAAACTACGCCGCAATCTGAAAATAACGCATTGCGTTTAAATAAAGGAAAGAAGAATGAGCGACATCCAAGAACGCGTAAAGAAAATCATCGTTGAACAACTAGGTGTTAAAGAAGAAGAAGTTAAATTAGAGTCATCTTTTGTTGATGATTTAGGTGCTGACTCTCTAGACACAGTTGAGCTAGTAATGGCGCTAGAGGAAGAGTTTGACACTGAGATCCCTGATGAAGAAGCAGAGAAAATCACTACTGTTCAAGCAGCGATCGATTACGTAACTGCTCACGCTGAGTAAGTAACGTATCTCTTTGGGCAGCATCCGCTGCCCTTAGTCTATTTATACCCGTCGCGTTTCAAAATGCTCGGATGTTGGTCGCCCCAACAAGTCGCACTCAAAGTGCAACCGCGCGGTCAGAATACCGAAACAGCGCTGCTGATGAAGTTAATCGCTTGCGGTGTGCGTGCATTTCGAAATCCACAGGGTATGTTGCCCGTCAAAATTCAGTTTCCCTTTTTTGGAGGACACCGTGGCTAAACGTCGAGTCGTTGTAACAGGTTTAGGCATGTTGACACCGTTAGGTAATGACGTGAGTTCAACCTGGCAAGGTTTGCTTGCGGGCCAAAGCGGCATCTCAAATATCACCCATTTTGATACCACTAATTTCGGCACCAAGTTTGCGGGTCTCATTCGAGACTTTGACGCAAGCGAGTATATTTCTGCAAAAGACACCAAAAAAATGGACTTGTTCATTCAATACGGTATCTACGCAGGTGCCCAGGCGTTGAAAGATTCTGGTTTAGAAGTGAATGAATCAAATGCACATCGTGTTGGTGTGGCGGTTGGCTCCGGGATCGGTGGTTTAACGCTGATTGAAGAAAACCATGTGAAGTTGCTAGAAAGCGGTCCACGTAAATTGTCGCCGTTTTATGTACCTTCAACCATTATCAACATGATCTCAGGCCATTTGTCGATTATGTATGGTTTACGTGGCCCGAACATTTCTATCGTGACGGCTTGTACCACAGGTTTACATAATATCGGTCACGCCGCGCGCATGATTGCGTACGGTGATGCGGATGCCATGTTAGCCGGTGGTGCGGAAAAAGCCTCAACGCCAATCGGTATGGGTGGCTTTAGCGCAGCACGTGCACTTTCTACTCGTAATGACAACCCACAGGCAGCATCACGCCCTTGGGATAAAGACCGTGACGGTTTTGTGCTTGCAGATGGCGCTGGCGTTATCATGCTAGAAGAATACGAGCAGGCGAAAGCCCGTGGTGCGAAAATTTATGCTGAGTTAGTTGGCTTTGGGATGAGCGGCGACGCCTATCACATGACCTCGCCACCAGAAGATGGTGCAGGCGCGGCCTTGGCTATGGTGAATGCATTGAATGATGCAGGTGTTAATGCAGCGGACGTAGGTTACATCAACGCTCACGGAACATCGACCTCAGCGGGTGATAAAGCAGAAACGCAAGCGGTGAAATCAGTATTTGGCGATGCGGCTAAATCTGTGATGGTCAGTTCTTCTAAGTCTATGATGGGCCATTTGCTTGGTGCAGCGGGTTCAGTAGAATCGATTATCACGATTTTGTCATTGCAAGATCAAAAGGTTACACCAACAATCAACCTTGACAATCCAGATGAAGGCTGCGATCTTGACTATGTGCCGCACATAGCACGTGATGCAAAGCTGGAATACGCACTATGTAACTCATTTGGTTTCGGTGGAACCAATGGTTCATTGTTATTTAAACGCGTATAATCGTCACCGTAAAAGTTGACTAAAGAGCCTGGCATCGCCGGGCTTTTTTGTTTTTATTCGGGAATATTATGCACTTTGCCAACGTTATCGACACACAAGACCGCGGTTTTAACTACGGTGATGGTTTTTTCACAACCGCCAAGGTGGTGGATGGCAAAGTGGTGCACTGGCCTTTGCATCAAGCGCGTTTAGTTGAGTGTGCGGCGCGGCTTTATTTCCAACCACTCGATTTAGTGCTAATAGAACAAAAAGTTGCTGAAGTTGTGGCAGACAGTGCGCTTGCGGTAGTGAAAATTGTCATTACTCGCGGCGTAGGTGGGCGAGGGTATCAGCCACCAAGAGAGAGTTCAGCGACGGTGGTAGTCTCACTGCTACCATATCCCCAACATTACGATAACTTGGCTAATACAGGAATAGAGCTTGGGATTAGCCCAATAAAACTGGCAAAACAACCGCTATTAGCGGGACTTAAAACCTTAAATCGACTCGAACAAGTCTTAATCAAACAAGCCATGCAAGCAGAGAATGTCGACGATGTGGTGGTGCTAGACTACGATGACCATGTTGTGGAAACCAGCGCGGCGAATTTGCTTGGGGTTGTCAACGGCCAAATCGTTACCCCCGCGCTAACTGATTGTGGTATTCTTGGTGTTTATTTGCAGCATTTAATGCAACGTTTGGCAATTACAGCAGTGACTTGGCCGCTCTCGCAGTGGCAGCAATGTGATGCTTTGTTTGTATGTAATAGCCTAATGCAGCTGGTTGCGGTAAAGCGGTTAGGTACTCAGTATTGGGACATGAAGCAAGTTAAGATCCTTGCCAGACAATTTGGATTGTATGAATAAAATACGTTTTTTTGTATTGTTGCTGATTGGCGCACTGATTTTGGCTGGCGTCGCAGTTAAAAATTGGCAAAATACCGTAACCAACGCCACGCTTAGCTTAGGCACGGCAACTTTATATGAAGTAAAAGCGGGGCAAGGCGCAGTGGCGACCTGTCGCGATTGGCAACAACGCGGTTGGGTAAATTCCTGTTGGCCATTTCAGATGTTGTTTAAATTACAGCCAGAGCTAGGCCAACTGCAAAAAGGCTTATACGAGCTCCAAGGCGAAACAGTCACGACCACATTTCGGCGTTTGGCTCGTGGTGAACAGAAGCAATTCAGCTTTACCATTATTGAAGGGGAAACCCTTAAGCAAGTCATCAGCAAATTGCAAACCACGCCATATCTGGACTTTGACCTCGATGATGTGCAACTCACACAGTTATTTAGCGCCTCAGGTAGTGGTGAAGGGTGGCTGCTACCCGAAACCTATCATTATACTGCGGCTAGTAAAGCCTCTGCGATGGTCAAACGTGCGTACCAAAATATGCAAAACACGCTCAATACCGCTTGGCAAGCGCGTCACCCAGAGTTACCGTTAAATTCGCCCTATGAGGCGTTAATTTTGGCGTCTATTATTGAAAAAGAAACGGCAATTGCGGCGGAGCGAACTTTAGTCGCATCAGTGTTTATTAACCGCTTGAATAAGAAGATGCGACTGCAAACCGATCCAACTGTGATTTACGGTCTAGGTGAAGCGTATCAAGGTGATATTACCCGTGCCCATTTAAATCAACACACGCCATATAACACTTATAAAATTAGTGGCTTACCGCCAACGCCCATTGCTATGCCGTCAAAGGCAGCGGTGTATGCAGCAGTGCAACCAGCAAGCAGCGAATTCCTGTATTTTGTTGCAGATGGTAATGGCGGACACACTTTTTCAACCAATTTAAATGCACACAATCAAGCTGTGCAGGAATATTTAAAAAAGAGCAAAAATGCAGGGTAAATTTTTAGTCATTGAAGGGCTTGAAGGGGCCGGTAAATCAACAGCAATGGCAGAGTGTGAAACTCAGCTCGCTGCACGTAATATCCCTTTTATTAAAGTGCGGGAGCCCGGTGGGACGCCCTTGGCTGAGCAATTACGTTTATTGGTTAAAGCTGAGCACAGTGAGAGCATTGCGCCAGAAACCGAATTATTACTCATGTATGCAGCCCGAGCGCAGTTGCTGCACAATGTCGTTCGCCCTGCATTAGCTGAAGGCAAATGGGTGCTTTCTGACCGCCATGATTGGTCCTCGCAAGCTTATCAAGGCGGCGGTCGTGGTTTAAGTGAAAAGACGTTAGGTGCGTTAGCTGAGATAGTATTAAAAGATCTAAAACCCGATCTGATCCTCTATCTTGATATTGATCCCGCCCAGGGTCTGGCGCGAGCGCGGGGTCGTGGGGAGCTAGACAGAATTGAACAAGAGGCGCTGTCGTTTTTTGAGCGTACGCGCGCTCAATATCAAAAACTGGCCGCAGCGGCCGACAATGCCGTCACCATTGATGCCGGTGCTGAACTGGCTGTGGTGACGGGCAGTATTCGTCAAGCATTAACCGAGTTTTTAACACGCTCATGCTAGCTCCTTGGTTAGAGGCAATCAGAACACAATTAGCAAACGCGCATGGCCAAGGACGCTTACATCATGCCATTATGTTGACAGGTTTGCGCGGAGTTGGAAAACGCGCACTGGCCACTCAGCTGGCCAATGCGCTGCTATGTCAAAATCCACAGCAGCTTAGCGCCTGCGGTAATTGTAAAAGCTGTGGCTTATTGAGTGCGGCCACTCATCCAGATAAATTATTGTTAGCCGAAGACAATGCCAGTATCGGTGTTGATGCCGTGCGCGAGATAAGCCACTTTGTGACACAATCCGCCCAACAAGGCGGCAATAAAGTCGCTGTGATTGAGCGGGCGCAAAATATGACTGACGCAGCCGCAAACGCCTTATTGAAAACCCTTGAAGAGCCCAATAGCAAACGTTATTTGCTACTGACTTGTGATGAAATTTCGCGTTTGCCAGCAACTATTTTAAGTCGTTGCTTAAAAGTGGATGTCGCTGCAAATCAAGGTGCGTTGTGGTTAGCCTCGCAATCGCAAACTTTACCGAGTCATCCTTGGCTTAGTCATTTTGACAGTCAGCCATACTTGGTTTTAGACTGGCAAGATGCTCAGGTGTTACCACAAATCGATACCATTTTTCAGCACACGATGGCGTTGACAGCAATGCCATTGAGCGAGCTGCAGACAATTTTGACTAAAAACCCTGAGTTGGTAGATACTTTATGTGTATTCGTGCAGGCAAAATTACGCCAGCGCGCCTTGGCTGGTGTATCATTCCAGCAATTAAACGCCGCTGAACAGGCTCTGCTACTGTTTACTCGGGCGACCAAACAACAGCAAGGTGGTAATTTGGTATTGCAACTGACCAAACTCTTTAGTGCACTCAAACAAGTATTATAACGGGGGCCTGATGCAAGAATTATTAGTAGATTTTGAAGATTTAGACGAATTATATCGCTGTTATATGGCATTTTTACGCCAAGGCGGAGTGTTCGTAAAAACCAACCTGCGCTTTGAAATGGGTACTGCGGTTGCGGTACGAGTAACATTGCCTGATGCGTTAGAAGAAGACGTGGCAAGCGGAAAAGTGGTGTGGATAACACCACAAGGCGCGCAAAATGCGAACCCGCCAGGCGTTGGTATCGCATTTGGCGATGGTCAGGAAGTCTTAAACGACAAAATCGTGAAATTATTGGGCACTCAGCTCAATTCGGATAAACCCACCTACACCATGTAAGAGTAGTTATGATTGTAGATTCTCATTGCCATTTAGATCGACTGGATTGGCCAAAACTAGGTATGGAATTACCTGAGGTATTGGCAGCTGCGCGTGCCCGTGACGTTGAACATTTTCTTTGCGTAAATGTGAAATTAGACCAATTCGATGCAATGCTGGAAAAAATTCTGCCGTTTGATGATGTTTCGGCATCTTGTGGTGTTCACCCGTTAGACCAAAAGTTTGAGTTGGACAAGGCTTTACTTACGCGTCTCGCCAGTCATGAGAAAGTCGTCGCAATTGGTGAAACAGGATTAGATTATTACTATTCACAAGATACCAAAACAGTGCAGCAAACCAGTTTTGTTGGCCATATTGAAGTGGCAAATGAGCTACAAAAACCGTTAATTGTCCATACTCGTGATGCTAAAGACGATACCATAGCTTTAATGAAAGCGCATCAAGCGCACAATTGTGGTGGTGTATTGCATTGTTTTACCGAAGATTTGGAGATGGCAAAGCGGGCATTGGATCTGGGTTTTTATATTTCAATTTCAGGTATCGTGACATTTAAAAATGCCACTCAGCTTCAGGACGTAGTGCGCTTTTTGCCATTGGATAGATTATTGATAGAGACTGATTCACCTTACCTAGCGCCAGTGCCGCATCGGGGTAAGACCAATCAACCTGCGTATGTACAAGACGTTGCTTACTTTATCGCTGAGTTGAAAGGATTGAGTTATCGTGAACTTGCTAGTGCAACAACGGATAATTTTTACCGTTTGTTCCCGTTGGCAAAGCGCAAGTAAAGTATTTTGGCTACGATGTCTTTACCCGCTTTATTGTTACTGCCGCAGATCCGCCGCGCTGCGCGTGATAAGATCTGCGTGCAGCTAGTAACCAGTTATCATGCCAAAGTCAGTATTAACCTAGAAGCTGTACCAGCCCATACCACCGCGTCGACATTTTGTCTTGGCGAGCGCTGTTATTTACATTTGTTGGTATTGGAACCTCAACAAGGGGAGTTTCCAGTTGATACGCTGATTGCGTATCAACTGTATCTCGATAACAAACTGCACGATTTAAGTAAGCTCGGCTATGAAGGTGCCCCTCCCCAGTTTGTTGTGCCTCATAAACTGCAGCATATTCTTCACGGCTCCTGTCGTAATCCCCATCATGCCAGTCTCGATAGTTTAAAAACAGCAGATCTACATTTGGCGCAAAGCAGAGCTCAGGGTGAAGCGGGTAGTCAGTTGTTATTGATGTCCGGCGATCAAATTTATGCTGATGATGTAGCGGGGCCAATGTTATTGGCTGTCCACCAGCTTATTGATAAGCTAGGTTTATATCCAGATCTCGACAGTGGTTTGACGTTACCCGATAAACTTGAAGCGCAACTCTATCAGCGGCATTTATTGCTACCAAAAACGCCTTGGCAGCAGCGCTCAAAACTCGCTATGGGTTATTGGTTAAAAAAAGATGAACCTCACTTTACCAGTATGAAGTCAGGCAACCATCTTATTTCGCTTAACGAATTTGTTGCTTTGTATTTATTGAGCTGGTCCGCTTGTGCTTGGCAATTGATTGATTACGATGCGATCCAATATCAATCTACAGATAAAAAGCGCCAGCAACAATTTGCCTATGAGTGGCAACATTTGCAAGGGTATGTGGCAACGCTTAGTCACGCTGAACGGTTATGTGCCAACGTTTCCACCTTGATGATGTTTGATGACCATGACGTCACCGATGATTGGAACCTCACTGCAAAATGGGAAGCTGCGGTCAGACAAGATAATGAAAGCCGCCGTATCGTGAACAATGGTTTAGTAGCGTATTGGCTGTTTCAAGGTCTGGGCAACGATGCGCTTGAGTACACTGGTAGTTTACAGGCGGACTTTGTGGAGGCGATTGAGACCAAAGCCTTTCGTTGGAGCCATTTTGATAAGGCATTAAACCGCTTTAATCATTGGCATTACTGTTTAAATACCCAACCAAAAATCGTGGTGTTGGATACGCGGACTCACCGTTGGCGCAACGAACAAAACTTCAATGAACCATCCGGGTTAATGGACTGGGATCGTTTGCTAGACCTAGAAGAGAATTTGATCAGTCATCAACAGGTGATCATCGTTTCACCCGCACCGGTATTTGGCGTGAAGGCCATTGAAGCCATTCAGGCAGTATTTAACGCCTGCGGTGAGCCTTTGTTGGTGGATGTGGAAAACTGGATGGCGCACGAAGGTGCCGCGAAGAAACTGTTAGATATTTTTCGCCGTCCTGATACGCCAGTTGAAACCATTATTCTCTCGGGTGATGTGCACTATTCGTTTTGTTTCTCGGTCAAAGCGCGTTTTGGCAAGCATGATAATCGTATCTGGCAGTTAACCGCTTCAGGAATTAAAAACGAGTTTCCAAAACCTTTAATTGGGTTTCTCGATAAGCTTGATAGCTGGCTCTACGCGCCATTAAGTCCACTCAACTTTTTTACCAAGCGCTGGAAAATGAGCGTAGATAAACACAAATTAATGGGGAGCAAGAATACCTATTTGGTAAGTGATTCAGCGATAAGCCTGATAAAGCTGCGCGACGGCCTGCTGGAACAATATCAATTACTGCATGGGAATGGCAATATTACCCAGTTTGATCTTGAAGACTAACTACATAGTAGCTGAATTTGACTTATTTTTAGCGTGATTAACAAGGCATTGCTATAGTTTAGGTGTCATCCTGAATAAAAGGCGAAGGCATGGTTAAATCGCTGTGTTGGTTGCTATTGTGTTTTTGTTGTGCGGTATCTGCCACTCCCAAATTTGCTGATACGGCCCAGGTCATGCAACGCTTTGACTACGACTCCGGCTTGAGCCAAGTCAGTGTAACTGCCCTCGCTCAAGATCAATTTGGTTATATCTGGATAGGAACTCAAGCTGGCCTGAACCGTTTTGATGGTCACGAATTTAAGCAATTTTCTCCTAAGCAACAAAGTCGCACCGATTTAGCTGGCGGTTTTATCACCGCGCTTTGCCACGAAGGCGATAAGCTGTGGATTGGTACCAGCACAGGTCTTAGCATCTATTATTCTTCAGAAGGCATATTTCGCTCTTTACTTGCCTCAGAATATGCTGCAATCGCTTCGGATAGGGTCAGTGGTATTGACTGCCATACTGAGCAAGTTGTTGTCAGTACTGAGGTAGGCCGCAGCTATATCGTCAACAGTGAAACACTACAAATTCAAGCCTTTCCTTACAATGCTGAATTGGTGCGCAATGTAGTGCGCTCTGGTCAACATTATTATGTGTTACTCGAAACTGGGTTAGCGCAGTACAGTATTCAAAGTGGCCTGATAGAAGTCATTCTGCCAGGTAACTTCAAACGCTTTGAACTCGCAGCAGGTCGAGCGTACATTTTTGATCAGCAATCAACATTGACAGTGTTGTCACTTGCTAAACCTCAAATCGTGTGGCAAAAAACCTTTCACCCTATTGACACTACTCCTCTTAATGACATCGAAATAACGGCCGACCGAGTGACCTTAGCTACAGGTAATGGCGTTTATTTGTTGAGCACTGATGGAGATGTGTTAAAGCATTGGAAAAAACAAGAACAGTATCAACAAGGGTTACAGGATAACAATATCCTTAGCGTTATGCGTGACCTAGACCAAGATCTTTGGATTGGTACAGAAACGCGTGGACTCCAGTATTTTTCTGCGCTGAGTGATGCATTTGGACATGTGAGCGAGTTCAATTACTCTGCCCGCCCTTTGGTTTCACCAGATGTACGTGCGTTCGCATTAGATGAGCAAGGGCGATTCTGGATAGCGACCTCTGACGGGCCATTTTATTTTGAAAATAATGGTTTTCATCGCGGCGAACAACAATTTGCTGCGCTTACAAAATTAAACGGTTTGTTTATTACCAAAGTCTTTGCCTATCAAGACGCACTTTGGTTTACCACCCGTGGTGCTGGTGTCTATCGTTATCAATTTAGTACTGCAATGCTCAGCAATTGGCGGCCAGATTTAGGCGGCGCAGTTGAGCTCAATTTTAACGATATTACCATCCACAAACAGGCCATTATTGCCAGTACCAGAGGGCACGGGATGCTGCGTTTTGACAGCATCAAACAAGATTTCGAGCCTTATTTGCCAGTCGAGTTGTTGAGTCCAAATCATGTTACTTCTTTACTCAGCATAGATAACGAATTGTGGTTTGGTTCTGTAGGTGATGGGTTGTATCGTTACCGTGACGGTCATCTTGAGCATTTAAGTACTCAGCATGGGCTCGTGTCCGATATTGTTTTTATGCTGGCTAAAGACAATAACGGCAAGATATGGGTAGCAAGTGAGGCTGGGCTTTCGGTTGTGAGTCAGGATTTTACGCTTGAACGCAGCGTTACTCGTCATGATGGACTATCAAATGACGCGATTTGGGCCATGGTATTTGATGGGAAAGATCATCTTTGGGTTGGGACCAGTGGTGGGCTCAGCCAAATCAATGTGGATAGCTTATCTATCTACAACTTTCTACCCGTTGATGGCGTACAAGACAACGAATTTAACTATAACGCGGCGTGGCTTTCGCCAGATGGTCGAGTTTTTCTTGGTGGAGCGAAAGGGTTTAATCAGTTTTATCCCGAACGCATTATCACCAAAAATCATCCACAACCGTTACTACTGAGTGAAATCGCAGTGCTTGGCAAGGTGCTAAAACCAAGCGCTGAGTCATTGATAACGCAGGCTCCCGAGTTTAGCCAAAGTTTGCTGCTTGAGCATACCCAGAATATTGTCTCACTACAGTACGCAAGCCTCGAATTTAGTTTTGACCGCCAACTTAAATACTTTTACCGCGTTACGGGTCTTAGCAATACTTGGCTGCGTCTTGCTAATGGTTCCCGTCAGGTGAATTTATTGAAGTTGGTGCCGGGTAAGTATCAAGTAGAGGTTTACACCGTAAATCGCTTTAACCAACATTCACCGATCCATAAGTTCAGTATTCAAGTACAAGCGCCTTGGTATTGGAGCAGTTGGTCAAAACTGGCGTATGGCTTAGCCTTTGTGTTGGTACTGTGGTTGTTTTTTCAATCCAAACAAAAGCGTTACCACCAAGTGCTCAGCGACAACCGGCAAATGACAGAATTACGTGAACGGTTGGAGTTGTCATTATGGGCGAGTGGCGATGAATTATGGGACTGGCATCTAACTAGTCATGAGATCTTTCGCCATAGTGTCTCAAAACGTATTCACTATGGCAAAGCGCAAACCCATCTAGAACTTGAAGGGCTGAACCAATATGTGCATCCCAAAGACAGCATTACGCTTGAAGATAAACTAGAATCTTGTATTCGTGGTGAGGCGGAAAGTTACGAAGCGGCCCTTAGGGTGAAAGACATCAATGGTAATTGGGTTTGGGTATTAGACCGCGGTAAAGTGGTATCGCGTGATGTCAACGGCTATGCAACACGCATAGCGGGGGCGTTAAAAGATATTACCGAATTAAAAATCCATCAGGACGCGCTACAAAAACTCAACGAGCAGCTTGAAATCAAAGTTGCGATGCGAACCGACGAGCTCTATAAAAAGAATCAAAAGCTTGAGCAAGCAATGATGGAGTTGAAACGGACCCAGCAGGAATTAATCGTCAGTGAAAAAATGGCATCACTTGGTAACTTAGTTGCGGGTATTGCGCACGAGATCAATACCCCGCTTGGCGTTGCTATCACCGCCATAACCTACAATCAGGAATGTTTGCAGGCGGTTGAGGCGAAACTTACCAACAAAACATTGAAGCAATCAGATTTAGAGCGGGCAATTCAAGAACAAAATAATGGTTATACCTTGATCATGCGTAATCTTGACCGTGCGCAGAGCTTAATTGCAAATTTCAAACAGGTGGCAGTTGACCAGTCCAGTGAGACTGAGCGAGTCGTGAATTTGAAAAATTACGTACAGGATGTATTTGATGCGCTAGCACCGCTTATTAAAGGTAAAGGTATTGAAGTTGAGCTAATAGGGCGCAATGATTTAGATATATTGACGTATCCTGGTGCGATTTACCAAATCATCAGCAATCTTTTAAATAACTCAGTGATCCATGGTTTTGAAGGAATGACGAGCGGTCGAGTGACGACTGAAATCGTTGAGCAAGATGGCCAACTGAAACTCATTTATTGCGATAATGGTCGCGGTGTGAAGCCGGAAATCCTCGGAAGTATTTTTGACCCATTTGTAACTTCAAAACGTAACCAAGGTGGGTGCGGTTTAGGTATGCATATAGTGTACAACTTAGTCACTCAGCTGTTACGCGGCGATATAGTGTGTGATTCAAAACCGGATCAGGGAGTATGCTTTACCATAATTTTCCCGTTGCAGAAAAGCACAGAAAGTAGTGTCGCTTAAGATGAGAACTCAACTATTTGGAGTGGTAGGTAGCAGGCAGGCAAATAAGTCCCGATGAGCATAGATAAGATATGGAATTGAGGGTGCGGACGCCACCAACACCGCATTAGCTTTAAGTATGAAGTGTATATTAAACATAAAAAAGACCCAGAACACGGGTTCTGGGCTTAGGGGAAGGCTCAATAGAGCCATGCGCTAACTTAAAACACCTTCTAACTTAAAGGGAGAAGTAGAAGCACTTTCAGTGTAGTTAACGCTGTGATTTATGTACAATAATCGTACAATTTAAAACCCTTTATATTACATAGAGATAAACCTTTTATGACGAATAAGTCTTAAAAGGTTCAAAAAAGCATATTCAGGTTATACCCAAGTTATCAACTGATTGTTCAACACCAAATCGCGGGGTAAACTGTTCTTGATTTTATGCTTTTGCCACTTCCCAAGCCCAACTGCTGTGCCGCATAAGGTAAGGAATACTTCACCACTGTTGTCACTGTCTGTGGATAACTCCACATCTTTACCTTGGAAATAATCTTGCGCTTGTTGATTGTTGAGCGCAAAGCAATTTTTGTTGGCAAGATGGCCCAGCGCGGTTGCAAGTTCATGTTCCCAGCGTACACCATTTTTATGGCGAGTGCCGATAAGGATGCCGATCCGTTGGTATTTGATAAGTTCAGCAATATCCGCAAACTCTGCTGGAAATAGCCATACCTCTTTGTCTCTTTCATATATTGCACCGGGCAGCGTTGTAATACCAAACTGCTTGGTTAACTCAGTTAACAGTACTTTACTGTCTTTGCTATTGAGCGGCTGAAACGGGAAGGCACCTTTTTTAGTTTTTTGCTGTGGTTGTGGCACGCTGGAACGCTTTTTAAATTTAGCGATAAAGAATCCTTCACTGTCGAAGATTTGTGGCCAAACATGAAGATAACCTTCTGCTGTGGTGGCCTTTTCGGCGCCATCGAACAAGGTGTTAAGCGGGCAGATCTCAACTGCGTCGCCAAATGTATCTATTAAATGCTGACACACTTGCTGATTTTCAACAGGGGTTAAAGTACAAGTGGAGTAGACTAATGTGCCACCTGGTTTCAAAGCATGAAACGCGCTTTCGATTAAGGTTTTTTGAGTTTGCGCGATACTGAGATTAGATTCAAGAGACCAGTTTTTTAAGGCGTCTTCATCTTTACGTACAGTACCTTCTCCAGAGCAAGGGGCATCCAATAGAATATGGTCAAAGCGCTCAGGCATATATTCGCCGAAAATTTGCCCATCAAAATGAGAGAGTGCCACGTTATAAATACCCATGCGCTTCATGGTCGCAGCCAGCACTTTGACTCGCGATGATGAATATTCATTCGCGACTAACACACCCTGATTGGCCATCAGTGCGGCGAGTTGCGAGGTTTTAGAACCGGGTGCGGCGGCCATATCCAACACAGTGCCGCCTTCGTGCAGCTCCTCGCGCAGTGCCATAGGTGGCAGCATAGAACTGGCCTCTTGCACATACATGCAGCCACTGAGATGTAGATCTGTGTTGCCTAATGCCAGCTTTTCTTCCTCTTGCGCTGGGCGCGTAAGCCAGAAGCCTTCAGCACACCAAGGAATAGGAGTGAGTTGCCAGCTGCGCTCGACACAAGCTTGCTTGAAAGCCTCTATAGACATTTTGAGGGTATTAACCCGTACAGCCCGACGCAGAGGTTGTTGGCAATAAGCGACGAAATCCGCCATATTCAGGTGCTCGGGAATATAGCTGGCTACATCAGCTAAAAATGCGTCGGGAATATACAAATTTGAATGCACGGTAATACTCAAGTCAGACTTTTTTGCCATTCTAACATGCCTATCACACGCAATGCAGCGCTTTGTGCCTAATCATTAAGGGCAAATAAATAGAACAAGTAATTAGACCACAATGCCAGTAACGATAGAGTGCCGAGCGTAAACGCTAAAGTTCTCTTTAACAGATCGCGGCGCACCACATGCTCGTAACTGTGCCAATAACGTGCAACCACAAATACAGCTGCACAGCCATACCAGAAAGGTCCAGCGAGTGCATCAAGCTCAAGCGCAAAGAGCCCTAACATAAAAAGCACAGGCTGTTGAAATTGGTTGTCGTAATTATTACCTAAGAGGCGCAAATGTACAGGAAATGCGCTTCGGTTAACAGAAAACATGTCTGACACTGAGATATTTTTAGCTTGGATCGCTCTTATGCGTAAAACAAAAGTGACTAGCCACAATATGACAATAAGTAAGAGTAGTGCGAGCAACGGGTATTGGATCCACATCCTATTTTCCTTTTTAGTTATTTCGACAAGGCTAATGTACAAGGTTGAGTTCAGTGATTAAACTGGCGTAAGCGACATTAAAGTAGGTAAAAAAGACAAAATGAAGATTGCTCTATTCATTACTAAAGACGTGGTTGCCAGTTCCGTTATTGGCATCTTAGATTTTGTCGACTTTGCCAATCGTCTTGCGCCGCCCAAGAGTGCTCCTTTGACAGTAGAAGTGATCAGTATTAACCCTGAACCCGTCGTTTCGAGTCAGGGTTTGGTTATACCGGC
Organism: Pseudoalteromonas fenneropenaei; assembly: GCF_042643375.1. Lineage (NCBI taxonomy): Bacteria > Pseudomonadati > Pseudomonadota > Gammaproteobacteria > Alteromonadales > Pseudoalteromonadaceae > Pseudoalteromonas > Pseudoalteromonas fenneropenaei. The sequence goes on from NZ_JBHRSD010000002.1 coordinate 47,628, forward strand.
CAAGTGGATTGGTGATCATCCGGAGGAAAGTGAGTTTGCATATATATGGTTTTTAGGTAGTCGATATGCGGGTACAGAACTGTTGCGAACACAAGCCTTAGATGCAGCCCTACATAAAACGCTATTTAAGTCCTTTGCCGGCAAAGCACAGCACATTGCAGCCTCTTGCACTGGTGTTGCAGTGATGGCTGAAGTGCTTGAGCTCGAGCACAAGAACATCACTGCGAGCTGGTGGCTTGGGCGCTATTTTGCTGAATTTCACCCGACATTAAAGCTCTCACTGAGTAATAGACACGCGCGCGATGGTAAGTTTATAACTTCTGGCGCGACCAATTGTTATCAAAACTTGGTGTTGAGTATGATCCAGACCCATTATGGTCATGCGGTGGCGCAGCAGTTGTGCAAGTGGCTTGCAATTTCACCTCTGAGCTACCCACAATTACAGTTTGCCGACATCGCGGTATTAGAGCGCCAAGCAGGTAGAGCTATGGCACCGGTAGTTGCCTATATTCACGCAAATCTGGCGGAGGAATTGAGTAACCAAAGGCTGGCGGATATTGCTGCAACGACACCAAGGACGTTATTGCGGCAATTTAAACGCTATTTTGCGATGACGCCTGCTGAATATGTGCGGTTGCTGCGCTTGGAAAAAACCAGAGAACTGATAATGGAAAATGCCTACAGTCTTGCAAAAATCGCGAGTTTAGTGGGTTACCAAGATGAAAAAGCGTTAGCTAAGCTGTTTGCTAAACATTTTGGGGTGAGTGTCACACAAGCACGCAAAGGCAGCTCTACACTATTGTAAGTTGCGCACTAAATTATCTTTGTCATTAACATGTAATCGATAAATTACACTATAATCAAATCATCTGAAGTCAATCACTGAGTAACACCATGATGAAATGGATAGTGCTGATTTTTCTCTGTATTAGTTTATGTGCTTGTAAAGGCAAATCGACGCCCAAAAAGAAAGACGATGAAGATGTCGGTGGTGCAGCTTCACGCGCACCTGTTGTAAACGTGGTTGAAATTTCGGGTTGGCAACAGCAAGACGGTAAAATTGTCCATTTCCAAACGATTAGCCACCTCACACAATAACTGCTCAAGCTGGTACGCATGCTAGGCTTATGATAAAGTCGCGAAATATCGCGTATTCATAAGGAATAATACTGTGCCGGCCCAGTTACAACAGTTTTTGTCCGATCCTTCCTTATTACTCAATTCAGTCGGTGAGGGCATTTATGGCTTTGATCTTGATGGCAACGCCGTATTCGTCAATCCTGCAGCAGAGCGCATGACAGGCTGGCGGGCAGATGAGTTATTGGGTAATCGTATTCATGAGTATCATCATCATAGCCACGCCGATGGCTCTCCTTACCCGGCCTGCGACTGCCAAATTTATCAAACACTCAAAGACGGAAAAGTCAGACAAGTAAAAAATGAAGTATTTTGGCGCCGCGACGGTAGCCGCTTTCCTGTTGAATACACCACCACACCGATTATGCGGGATGGAAAACTAATTGGCGCTGTCGCGATATTTCGCGACGTATCACAACAGCAGCAAACCGAGCAAGCACTTCGCGATGCACTAACTCAGGTAAAAGCGCTCTCAGAGCAGTTACAGGAAGAAAATGCGTATTTACATCGCGAACTCAATGCAGACTGGCAAAGCACGGGGTTAGTGGGCGAAAGTGGAGTATTTCGCGCTGTTTTGGAACAAATTGAGCTGGTTTCCCAAACTGACAGTACAGTATTGATCCTCGGTGAAAATGGCACTGGCAAAGAGCTAATTGCGCGTAGCTTGCATCGCTTTAGTAAGCGTGCCAAACAGCCTTTTGTGCGGGTCAATTGTGCGGCATTTAGCGAAAATTTGCTTGAGTCTGAACTGTTTGGACACGAAAAAGGTGCCTTTACGGGCGCCACCGAGCGGCGTAAAGGGCGTTTTGAGCTTGCCGATGGCGGCACCTTATTTTTAGACGAGGTGGGTGAGTTATCGCCTGCTGCACAAAGTAAATTGCTGCGGGTGTTGCAAGAACAAGAATTTGAACGCGTTGGCGGCAGTCAGACCATTAAAGTCAATATTCGATTGCTGGCCGCAACGAATCGTGACTTATGGCAGATGGTGAGTACTGGCAGTTTCCGTATGGACCTTTACTATCGATTGAACGTGTTTCCAATCAGAGTACCAGCTTTGCGCGAACGCATCGAAGATATCCCGCTGTTGTGTGTGGGTATTTTAGTGAGGCTCAATCAAAAACTTGGTAAACAATTACGGGGAGTGAGTAAAGCTGCGATAGCCGAGCTGCAAAAGTACCATTGGCCCGGTAATATTAGAGAGTTACAAAATGTCTTGGAGCGTGAAGCTATTCTTAGCCAAGGACCGTTGTTGAAATTGTCACAGCCGTTACAAGCTCAGCTGGTTTCGTTAAACCTATGTAGCCTTGATGACGCTTTACGTAGTCACATTTCAACAGTATTGACTGCATGCGAGGGCAAGATCTCAGGAGCACAAGGCGCAGCAGAGATCCTCCAGCTGCCTGAAAGTACCTTACGTTCAAAAATGAAAAAACTTGGGCTAAAATTCGCGAAATAACGCGATATCGCGATATTTCACGAAATAAGATGCAGTATTGTGAGTTAAATGTATTAAAAATCAATAATTTATTTTATTTCAATGTTGGCTTAAAACTTGCGGTGGGGGTCTTAAGTATTAGCAAGTAAGAAACCAACATGAAATTTGATATTGATAAAAATTCTCTGATCATCAATCCCTATCACAGTGAAGGCCACATCTATGTAAGAGAGCAGAAAGGATACTGGCAAAAAATCAGACGCGGTTTGAGCTGGTTTTTAATGATCCTCTTCATCGCAATTCCGTGGCTAAACTATCAAGGTCAACAAGCATTTTTGCTGGATATTGGCGCGCAACACTTCCGCGTGTTTGGCATGACCTTTTTGCCTCAGGATTTAATGATCTTAGCTTGGCTGTTTATGGCAGCTGCTTTCGCGTTATTTTTTGTGACCAATTGGCTTGGACGAGTATGGTGTGGTTTTATTTGTCCGCAAACAATTTGGATGCTGATGTTTACTTGGGTTGAGCATCGGGTTGAAGGCACGCGTAACCAGCGGATAAAACTGGACAAAGCCGATTGGAGCGCTGAAAAGTTGGCAAAAAAATCCATCAAACATGGCGCATGGTTGGTTATTGCCTTCTTAACTGCCACCACCTTCATGACCTATTTTATTCCTGCTCGCAATTTATACGTGGAGTTATTTGCCGGAACTTGGAGTGGTTTAACTTGGTTTTGGGTTGGACTATTTACTTTATGTACTTATGGTAATGCGGGATGGCTGCGCGAAAAAATGTGTACTGTGGCTTGTCCCTATGCGCGATTCCAGTCTGTGATGTTTGATAAAGACACAAAACTCGTTACCTATGATGCTGCGCGCGGAGAAAATCGTGGTCCGCGTAAACGTAAAGCCAATAGTGGAGAACTTGGCCTAGGTGACTGTGTTGATTGTAATCTGTGCGTCGAGGTTTGCCCTGCAGGGATAGATATACGTAACGGTTTACAATACGAGTGCATTAACTGTGGCTTATGTATTGATGCCTGTAACGATACCATGAGTAAATTTGCTTATGCCCCAGGTTTGATCCGCTTTAGCAGTGAAAACAGTATGATAGGAAAAATCTCTCGAGCGGCCAATCTAAAGCGGGTAGGTTACGCCAGTTTGACACTGCTTACCCTTGGGGTGATGGTGGTATGGCTGAATTTACGTATGCCGATAGAGGTATCAGTAATTCGTGACCGCAATGCGCTATTTCGAGTTGACTATACTGGGCTGGTCGAAAATCCGTATACGCTAAGTATTATTAATAAAACTCAGCAACCGCTGCATTATCAGCTATCAGTGCAAGGCGTAACGATTAAAGAGTTCAAAGCACCCGAGCAAATCTTGATTGAAGCAGGGGAAATGAGCTTAGTCCCGGTCACTATTATTGCGGAACCTTGGGAGCTAGCGCATAAAGTCACGGAAATTGAATTTGTGATCAATGCCATTGAAGACCCTACAATTAGCATTGTAAAATCCAGTTATTTCTACCGTAATTAGCAAACTTAATGCGATTGTGGTGAAAACTGTGTTGCCAGCTTAGCGCGCAGCTCAGCTGGCAACCAACGTAACATAATGTCGTGAAATGCTTGGCTGTCATGTAGATGTTCAAGCACCTCATCGACAAGGTAAATATATTCCTTGGTATCAGCGGTTTGACTGCAGCCAACGTAACCGTACACAAAGTCAGGCGCTTCAGTAAGTGTTAATTGAATGAGTTGGTCGTCTTTGTCTAATTGTTGTTTGGCGTAGAAATGTTCACTGGCATAACCTAAAACGAAATCGACTCGCTCTTTTAGTAACATCGCGGTCAGGCTTGCTAGAGCATCGCTACCTGCACGCGTGACAACGACGGTTGGCGATGTATTTTTAATTACAGTATCAATAGCATTGCCGTAAGAGCGATTCATCGCCACGCCTAAAGTATGTTCGGTATCATTCATCAGCGCCATTAATGAGACACTAGGCGTATGTTGTAATCCCAATTGAGCGCGCGTTTGCCGCCGCATGGCAACTGTAATAGGTAAACCTATGGTGCTAAATTGGCGGGAAAAGGTTGTAAATTGCTCGCGTTCAGCGGTGCGATAAAGCGACAAAATACAGCGCAGTTTGCTGGTGTCTTTTAATGTCGGTACTGCTCGGCTTGCAGGTAAAAGTAGTTCTTCAGTATCAAAAGAGCTAATACGTTTATTCAACAACGTAATGACAGCTTCGTCACGGCCGCTACCCGTAAGTTGATCCGAGACAAAATAATAGGGTGGAAAATCCAATACTATCCATTCGACTTGTTTGCCAAATGTAGTAAAGCTACAAAAGTACAAAAAAAGCAAAGAGATACAGCGCATCGGCACATTGAAATAGATAGCACATTACTTGAGTGTAGCAGAGGGAAAATTTAAGCAGCTAATTTGGCATAAAAAGGGTGAGCGTTTAGCGACAGCTCACCATTTCATGTTGTAGGTGTTTAGCGAAAGAACGCGCTTCTTTAGCTTGGTTAAATTCAATGTTTTTAAACCCTATGCTGTCTTTGATCACCACCTTAAGCTTGTTGATAGCAATAAATTGAATGGGAAAAACAATATTCGTTAAATGTGTTTTATAAGTACTTTTCATCATATTTTCTCCTTATTTCGCTGTTAGTCTGGCGTAATCAGGTGACAGTTTTATGAAACTGCCACGTGGTTTAGGTTAACTTGGTAAGCGCTAATGCTAGAAATAAGGATGGCTTAACTTGTTTTCAATGTGTTAACTTGAAATTAATTAACCTTGATTTTTGTTTGCGTTAATCTAACTTTTTAATTGTAAAATAATAATGAGAATCACCAATGACGACACTAATTGTTACCGATATTTTCGGCAATAATAAGCATGTAGAGGGATTTGCCAGTGATCTTGCCAATGATGTGTCTATCTGTGCGCCTTACTCAGCTTGCCAAAACTTTGCCGATTTACCAGAAGAAAGGGTCTATGATCAGTTTATTAGTCTTTGCGGACATGATCAGTACGCCCAAAAAGTGAAAGACGCCATTATGCGTCATCAGCCCCATACTATTATCGCCTTTAGTGCCGGTGCGGTCGCGGCATGGCGTGCGCTTGCAGCATTACCAGTCAAACGGGTGTCGCGTTTAATCGGTTTCTATCCCAGCCAAATCCGTAATTACCTGACACTTAGGCCAATGTGTGACGTTGAGTTGCTTTTTCCCTATGACGAGCCACACTTTGACGTTGGTCAAGTGATATCTGCGCTGGATGCGGTTCCTGCTGTACATTGTGTTCGCACACGTTATCAACATGGCTTTATGAATCCATTAAGTCTTGGCTATAGGCCTTCTGCAGCTGCGCACTATGGGTATTATTGCCAGCAACAAGTGCTTAAAAGCGTCGAGGCAAGTAAGACGAAACAGGTCGAAATATTTTAATTCAAACTATCTACATTATTTGGAGTTGCAGTTAGGCGGCAAGTAAGCTCATCCTCATAAGCATAAATATGCTAGTTGATTAGGGGGAGGGAACGCGCCAACACTGTGGCAGCTTTAAGTAGAAAGGGTATAACAATAAAGAGGGAGTCGCTCGTGAGCACGCCAAATCGTCCACTGTATCAACATTACCTCGGCAATCCGATTGCCAAACCGCCATGTCGTATGCTTAATGCACTGATGTACGGCTTTTTTATTACAGGTAGTAAAACCATCATTCAGGATTATGTTGATAACACGTTGAACGCGGTAAAGTCGCCAGACTTTAGCTTTAAGGCGTTAAGTGACCAGTTGTTATTAACTTTTACCGACATAGCTAATATAGCTTCAAAAGTAGCCCCGTTTGCCGATTATGGTTGGATGCAAGAAACTGACATTATTGTTTGGGTGCCTATCGCCAAAGTGTGCCGTAAAACAGACGATATGCTGCATCTTTATTGGTATCCAGCGTTTATTGCTGTGAATAATATCAACGCTTTGGTAAATGGCCGTGCGACTTGGGGTTACAATAAATATTTGTGCCGTTATGAGATGCCAACCTTAGAGCAATCGCCAGATAAATTCAGTGTAGAGTTAGAAACATTTCACCCATTCTCGCCAGACACTAAAATGGCTTGGCACCGTCTGCTTGAGATCACCCGAGAAGCGGGAAAAGATTCTTGGTTTAAGGAAATTGCTGAGCTTGGCGAAGAAGTTGCGCATTTCTTCCATCAGGCGAATGGTGAAGTGGATGCAACTCTGCCGTTTTTAAAGCAAATGCTGCGTGATTTCGTCCACCCGCAAATGGACCAAATTTTATTTAAACAATTTCCCGATGGCGAAGCAAAGCACGCGGTCTATCAAGCTGTGGTACATTCCCCTTCAAGCATTAAAAAAATCCATAAAATTGGTTTATTGCGTGACAAATTTACCCTGACGTTGCATCCGCTGGATGCTTTTCCGCTGGACCAAATGTTTGGTATCGCACTCGGCCAGCAAGAACCCGGTTTAGCCTTTTACGTAAAGATGGATTTTGATCAGGATCCTGCTTTTGAAATCGCGGTGCGAGGGGCATAACATGGCGGAAAAAATTGCGATTTTAGGTGGTGGTGTGGCTGCAATGACCGCTGCGGTATATCTTACTGAGCAAGAGAACTGGCAAGATAGTTACGATCTTACTGTCTATCAATTAGGCTGGCGGCTCGGTGGCAAAGGTGCTAGTGGTCGTAATGCCGAGATGGGGCAACGCATTGAAGAGCATGGCTTGCACGTGTGGTTTGGTGCCTATGTTAATGCGTTTCGCACTATGGAGCTGGTTTATGACAAGCTCGGACGCCCAGCAACGGTACCGCTGGCAAGTTGGCAACAAGCGTTTTTACCACACAGTTTTGTGGTTTTACAGGAATTGATTGAAAACAAGTGGCAAACTTGGCCGATAGATTTTCCAGAGATCCCAGGCAACCCCGCCGACGGCACATTAGATCTCCATTTTTGGCAATTTATCCAAATGCTTGTGGCGTGGCTAGAGAAATTTATTGCCGACCTGCAAGACGAAGCGAAGAAAGTGGCTAAAGCCACTAAAGTGCAAACCAAGAAATCGCGTGACCGACATTTGTTGCGCCATTTGGTCAATAGTGTGGAGTCCACTTGGGATAATGCTGAAGCGCATGTGACACAGTGGTTTTCGCAGGTAAAAGATGAAGCTAAAGAGATCTGGTCAGAACCAAAACTATTGGGTCAGCAGCTTAGTCAATTTCTGGCGCAACGCGCGCAGGATAAACGCAGTGATGAAAAGCGTGACCATTTAGTGGTTTGGTATATGGTGCGTAAGCTCCGTCGTTGGTTAAACAGTGAATTAGTCGATGTATTGGATGATCATGCTGAGTTACGGCGCGCTTATATTTGTGCCGACCTCGCGATCACCATTTTAACTGGCATGCTGCGCGATAAAGTCATAAGCCGAGGTTTTGGCTCGATTAATCAATATGATTTTCGTCAATGGTTAACCCGCCATGGCGCAAACCAACAATATTCGGTCGACTCAGCACCAGTGCGGGGGTTTTACGATTTAGTGTTTGGCTATGTGGATGGCGATTTTGCGCGCCCTAATGTAGAAGCAGGAGTCGCAACTCTGGCAATGCTGCGCATTATGTTGTGTTATCGCGGCGGCGTGATGTGGAAAATGCAAGCTGGGATGGGGGATGTAATTTTCGCACCGATTTACGAATTGTTAAAAGAACGTGGTGTGAAGTTTGAGTTTTTCCATCAAGTTGATGAACTGGACTGCGCGCAAGATCAGTTTGGTGAATGGCACGTTAGCAACATTAAAATGACTCAGCAAGTAACGCTAAAGTCACCACCTTATGAGCCATTAGTGGATGTGAAAGGTTTGCCTTGCTGGCCGTCGCAACCTTTATTGGAGCAGGTGGTCGATGCTGAAGCGGCACTCATTAAAGCAAATCAGGTCAATTTAGAGTCATTTTGGAGTAATTACCCAGCACTTTATCAAGCTGAGTTTGGTAAACCTTTACCGAGCAAGTTGCTTAAGGTTGGTGTGGACTTCGATAAAGTGATATTTGGTATCTCAGTTGCTGGTTTGGTTCATTTATGTCCGAAACTCCTTAATCAGGATCATGCCTTGTATCGACAAGCCACTGAAATCAAAGCGGTGGCAACGCAAGCTTTCCAATTGTGGTTAAACAAAACGGACGAGCAACTGGGTTTTACAAATATACCTGCTAGTGAAGAAAGACCGATTTTAAGCGCCTATTCTGAGCCTTTTGACACTTGGGCTGGTATGGCAAATTTACTCAACAAGGAGCATTGGCAAGGCGCGACGGAACCTGCCAATGTGGCTTATTTCTGTGGTGCCTTTCCTTGCGCTGAATATCCAGCCCAGACAGCGCATGGATTTCCATTGGCAATGAAGGACAAAGTAAAAACGGCAGCCATGGATAAACTGTTGACTGGGATGCAGCCGCTTTGGCCCTTGGCATACAACGCCAATGGGTTTGATTGGCAAGTCCTGTTTGCAGAGCCGGAATTGACAGGGGATGCAAGGTTCGACGCGCAGTATTGGCGGGTCAATGTTGATCCCAGTGAGCGCTATGTATTGTCAGTGGCAGGTTCAAGTCAATATCGTTTGGCTACAGATGGGAGTCAGTTTAACAATTTGTTTTTAACTGGTGATTGGATTAAAACAGGAGTGAATGCCGGATGTGTTGAGGCGGCGGTGATGGCGGGTATGCAAACCGCCCGCTCGATTTCTGGCGCAAATATTCCAATTTCTGGGGAAAATGGCTTTGCACCTTTTGGCGCAGTTTGAGGTAATTTGTCCAGTTTTTGAATATTTACCGAGAAATACATTTAAATATTGATATTTTATGCAGTTAGTTTGTCGTTTTGTAATCGCCATCGTCTATAATCCAATTCAGATGGCATTCAATGCAAGGAGTAAGCGAATTATAAACCAGCTTACCCCTTGCAGTATGAGGGTTAATAAATGAACAAAATCTCTGCGTTATTTACTGCTATTAGTGCAATAATCTACTCTCCTGTGTATGCGGCAGCCGAAAATGATGCTTCAGTTGCTGAGACAGACATGGAAGTAATTGAAGTATATGCACAAAAACGGGCACAGCAAAATGCGGATGTGCCAATTAGTGTCACGGTGATCACCAATAAAGAATTAGCTCGTAGCAATCTAAAAGATGCAACTGAACTTGGACGTTTCTCTGCAAATCTAAAAATCAGTCAAAATGCGGCTGAGGGTACAACGCCAGCGATTAATATACGCGGAGTGGGATTAATTGATTATAACACTGCAAATACTTCGCCAATTGCTATGTATGTAGATGGTTTGCCAGTAGGGTCAGCGAACAATCAGCTAGTCAATCTATATGATGTACAGCAGGTTGAAGTACTTAAAGGCCCGCAAGGCACCTTGTTTGGGCGTAATAGTACCGGTGGAGCGATTTTAATTCGTTCAGTACGCCCTGAATTTAATGATTCTGGATATATCCGCGCTGATGTGGGGAGCGATGCTTATCGCGCTCTAGAAGGCGCAGCAAACCTGATGCTAAGTGATAAAGTCGCCGCGCGTGTTGCGCTCAGTCATAACCGTTACGACTACACCACAGAAAATACCTTTGTAGCGGCGCCAACCGCGGGTATGGAACAGAATAACGGCAGGCTCGGAATAAAAGTGGTGAATGATGATTCGGATCTTTATGTTCAAGCATATTTCTCGCACTGGAATGGTATTGTCCAACCTGTCGGAAGTATTGGCGTAATTGCTGATCCGCTTTCTGGCGCTCGCTGTAGCCCAGAGCTTGCTGGTTCAAGCCAATGTTATGACTCGTTTGGTTTTAACGATGGCAGTGATGATTTTTGGCAAGTGTCGGTGAATAATGATTCGCCACATCACACCGCAGCAAATGGCATAAAGGCTAACTATCAATGGCATGTTGATGAGGACACCGACTTGGTATTCCTTAGCCAATTTAGTCAGTTAGATAGGTTACATCACTTTAACTGTGATGGTAGTCCGGCGAATTTGTGTGAAGGTTATCTAGGTTTAGAAACTAAACTTGTCAGCAACGAGCTGCAATGGCAGCAAAATAGTGCCAGTGGTTTTTTAACTTTAGGTGCTTATCACCAGTTTGAGCAAATTAAGCAAGATAACCTCAACGATATTTTACATGACTTTCGAGGTATGTTGCCCGCAACGTTAACCGCAACATTTTTGTACGACAATCGTATTGATAGTGAAGAGTTGGCGTTATTTGGGCAGTATGAATGGCGTGTAACCGATAATGATGTGCTGCTATTTGGCTTACGTTACAGTCATGAATCGTTTGACTATGATTCTGTCACGCAACTGAATGTTGTCGCCGATGCTACTCAGTTAGCAGGGATCTGGATCCCATTTTATCAGGTTGACGGAGCAGTAACGGACAATAATGTGTCAGGTAAATTTGCATGGCATCGTAAATGGTCGGCAACACTTGACAGCTATTATAGTTTTTCAAATGGGGTGAAAAGCGGTGGTTATAATGGCGGATTTTTGTCCTCATTAGAACAGGCCGAGCTTGCAGAATATGGCCCAGAAAAGCTGAATGCTCATGAAGTTGGTTTAAAATATCACGCACCTTCAGGTGAGCTGACTGCAAACATGGCGGCCTTTTACTACGATTACCGCGATCAACAGGTATTTATGAATCAGCCGTCGTCAGTTGCAGGTCAAGTACCTTTGCAACTCCTTAAGAATGTCGGTAATTCGACAATTTCAGGGGCTGAGTTAGAGGTTTATTACCAACCAACCGCCGCATTGTCGACCAAACTGTTAATTGGCTACATCCCAGATGCGGAGTTTGATGAGTATATTGACCCCGCAGGTGTGATTCTCACGGATAAGCGTTTACCGTTTACCTCCAAGTGGAATGCTAGCGCTGAACTGCATTATCAACTAACTGCGCTGCCAGTGAGTTTAACCTTGGGGCTGGATTACCAATCGGAATATTATTTCGATCAAAATGAAAACCCCTATGCAATGCAAGCGGGGTATACCTTGTGGCATGGTCAAATGGCGTATCAAGGAAAAAATTGGTCGCTAAGCGTGTGGGGTAAAAACCTGTTTGATCAGGAATATAGTCACCTGAAGTTCGATTTATCAAACTTTTTGGGTATGTTAGAAGACTTTAAAGGAGAAGGGCGACGATTTGGCGCAAGCTTCAAATTGGCGTTTTAAGCTCGATAATAATTATAAGATGTACAAGGCGATTGCATGCGAAATTGGTTACTTAGCTTAGTAGTATTGTTGTTAATAAGCAGCTTTGCGCATGCGCAGGAATTTGTCTATAGCGATAGCCGCCAAGATGAAAACCTCCATGCTGTCGCCTCACTCTACGCCTCAGCGGAGCATACTCGCTTTCCTTCAGAATATGATGACATAGCGCAGTGGGCCAAGGCGTTACCTAAACTTGAAAGTACGGCTTTATTTGGCGGTCGCTATTGGCTTGTGCTTGATATCACCAATGCGTCGATGCGTGAGGAATTGGTGCTCTATCCCTACAATACCGTGGTATCGCGAATTGAATCGCGCTTATATACCCGCACTAGTGTTGACCGCTACGTAACGGGTGGTAACGCGAGGAACGAGTTCCCATTTCATTACGGTAATCGCATCGTTTTAAAGCCAGGTGAAAAGTACACGCTAGTCACGCTGTTTGAGAGCGATTTTTTCTATACACCCACTAAGCTTGTGCTAAAGCCAATAGAAGCATTTGAAAGTCAGGTGGTGTGGGAAAACCTCATCATGACCTTATGTTTTGGTGTAGGTATTGTACTTGGTTTGTACAACTTACTGATTTACGTTGGTTCTAAGGACGCGACGCACCTGTATTATGCCGCTTTTACCGCGTGTTGGGTGTTTGCATGGAGTCATTTCTTCCATGTTTCTGATCAGTTATTTGGGGTTTACTCAGCGCATTTACATTGGCTCGGTTTCGCCTTGACGCCAATCACCAATATATTATTTTACAATAACTTATTAAGATTAAAGGATTCTCATCCACACTTAGCACAAGCCTCGATATTTGTTGGCGTGATTGCCACTATGGGGGTGCCGTTTTGCATTTTGTTCCCCGGTTTTGGTTTCCTGTGGTCGACTTTAGTCACAGCGGTTGCGCTGTGCCTTGGTCTGTATATCGGCATTAAGTGTATTTTGGAAGGCTTTAAGCCAGCCCGCTATTTTGTTCTAGCTTATGTTGCGATGGCTATCCCCAATATGGTGGGGAATCTTACCAACTTAGGTATTTTGCCGCAGCTCAGCGTTAACTTGTACTTGATTGGGTTGATGGGCACAGCAGCTGATGCCATGTTGCTGGCTTTCGCTGTTGCCGACAAGTTCCGTTTGTTGCATGAAGACAACCTTGAGCTTAATAAAAACCTTGAGGCCAAAGTCCTAAAACGCACTTATGAGCTGGAGTTACTGGCATCAGAATTACGTGATGCCAGCGAAGCTAAAAGTCGTTTTTTGGCGAATATGAGCCATGAAATCCGCACGCCTATGACTTCTATCATAGGTTATGCCGATGGTATTATTTTGGGCGATATTAAACCCAATGAAAGAAACCATGCTATCAGTATTGTGCTACAAAATGCGCGACATGTACTTGGACTGATAAACGACATTCTCGACATGTCAAAAATTGAGGCCAATAAACTCGAAGTTGAGCTGGTGGAAGCGAACCTGTTTGATACCATTGCCCAAGTTGAGTCGTTACTTGGCAAACAAATTCGCGATAAAGGACTTGAGTTTGAACTAACCTATCATTTCCCGCTCCCTGATTATATCGTAATTGACCCAACTCGTTTTCGGCAGATCTTGCTCAATTTAACCTCCAACGCGATGAAGTTTACGTCAGTGGGTAAAATCGCTATCTCCGTCAGACAGCAAAATAAGCGTTTGTTGGTGGGAGTGCGCGATACAGGTATTGGTATGACGTCTGAAGAACAGCGACAACTATTTACTGCTTTTTATCAAGCCGACTCATCAACCAGCCGTAAGTATGGCGGTACTGGGCTTGGTTTAAATATCTCAAAAAGCTTAGCGCAGAAACTGGATGGCGATATCAGTGTAGACAGCGAAGTTGGCTCTGGCACTGAATTCACCTTAGATATAGGGCTCTATTTGACTGAAAAAACGCGCTGGATTGAACGTTTTGAAGATATTCATCGTGAGCCACAACAATATAAAACTAACGAAGCGAACGAGGCACAGCTCAGCGGCAAGGTGTTATTAGCGGAAGATCATGAAGACAATCGCAAACTTATTAAACGTATTCTTGAGCGAATGGGATTGACTGTTATTTGTGTGGAGAATGGTCAACTGGCAGTCCAAGCGGTACTAGATCAAGAGTTTGATTTGATCTTAATGGACATTCAGATGCCAGTTATGGATGGCGAACAAGCGCTTAACTTTATTCAAGCAACAGGTTCGAGTGTGCCAGTGATTGCGCTCACCGCTAATACTATGCGGCACGAGGTCGAACGCTATCTCAAGCTTGGTTTTGTTGACCATTTGGCAAAACCTATCGACCGTACCTTATTTGCCCGTAAAGTGGCTTACTATCTAAATGCCCCTGCACCTGTAGAAGTGGAGTTACCGCAAGAAGAATTTAGTGCGTTACAACAGAAATATTTAAATGGCTTACATGAGCAAAAAGTACAGTTACAGAATCAAGCTAAGTATCAAGACTATGACGGGTTAAGTAAATCGGTACACGCGATAAAAGGGACTGCGGGCATGTTTGATTGTATCGACATTCAAAAAGCCGCTCAGGAGTTGGACGCCGCGTTGAAAAATCAGCAATTGGATATTTTGGATGTACGAGTACAGAACTTAATTGAAGCTGTCGACCACACCATTGCAAATGGTTGCGCTAAATCAGATGCTTAGTGCGAGTATTTTCGCGTGGCTGAGTAAATGAATATCTGTTTCACTTACGGTTGGAAAGTCCAACCTTTGTTGATAACGAGCATAAAGATTACTAAAAATTGGGCCTTTCGCAAGCCTATCTAATTTGGTGATAAACTGCTCAGCGTTATCGTCTTTTTCACGGCAACACTGATTGTAGCTGGCAAGGATCTTGGCGACCGAAGTGCCTTTAGCCTTGAGCTGCAATTCTGCCTCAATAAAAAAAGCAGTACCCGACCAATAAACCCGCTGCTGGGCGCGTTTTTCATACATAGCACGACTCACCGCACTTAAGCTCCCTGTTATTTTTACGGTTTGCTTTTTACCACGATTTAAACCAGCAACCAGCCGTTCAGTAAATTCAGCCGGACTAATAATGCCAGCATTCAACAAAATATGTTGCTGTAAATAGGTTGCAAGACCTTCGCTGAGCCAACTGTTTTGTGGTCCAAGATAAGGGTGATAAAGGTGCACCAGCTCATGGTAGAGCGTCCAATCTTGTTGCAGGGCCGTGAATGACGCATAACGATAATATTGTAGTTCAATGCCATCATACTGGGTTGCCGTTTGTGCACGGCGAATAAATGCCCAAGGCACAGGCTCACTGGCAAAGTAGCGTGGCTTTAAGTGAATTGGTAATGTTGTTTGCGGTAATGGACCAATTACATGGGTGGTCGCTTTTATGCCAAAATCTAGCCAACGTTTGGCGGTTTCAAATTGTTCAGTACTGAGGCGCTTTTCACCATGCCAATCAATAATAGCAGCGTTTACTGGCGGAATTACCAAAGCGAGCAGCAGCGCGCATAAAACAACAAATTGCAGCATCGAGCGTACCGAACAAATAAGAATAACTAACAGACCTACTTGATAGCACTTTACTTACAGTAAACCCAAGTATTTCTTTGCAATTTGGATTGGTGAAAGGTTGTGGATATTCGTGTTGAATGGCGTCGGCCACAGTTAAAACTTGTTTCTCAGTGTAGATGAAATGAAAAAGGCTGCATCGAATGAGGCAGCCTTTTGCCAATTTGGTGAGTTTACATCACGCGCATGCCTGGTTTGGCACCTGAATCTGGGTTCAGTAAGTAAATTTCTTTATCACCAGGGCCTGCTGCTAACACCATACCTTCAGACATACCAAAACGCATTTTACGAGGTTTAAGGTTGGCAACCATCACAGTTAACTTACCTTCCAATTGTTCTGGTTGATAGGCCGACTTGATACCAGAAAACACCTGACGGGTCTCGCCACCTAAGTCGAGAGTCAGTTTTAGTAACTTCTCAGCGCCTTCAACATGCTCGGCTTTGGCAATCAAAGCGACGCGTAAATCAATTTTCGCAAAGTCATCAAACTCAATTTCAGCAGCGATAGGCTCTTTGGCCAATGGGCTATTTGGATCGATAGTCGTTTTAGCCGCTAAACTTTCTTTTGATTCGTCTAACATAAGATTCACTTTATCCATTTCAACACGTTGCATTAGCGCCTTAAATGCGGTGATCTGATGCCCAAGTAATGGCGTGGCAACAGCATCCCAACTCAATTGAGTATTTAGGAATTGCTCAACATTACTGGCCATGCCTGGTAATACTGGTTTCAAATAAGTCATGATCACTTTGAACAGCTGAATACCCATTGAGCACACATCATGGGCTTGGGTTTGGGTGTCTTCATTTTTAACGAGCACCCAAGGCGCCGCGGCATCAATATACTGGTTTGCTTTGTCGGCGAGTGCCATGATCTCACGTACTGCACGGCCAAACTCGCGATTTTCATAGTGGTCAGCAATACGCTCGCTGGCTGTGGTAAACTCATTAAATAGTTCGACTTCAGCCAAAGTGTCACTCAGTTTGCCGTCAAAACGTTTAGTGATAAAACCTGCACAGCGGCTGGCAATATTAACGACTTTGCCCACTAAGTCTGAATTCACGCGCTGCGCAAAATCTTCAAGGTTAATGTCAAGATCAGTAATACCGCTATTGAGTTTGGCCGCGTAGTAATAACGTAGATACTCTGGGTCTAAATGGTCTAAATAAGTACGTGCCTTGATAAAAGTGCCTTTCGACTTCGACATTTTTGCGCCGTTGACGGTAATAAAACCGTGGGCAAAAATGTTAGTTGGTTTACGGAACTTAGCACCGTCTAGCATTGCTGGCCAAAATAGGCTGTGGAAGTAAATAATGTCTTTACCAATAAAGTGGTACAGCTCAGCGTCAGAGCCTTCAGCCCAAAACGCATCAAAATCTAGGCCTTTTTTGTCGCAAAGATTTTTAAAGCTCGCCATATAGCCGATAGGTGCGTCTAGCCATACATAGAAATATTTACCCGGTGCGCCCGGGATCTCAAAACCAAAGTATGGTGCGTCACGGCTGATATCCCACTGCTGTAGACCTTCTGCAAACCATTCCTCAAGCTTATTGGCCATTTCTTGCTGAAGCGAACCTGAGTGCAGCCAGTTTTTCAACATGCCTTCAAAGGCTGGCAAATCAAAGAAGTAGTGTTCAGAATCTTTAAGTACAGGCTCCGCGCCCGACATCGCAGAGCGAGGACTAATAAGCTCAGTTGGGCTGTAAGTAGCGCCACATGCGTCACAGCTATCACCATTTTGGTTTTCGGCTTTACAGCTTGGGCAAGTGCCGGTAACAAAACGGTCAGGTAAGAAAATTTGTTTTTCAGGGTCAAATAACTGCGAAATAGTGCGCTTTTTGATGTAACCCGCTGCGTTTAAGCGATTATAAATAAGCTCCGCAAGGACTTTGTTTTCTTCGCTGTGGGTGCTGTGGTAGTTGTCAAATTCAATGTTAAAATCAGCGAAATCGCGCTGACGTTCAACACTGACATTACGCACCATTTCTTCAGGTGTTAAGCCTTGTTTTTGGGCATTAAGCATGATTGGCGTGCCGTGCGCATCATCGGCACAGACATAATAGGTTTCATGACCACGCATTTTCTGAAAGCGAGCCCAAATATCTGTTTGAATATATTCTAACAAGTGGCCTAAATGCGTTGGGCCATTGGCATAGGGCAGGGCGCTGGTGATGAGAATTTTTCTCTTAGTCATGCTGTGATTCCGTCAATTAATACGCTTTGGGCAAATTGGTCTGCTATTAAGGCAATTCACCACGATGAGACTGGTGTTAATGTGCTGAATGTTACATAATTCCCAAGCTTTTTTCATCATAGATTCGTGTTTTTATTACTATGTTCAATTTGGGCAAATGGTTTAAAAAAGAAAACCCATTGCAGCAAGAGCTCATTACTTGGTTAAGTGGCTTTCGCTCGGAGGTGTTTCCAGTTGGTATTGCGGCTGAATGGCTCAATGACGTCAGTATTTCACAAGCCAAGCTAAAGATAACGTTGCAATTGCCTTTTGCTGCGAAACAAAGTGCGCCAGAAATAGCCGCGTATCTGAATGGTAAAAGCGGCCAAGAGTGTGAAGTCGAATGCCGAGTGAGTTTACCCAAGCAAAATCAATTTAAGGATATTAAGCACATAGTGTTAATTGCTTCTGGTAAAGGCGGCGTTGGTAAATCAACCACAACAGTGAATTTAGCGTTAGCATTACGAGATGAGGGTGCAAAAGTTGGCATACTCGATGCGGATATTTATGGGCCTTCGCTACCTAGCTTGTTGGGTCTCTTGGACGCAAGACCCGAGGCTGCGGACGACAAAACGTTGTTACCGCTAAAAAAACATGATATCGCAGCGCAATCGATAGGCTTTTTGGTGCCTGCGGAGCAAGCAACTGTATGGCGTGGGCCGATGGCATCACAAGCGCTTCAGCAACTGTTGAACGAAACGGCTTGGGGTGAGCTTGATTATTTATTGGTAGACATGCCGCCGGGGACGGGCGACATCCAACTTACCATGACACAAAAAGTCCCAGCCAGTGGCGCTGTTATTGTAACGACCCCGCAAGATTTAGCATTGGCTGATGCGCAAAAAGGCATTGCTATGTTTGCGCAAGTGAATCTGCCCATTCTTGGCTTAATTGAGAATATGAGCTTTTTTGTTTGCAATCAATGTGGTAGCGAAACAGCGGTTTTTGGTCAGCATGGTGGTAAACGTTTAGCTATGCGCCACGGTGTACCCTTGTTGGCGGAGATCCCGCTACATGTAGGTATCCGAGAGCAAGGCGAAGCGGGGAGCGATAGCCGTCATGATGAGCTGGCACCGCTGTACCAAAGTGCTGCGCGGCAGCTTGCCAGTACATTATATTATCAGACACACACCGCCACTGCGGTGGAGATTGTCATAACGGACGATTAACACAATGAGACTTTCAGACAAACACATTAAAGAAGCCTTGGCGTCAGGGAAAATCAGTATTACCCCAATGCCAAGCGACGATATGATCTCAGGGATCACCGTTGATTTACGACTTGGCAGCAAGTTTCGCGTATTTCAAGACCACGCAGCACCGTATGTTGACTTAAGCGGTAAGAAAGAACAGATCAATGCCGCGATGGAGTCTATCATGAGCGATGAAATCGAACTGGCTGAAGGTCAAGCATTTTTCCTCCATCCTGGAGAGTTGGCACTAGCAATGACCTATGAGTCGGTTGACATTCCAGATGATTTGGTCGGTTGGTTAGATGGCCGCTCATCGCTTGCTAGGCTTGGGCTTATGGTTCACGTGACAGCGCATCGTATTGACCCAGGTTGGTCTGGTAATATTGTTTTAGAGTTTTATAACTCGGGTAAATTACCACTGGCACTACGACCAAAAATGAAAATAGGTGCTTTAAGTTTTGAAACTATGACAAGTCCCGCGGATTCCCCTTATAACAAGCGTAAAGACGCAAAATATAAAGGGCAGAACAGCGCGGTTGCCAGCCGTATCAGCGACGACAATAGCTAACCAAATGTGGTAGAGCGAAAGCTTGAGTTTTACTTCTTTCGCTCCACTAGTTTTCCCAAACAGGTATTTTCTTACCTTAAAACTGGTAATTTCCTGACCTTCTTACATACTGAATTTAAGCTTCGGCGTTTTCAGTTCAAGGAGGTCGAAATGCAAATGCGCCGGTTGCTCAGTCTTATCTTTGGGATATTCGCTTTTATCCTAATGAATGGTGCACTGGCTTCTGCTGCTGAGTTTGGCAGCAAAAAACCTCATTTTAGTGCCACCTATTGGACTGATCCAAGCAACCAAAATACGCCAGATCGCGTTTTACAGCAAACCGAGCAAGTGTCGTTAATGGGCGATGCTGTGATTATTACTGAGCGTAATTTGGCGCACTGGGTTAGCTTGCATTTAGACAGCTCTCGTGCTGAGGCAGAATATGTGATTGTAGTGCCAGCGACTTTTGGCTTGAAGGTTGCGTTTTTTAATCAGTTTGGACAACAGCTTGTCTCATCCTCAATAGGTACTGTAACGCCCGTCAATGCCAGTGAGCTAGCCGCAGAATTAAAACCACATGACGACAAAGACATAAGTGCTGAACACGTACTTTTTGTGTCAGCTAAAGGTAACCCATCCCTATATCTGCGATTTGAAGCGCCATTCAAAGATAAAATCAAGCTGCAAGTGCTGACCCCTGAAAGCTACTTTGCAATCAACAGCCGCAATCAAGCTTGGTTGGGGCTTGAGATTGGCCTAATCAGTTTTATTGCGGTTTTTATTGCGGTTGTCGCGATTGTTACTAAAAACCCAATTTCAGGCTATGTCGCGGGATACTTTGCCAGTATCACACTCTTGATGCTCAGTATGAGCAACATAGCTGCAACGTTGTTTTCGCCATCAGTGAGTCGCGCTTTGGTTGCGTTACAGGATGTCTGGATAATCTTAGCAATTGTACTTTCGCTCAGCTTTTATCGCATGACTTACCGGTTAAAAGACCACGACCCTAAGTTTAATCAGGGTTTACACATTGCAATTGTAACCCTAGTTGTACTTGCTGGGATGGTGGTAATTAGCCCCTTAACGTTGCCGTTTCAAGTTATTGCCTGTCTTATCGTGGCCGGAGCAATGGTCAATTTGTGGATGATAAGCTATTACCGCAGAAAGTCTATCGCAACCAATGTAGTGTTGGCTGCGTGGGTAATGCTGCTGGTGCTTTTTACTTACTGGCTATTGGTGCAATTTGGTGTCCGCTTACCTTGGTCGATGCACTTTACTGTGCATGTTGCTATGGTTGCCCATGTTGGTTGTTTAAGTCTGGCGATGTTTTTAAGAGAACAGCAACGAAAACAGGCATTTACTTTTTATGCTCAGCACGATAGCGAAACTGGAGCACCAAATCGAACCTTCTTATTCAAAAACCTCAAAGCATTAGTCGAACACAACCGTGAACATACTTTGTTGTTATTTAAACCTTTGGTGATTGAACAAACGCGCATTAATTTTGGTATGGACTATGCGCAAAAGCACTTGAAGATCTTACTAAACAAGCTTAACGACCAATTATCTGTGTTGGCCAAATCTGTGATTGAAACCACCGAGCAAGGTAATGTGTACGTATATCGTCTTGAAGATAGCGTTTTTGCAATTGTGCTTGAAGGCAAAATGGAGCTTAGCCAAATTGAGCAATATGTGTGTTTATTGTCTTCTGTGTTTGAGGAGGGAGTTAAATTTAAAGGCGCGCAATTGGTTGACCAGATGGAGGTGGGCGTAGCGAATTTTCCACTCCATGCAAGTAATCCTGATCAGTTAGTACAACGAGCACTGCAAGCACTATCAGTGAAAACCATTAGTGCTGATCGTTGGCATATTTTTGATATTGCAAATTCGGTGATGTCTGAGCGAAGAGTTAAGATCTCCGCAGCTTTAAAGGACGCAATTGAGCAAAATCAGTTTGAACTTTATCTACAGCCACAAGTGAATCTTCAGACTGGGCAAGTCTACGGAGCCGAGGCTCTCTTGCGCTGGCAACATCCGGTATTAGGTCACATTCCCCCAGATCAATTTATTCCAATTGCCGAATCATCAGGCATGATCCACGAACTAACCGAATGGGTCATTGAAAAAGGCCTAACTTATCAGAAAGAGCTGGTGGACATTCATGCCGAACATATGTTGTCGTTAAATATATCGGGTAAAGATTTAGCGCGCAGAGAGCTGCCTGTACACCTGATCACTTTGCTGACGCAATTGGAGTTGGCACCGTCGAAAATCACCTTGGAAATTACTGAATCTGCGACTATAGGCAACGCCAGTGCCATCCGTGGAGTATTTGAAGATTACCGGCAAATTGGGGTGAAAATGGCGATTGATGATTTTGGTACTGGCTATTCATCACTGGCTTATTTAACGCACTTAGGTTTTGACGAACTTAAAATTGATAAACAATTTGTAATGAACATGGAGAATATGCCAACCAACCAAACCATTTGCAAGGCAACTTGTGATATGGCGCACAGCTTAGGGGCTAAAGTAGTTGCCGAAGGTATTGAAAGCCATAAGTGCTATATGATGCTAAAACGCCAAGGCTGTAATTACGGGCAGGGTTACTATATTGCGCGGCCAATGTCGTTTAGTGAATATCGCGACTGGCTGGGCAGTTCTCAAATTACTTTGGATGCAACAAGCAGCCTAAGTAACTGAAATATCGGAGTAGTGGTCCAGCTAATTGCTGATATTGTGACATTGCTGGAAATCCACCCGCTTGAGCTAGCGATGAATTAAGTACCCCAGAGACCAGATATGAATTTTGCAGTTCCTGTTGCTGCGCGATTATCCATTCAAATGCCCGTGCCGTTAACTCTTCTGGGCGAGCGTAATAATACCCACCTTGGGCTTGGTCTAAACTCACCGCTTGCATTACAAAGTGGCTTTGTGTTTTTTTATCTGGGCTTAAAAATACCGCCGAAAAGTAGCGATTGAGTAATTCATTGAGTTGATGAGGGCGAACATCATCACGTTTTAGCCACATTGACGAAGCAAAGTCTAGAGGCCTTGCTGCGCTGAATAGGTGCTTGGCGATATAGTGATCATAAGCGTGCCACCATTCATGTGCAAGTGCACCAGCGCCGGCAAATTTTGCCATGGCAAGCGTGCGGCTTGTTGCATCGTAATGCGCTTGAACCCCAGCTCTACCACCGGTGCCATAGGCAAGGTTCAATGTTTGGCGCAGACCAATCATGAGTGGCGGAATAGCTAAGATTTGGGTGAGATCTGCCAAGGCATCGTAAAGCAAGTTGGCTGCAACTAAACGTTCTTGTTTTGTGACCCAACTGCCAATTTTGATGGTATTAAAGCCAAAGGTAATACGGATATCGTCAAAATCCACCTGATCGCCAAAACGATAATCTGGACCTGAGCGTGAAGCGACATTCTTCATATATTTTCACCCAAATAGCGGCGTTTTACATCAGCTGGCATGTACTGAGTTTGTTGCTCAATGAGGGCACTAAGTAATTGATATAAAGGTTTGGGATCCAGTGCTTCGGTATAATGTAAGTACAGCGCAACAGCTTCAAGCGTAGATAAGCTGTAAGATTGTTCGGCTTTTCTGATCACATATTGCGATGCAGGCACTGTAGCAAAAGAAACTTGTGAAAAGCGTTTGAGTTCTGGGAGTTGTTGAAAAAGCTTATAAGCTTTCTTCCAAGTGCCATCTAGAACTACTAAAGTGCTAAATTTGGCTATTGCTTCTTTGGGAGTTTGAGGCAGCAACTGGGCTTGCGTACCTGGGTACAGCAGTGCTGTTGTAGTTGGGTCAAGCTGTTGTAGTGCAGCGGCAAAATGCGGCGGTGCATCCCCATCTATAATGTCTAATCGTGCCAAGCCGAGCTTCAGTAAATGTGCGGTGTTTTTTACGTTGCTGACTTCGGAAGTGTCTCGCAAGATAAGTATTCGACATTGGTTTGTAATGGGCTGCTGTAGCGCCGCGCACAAACAAGTGTTGATAACGTAGCCACAACGAGTGCATAAGCTTCGGTTTGTCATACAAATTTCTATCGGTTTACCGAGTTAAATCAATGTTCTCGCTTCATTTTAGCATGTTATCAAGCGAGCAAATACGTTAAAATGCGTTGCTTAATATCAAGATTTGACTAGCATTAATACGAGTGCTGGAAATTTGGGCTGAGTTTATCAGGTAAGTGGCTAAGGAAAAAGTATGAATGTAACAATTGATGAAGACGCGTTAGAAAGCATGCAGTCACTGTTAGGTGAGCAGTTTGTTGATACCGTGGTTTTTTGTTGCAGTGAGTTTGAGCGGTTAGAATCCGAAGTCATGCTGACTTTACATATCGACAGACAAGCCGCCATTAGGCATGCACACAGTTTAAAGTCGAATGCCGCGCAATTTGGTGCCATTAGCTTAAGCAATGTGGCGCGGGCGATTGAGCAGTCTTTGATGCAAGATGATTTTGCGATGGCAAAAGAAATGGCAGACAATTTAGCCGAACAAGTTGCGGGTTCTAAAGTCCGTTTACAGGCTTGGGTAGACGCCAACAGCTAATTTGTCACAATTGAATAAAATTCATTGTTGCGACATGATTTTCCCTCTGGTTTTTTCCCTCCACAGTAGGCTATTCTAGTTGTCTACAGAGGGGGGAAAATGTCAAAAATTACAAAAAGTAACAAGCTGCATGGGGTTTGTTACGACATCCGCGGGCCAGTTCTGGCTCAAGCAAAAAAAATGGAAGAAGACGGGTTAAAAGTCCTCAAGTTGAATATTGGTAATCCGGCTGCTTTTGGCTTCGACATGCCTGAAGATATGCATCGCGATATCATTCGCAACCTATACGCGGCGCAAGGCTATTGTGACTCTAAAGGGCTATATTCGGCGCGCGTTGCTGTTTATCAGCATTATCAACAGAAGAAACTACCTAATATTAGCGTCGATAATATTTACATCGGTAATGGTGTCAGTGAACTTATTCAGATGGTCACTCAGGCGTTATTAAACGATGGCGATGAGGTACTGATTCCAGCACCTGATTATCCGCTTTGGACTGCATCTGTAAAGCTAGCAGGCGGGACGCCAGTGCACTATCTGTGTGATGAAGAACAAGACTGGTTCCCAGATATCGCGGATATTCGTAAAAAAGTGACGTCACGCACCAAAGCTTTGGTATTGATAAACCCTAACAATCCAACCGGAGCGGTATACAGTGAAGCGCTCTTACAGGAATTATTGAATATTGCGCGCGAGCATAACCTGCTTGTGTTGAGTGACGAGATCTACGAAAAAATTCTTTACGACGATGCGAAGCACATTTCTATCGCGTCACTGTGTGACGATTTACCATTTATTACATTCAATGGCCTAGCAAAGACATACCGTGCAGCAGGGTTGCGTATGGGGTGGATGGTACTGAGCGGTAAAATTGGCCTGATGAGTGATTTGATCTCAGGCTTAGACATGCTTGCGTCGATGCGTTTATGTGCCAACGTGCCAGCGCAATTTGCCATTCAACAAGCGCTCGGTGGTGTGCAATCAATCGATCAATTGATCCAGCCCGGTGGGCGGCTCTTTGAACAGCGCAACATTGTGTGGCAAGGCTTAAATGAAATTGACGGGATAAGCTGTACTAAACCACGCGGCGCTCTATATGCATTTCCTAAAGTGGACATAGCCCGCTTCAACATTAAAAACGATGAACGTATGGTACTCGACCTATTACGTGAAGAGCGTATTTTATTGGTGCATGGTCGCGCGTTCAATTGGCCAAAACCGGACCACTTCCGTGTGGTCTTTTTGCCACATAAAGACGAGCTAGAGCCAGCGATGGCAAAAGTGGCAAGGTTCTTCAGCCACTACAAGCAGTAACCAGTATTGCTGACAACCATTGCAAAAGGCCATTATGTGGCCTTTTTGATTTTTGCTGACATGAAGTTGCGTAATCTTATGTCGGACTTGCGACATTAGAGATAAAACGCTCAAACAACAGTGTCGCGTTGGCAGCGATCGCCTCAGCACCAGCAATTTGCTGCTCTAGTGCCAAATCCGCCACAATCGCTGGTGTTAATAACCCACCATATTCAGCCGCAACACGACTATGACTAATGTGCCATGGTTCTTGTGCCACTCCACCACGATAACAATCGTAGGGACGATAAAAGCCAAATTGACTGAGATGGGTATTCAACCAGTCGTTAAGCGGCTTCATAGGTCCTTCTAAATATTCCCAAGGGGTCAACTGCAACTGTTCATTTTCGCGAAGTAGATTTGGATCGTAGACATCAAAATCGGTGCCGAAATGGTGACGACTAAACCCAGGTAAAGCAGAATAAAGCATGATTGCTTGGACTTTATCAAGCACATTCAAGGGCTCGATGTCGACCATATTGCCCGCTAAATCATAAACAGGACGCTTGCCTTGAAATTTTGCCTGCCAAATCAGGTTTTGGCGGGCAAAATCGCGGTGTGCGGAGGCCAATTGCAAGTTAAAACCGGCATCGCGTGCGGCGGCTTGTAGTGCCAGCCAAGGTTTAAGTGTTTCACGGTGCATCGATTGAGAGCCACAGGCGACAAGGTGTTCAGTGTTTAAGCCAAGCGCCTCGGCGAGCTGCGTTCTCATGCCAGTAACTCAGTTAAAATGTGCTCATAAATATCCGTTAACGCATCTAAATCTGCGATACTGACGCATTCATCTACTTGATGAATAGTGGCATTGATTGGCCCAAGCTCGATAACCTTACAGCCTGTTTGCGCAATAAAACGGCCGTCTGATGTGCCACCAGACGTTTCTGGGGAGCTGTCGATACCGGTCACGGCTTTGATGGCTTTTAATGTCGCATCTAACAGCTCACCCGGTTCAGTTAAGAATGGCAGGCCATTAAGGGTCCAATGGAGTTTATACTGCAGGCCAAAACTATTTAGAATATCAATCACTCGCTGCTGCAGGCTGTCGGCGCTCGATTCAGTGCTGAAGCGAAAGTTAAACTGCACATCTAACGTCCCTGGGATCACATTACCGGCACCGGTGCCGCCATGGATATTAGAAATCTGGAAGCTAGTTGCAGGGAAATAGTCATTACCTTGGTCCCAAACGGTAGAGGCAAGCTCATGTAAAACAGGGGCCGCTATATGAATAGGATTTTTCGCTAAATGAGGATACGCAACATGGCCTTGTTTACCGATAATGGTTAAGTGACCAGTTAATGAACCACGACGGCCGTTTTTCACCACATCACCTAACTGCGCACGGCTGGAAGGCTCGCCCACTAAGCACATGTCGATTTTCTCGTTCCGTGTTTCTAGCAAGTCAACCACTTTTGTGGTGCCGTTTACAAAGGGGCCTTCTTCGTCTGAGGTTATTAGAAAGGAAATCGAACCATGGTGATTTGGATGCTTTTGCACAAAACGTTCAGTGGCAACCACCATGGCAGCCAAGGCACCTTTCATATCTGCCGCGCCACGGCCATGTAACATGCCATCAGCTATGGTGCCTGCAAATGGCGGATAATGCCATGCGTTAACATCGCCAGTCGGTACCACGTCAGTGTGGCCAGCAAAACAAAAGTGTGGACCATGGTTGCCTTTGCGGGCCCAAGTATTGAGCGTGTCGACAAAGAACAGTTCTTCAACATTAAAATCAAGTTTGGCCAAGCGTTCATTGATAAGGGTTTGGCATCCTGCGTCTTCTGGTGTAACAGAAGGGCGCTGAATTAATGCTTGGGCTAGTTTAACGGTTTCGCTGAGGTTAGACATGGCTTACACCAAAGCCTGATATTGGGCTGCGCTAAAGCCAAGATGATAGCTACCTTGGTGCAGTAATACCGGTCGTTTGATGATCGCAGGTTGTGCTAGCATGATAGCTTTTGCACTGGTCTCATTAAGATTATTTTTTTGTTCATCGCTCAGCGCTCGAAATGTGGTGCCGCGCTTATTTAGTAGCGCTTCCCAGCCTAATTCAGCGATCAAAGTATCAAGCAGAGTCGGGCTTAAACCGTCTTTACGGTAATCATGAAAAGTGAATTCGATATTCGCATCAGTAAGAAACTTTTTAGCTTTTTTAATGGTATCGCAGTTACTGATACCGTACATGACTGTACTCATGAGTTAACTTCCTAGGTTACTGTCAGGAGCGGATCTTTTCCCGCTCGGACTTGCTTAAGCGGATAGTAGCAAGCACTAAATGAATAAGGTTTTAATATTACCACAGCCGCAATAGGCTTGATATCGCTTGGTAAATCAAGGCGCAATAAAGGCTCACCAAGTGCAACTGGGCCCAAATTCACGCGTTGCAATTTGAGATATTCAGGTGAGAGGTATAAATCTGGCAGATGTAAATTCAATAAGCAGCGAATATGTTGGTTGCGCACTATCCATTCACTGCCACAACGTTTAATGGCTTCTATTTCACCGTCAAATGGCGACACCATGAGAGGACCGTTGTGTTCTACCACCACACCTTGACCAAGCAGGCTAGTAGCAAAAAGGGCTTCAGGGTGCTGGGTTAAAGGGTGGACTTTGCCAGAAAAGGGGCTTGCGACATTAAAGAGCGGCGCAGCAATTTGGGTAATCGGGCAATACTGGATAGTTGTTTGCATAGTTCACTGGTAGATAAGTACAAAGTGCCTTACGATTTTAAAAACTGATAACCGTCTTTTTTCAATGCGTTAACCGCAAGGTCAACCTGATGTTGCTTTACCAAAATATAGTCAGTGTCATAGGTTGAGATTGCAAAAATAGAGACATTCGCTTTTGCCAGTACGCCAGACAAGTTTGCCATGATCCCAGTTAAGGAAAACCCCAGTGGGCCAATAACTTCAAGTGCTCGCCAATTCGGTTCAGTGGCGTAACTTGGCATCGCAATATCACTAGGACAAACGATAGAAAGTTCATCAGCCGTTTTAGCAATAAAAAACACCTCAGCACTGAACACCGCAGCAGGAATGGCCGCAGACTCGTCCAAACTGTGAATAGTAAAACTCTGAGGTAATAACTGCAGTGTTTGCTTAGACATAGTGATGCTCAATTCCGTCGCTTTAAACCATAGTATAGACAACTAACTAAAATTAAAACCGTTTCTTGCAAAGCAAAAAAGAGCAGCTTAGTGCTGCTCTAATTGTTTGGCTTGAATAGCGGTAAGAGCGATGGTGTAGACGATATCGTCCACTAACGCGCCACGACTTAAATCATTAACTGGCTTGCGCATACCTTGTAGCATCGGGCCGATACTGACTAAGTCGGCACTACGCTGCACGGCCTTATAAGTGGTGTTACCGGTGTTTAGATCAGGGAACACAAACACTGTTGCTTTACCCGCAACTGGGCTGTTCGGCGCTTTTTTCTTCGCGACGTTTTCCATAATGGCAGCATCGTATTGCAGCGGGCCATCAATCATTAAGTCAGGGCGCTTTTGCTTGGCAATTGCTGTGGCTTCACGCACTTTATCAACATCTGCACCATGGCCTGATGTACCAGTACTGTAACTTATCATTGCCACCCGTGGCTCAATGCCAAATGCGGCGGCTGAGTCGGCGGATTGAATTGCAATATCAGCAAGTTGTTCAGCACTTGGGTCGGGGTTAATGGCACAGTCGCCATACACCAAGACTTGATCTGGCAACAACATAAAAAACACTGAGCTTACCAAAGACGAACCCGGTGCAGTTTTAATCAGCTGCAAAGCAGGGCGGATGGTATTGGCTGTAGTGTTGACCGCACCAGAGACCAGTCCATCCACGTCATCTTCTGCCAACATCATAGTGCCAAGCACCACATTGTCTTGTAGTTGCTCACGGGCAACTACTTCGGTAAGACCTTTGCTCTTACGTAGTTCAACCATAGGAGCAACATAGTGCTCAAGCTGCTCGGCCGGGTTAAAAATGCTTACGTTGTCGTTAAGCTCAACCCCTTGCTGCTCGGCGATGCGTAAGATCTCGTCTTTATCGCCAAGTAAAATGGTCTTGGCTATACCGCGCTCGCCACAAATAGCAGCGGCTTTAATCGTACGAGGTTCGTTACCTTCTGGCAGCACAATGGTTTTTTGAGCTTTACGGGCAAGGTCGGTGAGTAAGTAACGAAATGCCGGCGGCGATAATTTGCGCGTGCGAGCCACGCCTTGCGCAAGGCTATCTAACCAATCAGAATCTATATGTTGGGCATTGTGGAGCTTAACCCGTTCAATACGCTGTTCATCGTCTGACGGCACTTCCATATTAAAGTTGTGCAGCAGCAGTGAGGTACGCCAAGTATCTTCATGGGTCGCAAGGATTGGCAAACCGGTTTGCATCGCTTGCTCGCAGAGTTTCATAATGCGCTCTTCCGGTTTGTAACCACCGGTGAGCAAAATTGCGCCTAATTTGGTGCCATTCATGGCTGACAAACAAGCTGCCACTAATACGTCCGAACGGTCGCCCGGCGTTACCAGCAGGGCGCCTGGGGTAAAGTGGTTAAGAATATTTGATACGGTGCGAGCACAGAATGTAACGCGGCGTAAACGACGATGCGCCATATCGCCTTCGTTGATGATTTCGGCATCAAGATAGGCACTTAAGTCTTTGACACGCGGCGCGACTAAATCGAAATCCCACGGGATCATCCCAAGCAACATAAACGGATGTTTACGGAAGATTGGCAAAGACGCTAAACGATGGCATTCGTTTTCGAGTAATTCTGGTTTGTGTTGATCAACCAGATCAGCACGAGCGCGGCCTTCTTCATCCAGCGGCGCATTGACTTTGTTAAAAATGCAGCCCAACACACGGTTGTGTTTTACACCACCATAATTGCCAGCAGCGATTTCTAATCTATCTTCTAACTCATCATTTGAATCGTTGCCCGGCGTGAGCACAAACACTATGTCTGCACCTAGCGCTTGTGCAATTTCACGGTTTACTCGCCCTGCATACGGCTGGCGACGGGTGGGCACCATGCCTTCAATGATGATCACTTCGTCACTGTTAGTCGCGCTTTCAAAACGCTCGACGATTTCCTCAAGTAGGTCATCCCCTTTGCCACCACCAATCATGTTTTCGGCGTAGGTAAGCTCAAAAGGGGTAGGTGGACTAATATTGGAGCCGTGCCTTACTATTAGCGTTGATTTTTCAGGACCGCTCTCGTCCTTACGTGGCTGAGCGATAGGCTTGAAGAAATTGACCTTCACCGCTTTTTGCTCGAGTGCGCGAACTAAACCGACAGAAACTGAAGTCAAGCCGACTCCCGTTGAAATCGGCACTAACATAATACGTCTGCCCATTTACACCTCCTGAGCCAAACGGGCAGCATCCGTTGCGATAACCCATTCCTCATTTGTTGGGATGACCAACGCAACGGTTTTAGCTGTGTCTGAGCTTATGACGCCCGCTTGGCCAAAACGTGCTGCGGTGTTTTTTTCACTGTCGCAGTCTAGACCTAGGAATTGTAACTGCTTGAGCACATTAGCTCGGATAAGATCCGAGTTTTCGCCAATGCCACCGGTGAAAATTAAGGCATCTAAACCACCCAGTGGCACCACGAGTGACGCGATATATTTAGCCAAACGATAGCAGAAAATATCTAGCGCTAATTGCGCTTGCGCATCTCCGTTTGCGGCAGCTTCTTCAATGCTGCGACAATCATTAGATAACTCACTAATACCAAGTAAGCCACTGTGTTTATTCAATAAGGTGTCCACTTCTGCCATGCTGTAACCAAGCTGCTGGCTTAGGAAGATGATAAGGCCAGGGTCAATATCGCCGCTGCGGGTACCCATTACCAAGCCTTCAAGTGGTGTCATACCCATGCTGGTATCAACAGATTGACCGTTTAATACAGCCGTGACCGAGCAACCATTACCAAGGTGCGCACAAATAATTCGACTATTTTCTTTCGTTAAGCCTAAAATTTGGCGACCTTGTTCCGATACATAGTAATGGCTGGTGCCATGAAATCCGTAGCGACGTACACCATGTTCACGGTACAAACGGTAGGGGGCTGCGTACAAATACGCCGTTTTTGGCATAGTTTGATGGAATGCGGTATCGAACACGGCAATCTGCGGTAAATCGCTAAAAGCTTTACTTGCAACCTCAATACCAATTAAATTGGCAGGGTTATGTAATGGGGCCAAGGTGCTGGTGGCTTGAATTGCGGCTATTACGCCCTCATCTACTAGTACTGAACGAGTAAAGGTTTCACCGCCGTGGACCACTCGGTGGCCTACCGCAACTAACTGATTCGTTAAAGAAAGCTGTTCAATCAGGGTAACCAATTGCAAAATTGCCACTTGGTGTGCGCTGCCCGCTGGGAGTGAAAGCTGCTGTTTAGTGCCATTATATTTGTACTTGAGCAAGGGTGATTCGTCACCAAGACGCTCAGCAAGGCCGCTGAGAATTTCGTCGCCTTGATTGGCGTCGATGATGGCAAATTTAAGACTTGAGCTGCCACAATTGAGCACGAGGACATGTTGAGAAGGCATAGATTGATATCCGTTTTGACAATAACCGTAAACGCGTATTAAGCTCTAAGTGTAGGCGCTCTGAGTCAGACGCACTAGACCTAAGTAGAATTGACTGAGTTATCTGTAAATTTTACCCGAATTTTCGAAAAAACGTTAGCACCAAGGGGACATGATGCAAAAAAGTATGATTTCTCAAGTTCGACTTGGACGCGACTATGCAAAAGCATGGCCGCTGCGGAAGGAATTAGCGCCGATATTTGCCGAATATCGAGTGATTAAAGCAACTGAGCTGGCACTGCAAGTTATGCCTATGCTCGCTGTGTTAACTGTATTTCTGCAAACCAGCTTGCTTGGCAATCAGTATTTGCCGCAGGCATTGGCGATGGCATTATTTTTCTTGTCTTTACCAGTACAAGGGCTACTGTGGCTAGGCAAACGTGCTGAAACCCATTTAACCCCAGCCATGACCAGCTGGTATCAAGAGCTACATCAAAAGATGGTCGCTAACGGTTATCAAGCTAAAGCCTGTGCGCGTAAACCTCGTTACTTTGAGTTAGCGCAGTTACTGCGTGACATGTTTGAAAAAATGGATAAAGCCTTCACTCAGGAGCAGTTTTAAACTGCTCCTTTGCCCATCTTAGGTTACGCGGCGTCGCGTGCCAGCGCGGAAATAATAAAGCTGAGTGTGACCACGATTTTAGCTTGTGCGCGCAGCTCTGCTAAATGCTCGGGTTGAAACTTCCACGCAAATGGCGTCATATAGATCAAATCTAACGCTTCTTGCTCGGTCAGCACCACTTGTTTTTCTAACACAATTTCGTCAACGCAGTGCATTCCCGCTGGCGCTTGAGGCGCTTGATGTAAATTCACTTGTTGATAAATACAGCTTTTCAGTTCAAATAAATGCCGAGGACCTGGGCTTACTTGATAAACCAAGCCGTCTGGTTTTAATAGCCGTAAACACTCTTCTACAAAGAGTGGTGCAAAGATACTGACAATGGCATCAAAGCTGTGGTCTTGAAACGGGCTTTGCTTAGCTGATGCCACCGCAAAGTGGCAATCTTGATAACGTTTAGCTGCGTAACGGATAGCGGCTTTGGAAATGTCGATACCATGGACTTGCGTACGGATCTGATTTGCTAATTGACTGGTATAAAAACCTTCGCCACATCCCATATCAAGCAAAGTACTGGGATTATCCGTAGCAATACGTTTTGCTAGCGCATCACACATAAACTGATAGTGGCCAGAGGCTAGAAACTGCCTTCTTGCTTGAACCATAGCCAAATTGTCACCAGGATCTTTAGATTTTTTGAACTGGACAGGCAATAAGTTAACGTAGTGCTCTTTGGCAATATCAAACTGATGGCGGTTGTCACAAAAATAGGCGTGTTCCTGTTTATGCAGCGCCAAACCACAAAGCGGGCAGCGGTAGAGCATGCTCATTGATTCAAGTATTCCTTGTCATAAAAGGTTTTTACCCAGTGCGGGCGATAGGTGATAAGTAAGGTTATTGCCATGCCGTTTAGCATGGCTTCGGGGAACCACATTATCACTGAAAAATAAAAGAAGTTTTCTTGTAGCGTGTGCCAATCATATTCACCACTCGCCCAAAAATAGACTGAAGTAAGCACAATACGCATGGCTGCGGTTAAGCCGCCAGCTAAAAAGGCACAAACAAAAATATAGACGAAAAAATGTCGCGGCAAAGTGTGATACACCAGCAAAAATAAGCCGTAGCTAAAATACACTGGGAAAATCGCCCCAAGCAGCCAGATGTCACCAAGTTCCGCGAGCGTAGTTTCACTTTGCAATACAAAACTGAGTAAAGTTGCCAAGGTTGCGCTTAACAGACCAAGACGCCAGCCGAGAATAAGCGTAGCTGCGGTAAGCCCAAGTACATGAATATGGAGTCCGGGTAAAATGCCAGCTTTGATTTGCCATAATAAACAAAGCACCACAGCGGTTGCAAACACACCGGTTTGCCGCGCAGGGGTGTGATAAAGCTGCAAGTAGGCCGAGCGCTCAATGCTGAGCGCAAACGCGCAAACGGCCAGCAATAAGCTCAAGGTCATACAATGTCGAGTGCGAATTCAGCCCAAACTGGCGCGTGATCTGAAGGCTTATCAATACCACGCAATTCATAGTCAATATCGCTGACTTGGCACAAACTATTGAGGCCCGCAGTAGCAAGGATCACATCAATGCGCAGGCCGCGATTATCATCAAAACCTTTTGAACGATAGTCAAACCACGAGTATTTAGTCGCTTCAGTTGGTTGTAAATGACGGAAGGTATCCACTAAACCCCAATCCAATACCTTGCCTAACCATTCGCGCTCTTCTGGTTGGAATGAGCATTTACCGGTTTTTAACCACCGCACGCGGTTCGCTTCGCCTATTCCGATATCTAAATCCGTTGGCGAAATATTGATATCCCCCATGACCACCAGATGTTGTTGATTATCACATTGGCTATGCAGGTGGGTCATTAAATCTGCATAAAACTGGCGCTTGTAAGGATATTTGGTTTCGTGGCTAATATTGTCACCTTGTGGAAAGTAGCCATTAATAACCGTCAACGTTTGGCCACTGCTGGTGTTATAGGTGCCAATAATAATACGACGCTGGGCTTCTTCATCGTCGGTTGGAAAGCCTTTTTGAACCGCAATAGGTGCTGTTTTTGATAACAGTGCGACCCCGTAGTGCGCCTTTTGACCATGAAAAGCCACATGGTAGCCAAGCGCGGCAACTTCCTCGAGCGGGAAGGCTTCGTCATGCACTTTAATTTCCTGCAGACCAATAATGTCCGGCTGGTGTTTTTCAATTAAGGCAGCAAGCTGATGAATACGGGCGCGTAGGCCGTTTATATTAAAAGAGACGACTTTCATGCGATTCCTTGATTGTTATTGTCGCGTGCAATTTTAGCATCGAACTGACGCTAAGGACACACTCAGCTTTTGTTAACAATTCAGTGTAAATTAACGGCAATGTAGCGCAAGATTAGCGAGCTGTGAACGGTGTATTAAATGTTCATTTTGAATAATAAATGTGCTTTACAGCAAGCTGTTCGTCTATATAATGCGCGCAGCTCGTTCATTAGAGGTTTATTATGTTTAAGTCACTTTCTCTCATCGCTGTTGTTACTGCTACTGCTTTCTCTGCAAACGCTCAAGTTTATGTTGAAGCAAACGCATCTGTAGAATCTAAAGTGTGTGCTGTTGCAGCAAACCAAGGTTTTGATGCTGCTGCTAAATTTGCACGTAAATACGGCATGGTTGTATCGCGTTTTTCTGCCACTCTAAACTGTAATGGTCAGGATATCCGCGAACTAGCAAACGTTAGCAAAACAGCAGCCGTTGGCACGACGAAAGCGGTTCAGTTGGTTGCTAAGCAAGCAACTGAAGAAACACAACTGTGCCTTAAAGCAGTTGAAAGCGGCGTAAACAGCTTAGGCTTTAAGTCACACTCACTACGCTGTAACAACATGCCAGTTAAAGAATTCGTAAAACAATACCAACACGCTGCTATCTAATTTGGCGTGGTATTGCGTTAATCATGACATTTAGCGCATGATAAACAAGTAAAAAGGCACTTTGCATGGCAAGTGCCTTTTTCGTTTTTGGGCCGAAACCGCCTACTTCAGTAGGTCATTATCAACAGTTAAGTTTTGCCAAAAATCTATAATTAAATCATTGTTATAGCTAGCTTGGTGAAAGGTGGAGCGCCTCGTACCCTGTGGGTTCGATTTTATATTCCGGGGTAATAACTGCTCCGCTTTGCCTGACCGTTTAACCAAAGGTTTCCACTACTTTGTTATTCGCAAATTACATAAACCTTTATGCTACAGCATAGTGTGGTAAGTAAGCCTAATCATTTCCCGCAAATAGTCTACGATGCGTACGCATCGCATACTCGTCACTCATACCCGAAAGGTAATCGCACAGAATACGATATTGCGCGCTGTCGTCCGGCGCCTGTTGCCACGCATCATGGGTGGTTTTCGGCAGTAAACGTAGCGGGGCACTGGCAAACGCATCAAACAAGTCGATTAACAAATTTTGGCCACGAAACTCAATTTGCTGCATTTTAGGTTCGCGGATCAATTGCTCAAATACAAACACTTTAAACACATCAAGCAGCGCCTGATATTCATCACAAAGTTGCACCTGATAACGTAGCAATTCAGATTCAAACTCAGGATGTTGAACTTGCAAGCTGGCATTGACGATAAACAAGTTCACCAACTCACCTATTAAATCCTTACGTGTTGCTTCGTCAAAGCTAAATAGGCGCTCAGTCACAGTGGCAATATTGGCTTTTACCCAATCGGATTGAATATCTTGCAGTTTGGGCAGGGCAAATTGCTCCCATTGGGCACGGCTGAGCGTGCCAGTCGCTACTGCATCTTCCAAATCATGGACGGCATAAGCAATGTCATCGGCCAATTCCATAATGCTGCAATCCACAGATTTAAACTGAGTTTTACTTTTATACTCATTAAATAATTGAAAAGAGGAAAGTAAATCTCGGTCGTTAGGGCTGAGCGGCGCTAAAATCCAGTCAAACAAGTCGCTATCACAGCGATACACGCCTTTGGCTGGCGTCCACGCATGGGCTTCAATAAAACGTTTGCTCGGGTTGATGTTAGGTTGGCTATGCCACAGTGTATCGATATATTGCGGGTACTTGATAAAGCCAAGTAAAGTGCGGCGGCTTAGATTCATGCCATAGCCGTTACTATAGGGTTCTAGTTTGGCTACTATTCGCAAGGTTTGTGCGTTACCTTCAAACCCGCCATGGTTGCGCATCAAAAAATTAAGTGCGGTTTCGCCGCCGTGGCCAAACGGTGGGTGGCCGATATCATGCGCTAAACATAGGGTTTCAATCAGGCTGGTGGAAACCAGCTCGCGGTAATCTGGGTGTAGCCTGCGTAAGTGCCGCAGTAAACCACTGCCGATTTGAGCGACCTCTAAAGAGTGGGTTAAGCGGGTGCGATAAAAGTCGTTGACGCCAATACTCATGATTTGCGTTTTGGCTTGCAAACGGCGAAATGCGGCGGCATGAATAATGCGCGAGCGGTCGACTTGCCAAGGCGAACGGTTATCGTTGGGTCTGTTTTTGTGCTGCGCGAGTCGACGCGCTTGCCATGCTTCAGTCATAATTCAGGTTCTTTACGGCTATATAAACAAATGTAAACAAGTACATAAAACGCTGTCAATCGGGCATCTGGCTAATTCGCCTTTAGCTGTTATTTTTAGTATAATGCAGCACAATTTTTGTCGAAATTAGTGAGGCGTTAGCGCGTCTATTTCAACTTGAGGCATTGAATGCGAAGTTTTGTATCTAAGATTCTTGTATTGTTACTTGCCGTTTGGGCATTTAGCTATCCTTTTCTTTACGCACCGGAAGAAGTCGAGATAGCAGAAGAAGTGGTTATCAGCGTGCCTGACGAAGAGCCAGAGCCAGAGGAAAAACCGCTCCATAACGTAAGGTTACCAGACTTTTCCGCGATTTCTGATGTGACGGAAAAGAAAAAGGCATTTTTTGATTTTATTAAACCGCATGTCATTGCAGAAAATAAGCGCATCCTTGAAGACCGTGCGACGCTTGAGATTGCGGTGATGATGCTGCAATACGACGAGCCACTTACTGGTACTCAAGTCAGGAAAGTTAAAAAGATCCTTACTGCCTATAAGTTGGGTGAAGAAGAGGTCAGTGTTGAGCTACTTCAACATGCGTTAAAACGTGTTGACGTGATCCCAAGGGAATTAGCTTTAATGCAAGCCGCCAACGAGAGTGCATGGGGCACATCGCGCTTTGCCCGCATTGGCCTGAATTTTTTCGGCCAGTGGTGCTATAAAAAAGGCTGCGGCATGGTGCCAAAACGCCGTGATGATAGCGCTGACCATGAAGTGGCGGCATTTAAATCTGTACAAGCGTCGGTGAGTTCGTATTTCCGTAACATCAACACCAATAAAGCTTATCGCGGCTTGCGCGACCTTAGAGCTGAAATGCGCCTCAACCGCGAGCCGTTAGACCCGGGTAAACTGGCCTCTGGTTTACATTCATATTCAGAGCGAGGCACTGAATATATTGAAGAACTGAATGAGATGATCCGCCACAATCAGGTTTATTTTAATGAATAAAGTCGTCAAAGTTTTATCGGCATTGGCCATTGCAACACTTGCCAACGCCGCCATGGCAAAGGAATTTGTGGTCTCGTATGACGGATTTTATGACCGTCTTAAAGTGGTTGAAAAAGGCCAATTTGAATATGCGCGGGTCAATTTTTACTTAGTGGATATTGCCACTATGGCGCCTTGTGTTATTGCAAGTGGCAAGTTAGTGACAGAAAACTATAGTTTGCCACTCACTTACACTGCTAATGCACAGCTGCTCTTGCCATATGATAAACAGTTGGATACCGATAAAGCAGTGATAGTGGTAGAACCAAGCGACCCTGCGCACGATTGTCAGCTTAAAATGCAAATTGAAGCGGATAACATCAGCGCAGATAAACTAAACACGCAAACCTTGGCACAGCTCAATACTGAATTTGACACGCTTTTGACCGATTTGTCTGGTTTTTTTGTCGGCAAGTTATTGGCATTTATGTTGCCAAGCCAACAAGGGGTTCAAGTCGAATTTAGCGAGCCAGTCAATTTGCCGCTGCCCGGCGTAAATTGTGCTGATAAAGTGTGCCAGTTTAAAATTGACGATGCTTGGCAAAGTGTAAAACTCCCTTTGATCCAAACTGAGGTGAAAAAAGTCACCCCTTGGATTGTAAAGTAAAGCACTTCTTGCGCGGCTTATATACACTTTATCGGTGCAATATAAGTCGCCAACAGCCAAAATACGCTTTCCCTAGTTTTAGCTAACTTCCTCATTTAACGTTCATTTTTACTTGCTAGCTTTTCCCGCCGATCTGGCATAGTGCCCCAGATTGTGTTAAAAATCTGTACATAGCGCTTTTGAATTCAGCCACACCCCAGCGGAGCTAAAAAGGTGCTGACAAACTTAAAAAACAAAAATAACAAAGGAGTTCGTTCTAAATGGAATTTTTAATGGTATTGGCGTTAATTTATATCGTTGGTCGACTACGCGAAAACCAAATTAATATTGTCTCCAGTCAAGACTTTGTTACCGCTTTAACAAACAATCCTGATGCTGTCGTTGTACATGTAAATCGCAAGATCTTTTGGATATTCACGCAAAAAAGAAATTACTATATGCAGCATTATAAAGGCTTTCAGTTGACTTGCGTGTCATATCATCCGCTAGAGCTACCGCACCATATTGATGTGATCACGGTAAATAAGTGGTAATTGGCTTTACAAGCTCTTGGGCTGAATGTGGCTTTTAGTAAGAGGTGTGGATGAATCTCAATCAAGTTACATTGCCGGTGAGCAATATGGCCGAGTGCGTACAGTTTTATCTTGCGCTTGGATTTACGCAGATAGTAGCGACGCCACACTATGCGCGCTTTAAATGCCCAGAAGGCGACGCAACATTTTCGCTTTCGCTGCAAGAGGGTGAAGTTTGTAATGGTGCGGTGATTTATTTTGAATGCGAGCACCTCGATGAATGGGTTTCAAGCCTTGTTGAGAAAGGCTTTAATTTTGAGCAAATGCCAACCGATGAAAGATATCTGTGGCGAGAGGCGGTATTAAAAGACCCGTCAGGCAATAAAATTAAGCTCTACTGGGCGGGGGAGAATCGTTTAAGCCCACCTTGGAAAGTCAATATAACGGCATAAACCCGCACTACAAAACACTTTCTCAAGTTGGGTTTGATAATTGATATTATTTTTGATGGAGCGGGCATGAAGTATTCACTGCGACCAGCAGCACAATCAGATATAGAGTTTCTGCTTAATCTGCGTGATATAACCATGGGCAAATACCTTAAAGAATGCGGCTTGCCGACCACTTATGACGCGTATTTAAGCCGCGTGTTATATGAATTTGCCCATGCACAAATTATTGAAGTCGATGGTACTGCCATAGGTCTGTTTAAAGCCAAATTTGACCACGCACACAACGAATGGCATTTAGTGCAAATCCAAATACAGCCAAGCTATCAAAACAACAAGATTGCCAGCACATTAATTGCGCAAATAATTGATAAAGCTAATTCTACAAACAGTAGTATTCAACTTAGTGTACTAAAAACCAACCCAGCCCAGCATTTATATGCAAAACTTGGTTTTGTGCAAGTGGGCGAAAGTGAGGCTGAGTACTTTATGCAGTATAAATCTTAGCAATATTCAATGTATTGAAAAATATTGGTATTTATAGAGGTTAGGTTTGCGATTGGGCTTAGTATTAACTCCCCCCAGCAAACCTAATTGTATGCTCGTCGCCAACAGCGTACATTATGCAAAAAGCAATGTATGGTTCGCTTCGTCTCGTCAAATTAATTCAGGCACTACTTATCTATCGTGTCGAAATGAGCTGCGTCAATGTATTCGGATTTACCATAGGAGTTGTTAGCCCTATATCCGCTATGAAAATACGCATATCACCATCCTATCAAGACCGTCAACATGTGACTGTTTAAGCATTTTTCAGGCTTATGGTGATACCGTAAAGCTGGTTTTCGTCACGACTTTCAAGCTTTGTGCTGAAATCTTTCTCTGTAAGTTAGTTATGCATTCGCTTTAAAACGCTCGTCTTTTGTCATTACCGCCCAAGCAATCCGTGCAAGTTTGTTCGCCATGGCACAAATCACCACATTTGGTTTTTTCGTTTCCTGTAATGTTTTTAACCAGCGTGTCCAACGATTCGATTTATCTTTTTGCCATTGAATGACTGACCTTGCGCCGTGTATTAAACAACGTCTTAAGTGGCTGTCACCTCGCTTGCTTATACCGAGCAATGTGTTTTTCCCACCTGTGCTATGTTGCCTCGGAACTAAACCTATCCATGCAGCCATGTCGCGACCCGAGTTAAACTGTTTACCGTCGCCAACTTTTGCTATGAGTAACGCCGTCGTCATCAGTCCAACACCAGGAATTTCAAGTAGCTTTTGCGCTAAGTGTTCGGTTTTTAGCAATTCTGTCAGCCTGTTTTCAACATCCGACATCTTCGCTTTTAGCTGTTTATATTCCTCATAGAGTGTATTCAACACAGCTCGCAAACCGTGTGGAATTGGGGACTCTGCATCTTCGATTAAGGACATTAAATTATTCATCGTTTTTTTGCCCTTTTGTTGAGGAAAACCAAACTCTAACAAGAAGGCATGAGCTTGATTGCTTACTCGATTCTTTTGCACCACATAGCCTTCACGAACACGACACCACGCACTGATAATCTGTTGTTGTTCTGTTTTAGCTTGAATGAACCGCATATTAGGCCGAGAAGATGCTTCGCAAATAGCCTCCGCATCAATATAGTCGTTCTTGTTACTCTTAACGTACGGCTTCACAAATTGCGCTGGGATTAGTTTAACGTTATGGCCATGTTCTTGGCATTTTCTGGCAAGCCAGTGTGCTCCGGCACAGCCTTCCATCGCGATGTCGCAAGGTGGCAAGTGTGTGATGAATTCAATTAACTTACTTCGGCTGTACTTAGCTTTTTTAACTTGATGCTCTCGCTCATCCCATCCAATGACGTGAAAACTAGTCTTGCCTAAATCGATTCCGAGTGTTTTTATATGGGTCATGGTTTGCCTCTCTATTTTGTCTTCTCAACAACACCTTAACAGGTGATATTGAGGCGAACCATTTCATTAGACTTGACCCCCAGCTTTTCCTCGGGAGGATTACCTGTAGCCCCGATGAACCGAGAAAGCGGCCGCTATAAGGGACTCAGGACCATCCAGGGCGGCAGGCCTCAGGTGCGAACCGTTCTCTACATGGCGATGATGTCTGCGATGCAGTGTAACCCGGTTTTTAAATCAACCTACCAGCGGCTGGTTGCTAACGGGAAACCGAAAAAAGTAGCCATAATCGCCTGTGTCAGGAAGATGGTTGTGATCTTAAATTCGATGCTCGGAGACGGCGTCATGTGGAACGCAAAGTCGGTTTGAAATTACTTATTGACGCCATAGTCTCTTGTTAAGCATCAGTCAACACGTAGTGTCGAATTAAAAAACTCATGTGCTTCATCATGATATCCTGCATAGGATGGAATATCATCATATGATTCAGAGTTAAGGACTGAAAAGTAAGAACATAAGACACCATATTTTCGATTCAATTCTTTGGCTACAATACGTGCAAACTCTTCCTGTTGGGATAGATTTAAATTATTCAATACTCTATAACCCAAATCCAAGAGATAACGCCCCTCTTTACTAACCTCAACAATACCATATTCCAGTAATGCTCTCGTTAAATCTGACTTGTTGTCTAGCAACCAAACCCAAGCTCTTCCAAACTCTTGGCTGTGTGAGCTACAACTTGGTAAATACTTAGCTAACTCAGAAGAAATAATATTGCCTACATCATGGCCAAACTTATCAACAACTGGCCCTGGAAAATTAAAGAATTTATCAAGATCTAGTAAATTCTGATTAATATAATCAGACAAGGAGGCGGGATCGACAATGTCTGTATATGAAGATAGATTTTCAGTTGAAATAATAAAAGTAAACGAATTTCTTGAAAGTATGTTCCTATCAATTAACGTTAACAAATCATTAAGGATGTGGTTTACGTCATGATTATTAGGTACTATTACTCCTGCACCTTTTAAATTTACATACTCTAATTCAAGCCCCGGAGTATTTTCAAAATCACTATGACGACCATCCTCTTTAATTTCAGCTTCATAGTCATCCATCTCCCCACGGAATGGCCAACGCCACTCCCTTTCATGTGTCCAATCTATTGACCCAGGTACATATGTAACATATCTATATTGCTCATTTAATGGGAGAAGGCTCGAGTTAATAATACGCTTACCCCCATCATATCCAGAGGGTAAGATCGAACCAAAACCATCTAAGCCATAAATCACAGGTCTAGCGCCGACATTGAACATATCAGCTTTAGGTAGAAGCAAGGCATATAAACCTATATTTTCGCCCATGCCCAATCTATCTACGCTGGTTTTCACGAATGCAGAAACAGGCATATCAGTAAAACACACCGCTGGCGATTCACCATAAATTGTACGTACAGCACCTCGAAAGGACCATGAGGCACTAATCTTACAATGCCTAATAGCACAACGAAGTAAAAAACGTGCATCTAGGTAATCTGAGTGGGCTAGGTTGTTGAATCCACAATGCTCTGGAAAGTGAATGTAGTTCTTTCCTTGCAAATCAACATCACGGAAAAAGTGAATAAGATAATCAGAAAGATCAAATCGAATATTATTTTTCATTTTGTCACCAACTTTATATGATGCTTAACATCTTAGTATTTATGGGACAGGTTGTTTGTGTCACATAATCCCTTGTTGAACTGAGACGTTACCTGCACGTAGCTTGGTGTAGTTTATGCTATGGGAATCTGCTTTTTTAAGTCTAAGGGGCAATTAGGTGATTTGCTCAATCCTTTACCGTATTTTACGCTTCCTAGCATCGCTCAGTCGTGTTTTTAGGTCTCTATTACAGCTAACTCAGGGTCTGTAAGCAACCTTTTTTTAACCCGCGCAGCACATCCCATCCCAATCCTTTTAATTAGGATAATTCGTTGAATTTAAGCAGCTCCTTGACGCTGCTAACTCAGTCGGATATCAGCCTGATCCGTCTTGATTGTGCCTTTGCGCGGAGGATAAAGGGGTCAAGTCACTTGCTTCATTATTTGGAGAAATCGAGCGTCTGCTTCGCTTAAACCAGCCTGTCAATTTAACTAATTCCACCCTTTGTAACCCTCAAAAACTCCAGCTCGCCAAGCAAATTCACCAATCCTGCACATTAACCAAGCTTAGACTAAAATCGCTTGTTTTGATCTAAATTTATCATTTTCTCGTACCAGTTTTTATGTATTACATCAGTGCGTTATAAGCGTTCTATAGTGGTTAATTGCCAAGTACATTGGCCAAACTGCTGTAAATTCTTATGGTGCTTAGGCGAGGGCGTAAGCTATGTATCGGGTTCTAATTGTTGGTGCATCGAGTGCGATTGCCACCGCAACTATTGCGGGTTTTATTGCTAAGTATGGCGCAACCGGTGTTGAGTTACATTGCGTTTCTAGCCAGCTGTTGGCGTTAGATGCGCCTGTGGTTGCATATCTGAGCGATTATAGTGCGCCAAGCGTAGAGGCGCTTGCTGAGCATTTTGTTGCGAATGGGCTGATATTTGATGCGGTGCTATTTTTTAATGGCCGTTTGCATTTAAAAGATACCATGCCGGAAAAGAAGGTCGCACAGTTTGACCCAGCTTATTTACTGAGTCTAACGCAAAGTAATGTTTTACCGCATATGCTGTGGTTTGCGCATTTGCACAAAGTGCTTGGCAAAAGTCAGCAGTCTAAAGTCATAGTGCTAAGCGCACGGATTGGCAGTATTGGCGATAATCGCTCGGGCGGCTGGTATAGCTATCGTATGAGTAAGGCAATGCTAAATATGGCGTGTCAGTGTTACGCCATTGAATTGGCAC
The DNA here is from genome assembly GCF_042643375.1 of Pseudoalteromonas fenneropenaei. Classification (NCBI taxonomy): domain Bacteria; kingdom Pseudomonadati; phylum Pseudomonadota; class Gammaproteobacteria; order Alteromonadales; family Pseudoalteromonadaceae; genus Pseudoalteromonas; species Pseudoalteromonas fenneropenaei. The sequence goes on from NZ_JBHRSD010000002.1 coordinate 92,004, forward strand.
GCACGCATCCTTTAGCAAAAATGATTTTGTTCCACCCCGGCACAACAGACACGCCGCTGTCGCGGCCATTTCAAAAAAATGTACCAGCAGACAAGCTTTTTACCCCGCAGTTTGTTGCGGAAAAAATCCTTAGCCTAGTTGCGCGGCCGTTCAACGGCACGCAGCTTGAATTTATTGATTGGCAAGAGCAGCCAATAGCGTGGTGAAGATGAGTATTACAAAATCAGATCTAAACAATATGGACGAGCGTTATCGCGCAAAGCTGATTAATTCGGTGTCCGGGTATAAAAGTGCCAATCTTATTGGCAGCATAGACGATGCAGGGCAGACCAATTTGGCGGTGGTGTCGTCAGTGGTACATTTAGGGGCAAACCCACCTTTGTTGGGGGTGGTGTTTCGTCCTCATTCAGTTTCTCGGCATACTTTAGAAAACATTTTAACCACTGAGCGTTATACCATTAATCATATTAATCAGCATATTACAGAGCAAGCTCACCAAACCTCTGCGCGTTATGCAAAGGAACAATCTGAGTTTGACGCCACAGGGTTAAGCGAAGAGTTTATTGATGATTTTAGCGCGCCTTTTGTCAAAGAGTCGGTGATAAAACTCGCCATGCATTATAAAGCGCATCAAACCCTCGCGTTAAACGGCACAGTTTTTGTTATTGGCGAAATTATGGCGCTGCATTTACCGCCTGAACTTATTGGTGATGACGGCCATGTGGATTTAGTGGCGGCGGGCAGTGTGTGTATCAATGGGCTGGATGGCTATTACAACCCAAGCCTCATTGCGCGCTATCCTTATGCCAAACCATAAAAGTGGCACATCAAGCATTGGGGTAAAGTTGCTTGGTTAGAAACAACAAAGCCACCGTTAGGTGGCTTTGTGCGCTATAAATAGCAAGCGTTTATGCTAATTCAATAGTTTGAATTTGTACGCTGTTGTCAGCTTCTTCTTCATCTGCAACTACGGGGGCTTTAAACTCAGGTTTATCTAGCGCTAAGTCGCCACCATCAACTACTTGGCTTTTGTCCAAGTTTTTAAAGTCAAACAAATTGGCGTCTGCAAGGTGTGAAGGCACCACGTTTTGCATAGCAGTAAAGATGCTCTCAATACGACCCGGATGCTTTTTATCCCACTCTTGTAGCATGTTTTTGACAAACACACGTTGTAGATTCTCTTGTGAACCACACAAGTTGCAAGGAATGATAGGGAAGCCTTGGCTGATTGAGTATTTCTCAATATCTGCTTCTTTTACATAGGCTAATGGACGAATAACCATATGCTCGCCATCATCACTCATCAGTTTTGGTGGCATACCTTTGAGTTTGCCGCCGTAAAACATGTTTAAAAACATGGTTTCGATAATGTCGTCGCGATGGTGACCAAGGGCAATTTTGGTCGCGCCCATTTCTTTCGCCGTGCGGTATAAAATACCACGGCGTAAACGTGAGCACAGTGAACACGTGGTTTTCCCTTCAGGGATCTTCTCTTTCACTATGCTGTAGGTGTCTTCTTCGACAATTTTGTACTCGATACCAAGCGTGTCTAGGTATTGGGGTAAAATATGCTCTGGGAAGCCCGGTTGTTTTTGGTCTAAGTTGACCGCAAAGAGGTCGAATTTAATCGGCGCAACGCGCTGTAAATGCTGTAAAGTGTCAAGCAGCGTATAGCTGTCTTTACCACCAGACAAACACACCATAATACGGTCGCCGTCTTCAATCATATTAAAATCGCCAACCGCAAGGCCTGCAAGGCGACGGATACGTTTTTGTAATTTATTGAGATTGTATGCAGCTTTCGCTTCTTTTGAGTGCGACACGCGCCCCCCTAATCATTGACGGCAAATTTGAGGGCGCAATTATACCCAAACGGATAGAAAATGCGAGTAGGGCGGGTATTAAAGGGCGCAATAATCAGCGCTCCAGATTATCACCCAAATGACTTGGCATTGCTGTGAGGCGGCCAGTGAACGAATCCCCAATCACATAGATTTACTATGTGATTGGGCTCAGCAAACCTAACCAACACCGCCGCGGCTTCAAGTTGACAGCTTATAAACCTGAACGCGAGATTTGGGCATTAGTCAGCGAGGGGGCTTTTGTAGCCGTCGGGTTTTAATGCCAGCACATCGCAATCTAGATTATCAATTACATGCTCGGCGGTATTACCTATGAGCGCGGCACTTAAACCGGTGCGCCCAACACTACCTATCACAACAAGCTCAGTGCGATTGTCTTTGGCAACAAAAGGAATAACATCCTCCGGTAAGCCTTCTTTAACGATACAGTCCTCTTTGCTTAGGCCATACTTTTCAGCCAGTGCATAAGTTGAATCCTGATGATGTTTTTTAACCGCTTCGGTGTATTGTGATGGGTTAAATTCAGGGATCTCAATGGCGATATTCACTGGCGTTGCTGGGTAAGCATTGACTAGACTCAGTTTGGCGTTGGCAAGGCGACAAATAAATTGCGCGTCTTTCATAATGCGGTCGTTAAGCTCTAGATGCAGCTCATCATCAGAAACCGCATTCACCGCAGCTAGAATATGGCCGTTTTCTGGCCAACTTTGCTCTTTTACCAATAACACGGGGGAAGGACATTTACGAATAAGATGCCAATCTGTCGGGGTGAAGATCACCGATTTTAGCGTATCGTGCTGATGCGTGCTCTTCACTACCAAGTCATAGTTTTGCTCTAAAACCGCTTTAATAATCGATTCAAAAGGGCGATTGTGCCAAACTACTTGGCTTTCAATAGCGCAATTAGGGTATTCCGCTAACAGCTCTACAATCCAGTTTTGTCTGTCACTGATCACAGCGTCCCGCATCGCTTCACGCTCTTCTTTGGAGAGCATTGTGGTCATTTCGTAAGAGAAGTCGTAAATAGAGAGAAATGCGGTAATTTTTGCGCCAGTCTTGGCGGCAAGGCTGACGGCGCGGTCCAGACTGTGTTGATGTTCTTTAGTGGGGTCGATAACCGCAAGAATATTCTTGATACTTTCCATGACAGACTCCTTATTGCCTCAGGCTGATTCAGTATAGTATCAGTGTATACCAAATCCCCTGAGGTGAAAGGAGAAAGCGCAAATTGCTTGCCTTAGATCAAACAGATAGCCCTGCAACTTGTGCCAATTTAGCCGCATCAAGGATAGTGATGAACTTACCTTCGACCTTAATAAGCTCAGATTTTTGGAAACGGCTGAGCAAGCGACTAATGGTTTCAACGGTTAAACCTAGATAGTTACCGATTTCACCACGGGTCATAGTAAAGCGAAACTCACGACGTGAAAAACCACGCTCACCAAAACGGTTAGATAGGTTGTAGATAAAGGTCGCTAATCTTTCTTCTGCGGTTTTCTTGTTTAAAAGCAACAGCATTTCTTGGTCGTAGTTTATTTCGCTGCTCATTAAACGCATGATCTGCTGACGTAACTTTGGTAGTTTGCCCGCTAAGTCGTCTAACGTTTCAAACGGGATCTCACACACCATTGAGGTTTCTAGTGCTTGGGCAAAGCTCTGGTGCTGCATTTTGTTAATCGCGTCAAAGCCAACTAAATCGCCAGCCAAGTGGAAGCCTGTGATCTGCTCATCACCTTGCTCGGACAGCGTAAAGGACTTAAAACTACCAGAGCGCACCGCGAAGATTGAGTTTAATGCTGCGCCAGACTCGAACAAAAAATCACCTTTATGTAGAGGCTTTTTACGTTCGATGATTTCGTCCAGCTTATCCATTTCCGCGCCATTTAGACTAAATGGAAGACACAGTTGGCTAATACTACAGTTGTTACAACTGATGGCACATTGTGACTTTGCACGATTGTGATGACTTAAATCCATAATAAATCCATTAATAACGACGCCTTTATATCAGTTAGAGTAATGCACAAGTTTGTTGGTTGCAATGATTAGTAGATAAACACCATACCAAATGAACACATTGCCTAAAATAAGACGTACGGTTAAGTTATTGATAAAATGAGCAACCTTGTTGGCGAGTTGGGCGCTTAGCAACATCAGAGGGAAAGTGCCAAGGGCAAAAGCTACCATCAGAGCCGCACCATAAGCGGCATTGGGAGCGCTTAAGGTCCAAATGAGTGCAGAATAAACTAATCCACAAGGTAACCAACCCCAGAGCGCGCCATACGCAAGTGCTTTGGGGTAACTATTGATGGGTAACAAATAGCGGTTAAGACCGACAATATGCTGCCAAATCAACGATTTTCCGATTCTCTCAAACCATTGTAGGGTTGCACCAACGCGCATCACATACAAACCTAAAAGAATAATAAAAAGACCACTTAGGGCGCCAAGGCTAAGTGCAAGTACATTGTTGCGACTGGCAAAAGCAGCGCCGAAGCTGGCCACCAAAGCGCCTGCCAAGGCATAACTGGCAAGACGGCCAAAATTATAGCAAAGTGCCAACAGCAGGGCATTTTTATCGCGCCCCGCCAGTTGTAAACTGGAAGCGATGCCACCGCACATCACAATGCAGTGGCCGCTACCGAATAGCCCCATAATGAAGGCTGCAGTGAGATTAATCTCGCTCATTACTTTTGTTATGCTGGGCTTTGTCGTCGTCAAACAAAATACTATGGCCTTGTTTTTCAAGGTCAGAGAATTGTTCACTTCTTACCGCCCAGAAAAAAATGCCGATGGCAATTAACACCAGCAAAATAGCAATAGGGATCAGAACGTAAATAATACTCATACTTTCAGTAACCTCAATGAGTTACAAATCACGATTATCGAGCTTGTAGTCATACCTATTACGGCTTGCCAAGGTTCAACCCAGCCCATGGCGGCAAGGGGTAAGATAGAGCCGTTGTAAGCTAGTGACAATGCCAGATTTTGTTTCACAATGCGACGAGTTTGTTTTGCGACCACGTAGAGCGAGGTAATGGCACTGAGGTCGCTACGCAGCAACACCACATCGGCGGTGTTTTTGGAAATATCAGCACCGGTTTCCATGGCAATCGACAAATGCGCTGAGTTAAACACTGGGCTGTCGTTAATGCCATCACCCACCATAGCGACCACTTCACCCTGCGCAGCCCAGTTATCAACGGCTTGTTGCTTATCTTCAGGCAAGCACGCGCTTTGCACAGAATCAAGCGCCAGTTGCGCTGCCAATTGCTCACCTGCACCTGAGCTGTCACCGGTCAGCATATGGCATGTCAGCCCTTGACGCTTAAGCTCACCAACAACGGTTTGTGCGTTGGCTCTAACTTGGTCATTAAAGTAAAAGTCTGCTACCGCCACTTGATTGATAAACAAACTCGCTTGAGCGTCACCTGTACGCTCGCCAAACCAGTTTTGCTTACCAATTGCCACATTCAGCACAACATCATCAATTACTGTGTTTGCACTTATGCCTGTGCCAGCATCAACTTGCACCTCAGTTAAGCTAATTGTGTCTGAGGATATGTCGGCAAAAGCACGGGCAATAGGGTGCTCTGAATAGGATTCCAGCGCACTTGCCATAGCCAGTAATTGTTGCTCGGACCAAGAGTCGGTTAACTTATTGACCTTGTTGATGGTAAAACGACCTTCGGTGAGCGTTCCGGTTTTATCGAACGCCACGCGGGTCAGTTTAGTTAAGGTTTCCAGCACATGGGCTTCTTTGATAAGAATGCCTTTTCTGGTTAAGGTCGCAACCGCACAGGTTAATGCCGTAGGGATAGCAAGGCTCAGTGCACAAGGGCAAGTGGCCACTAAAACCGCAATTGTTATCCAAAAGGCTTTATCTGGAGAGACGGGATACCAACCAATGGCGGTAATTGAAGCAAACACCAATAAACAGGCAACGAACCACTGCGCTACTTTATCTGTGACTTCAACCAATTTAGGACGTTTGGTTAAAGCATTATGTTGCAAGCGAATGATCTGATTTAACAGCGTATTTTGCCCAAGCTTGTTAATTTCTAGCTCAATTACACCGTCGTGGTTAATGGTGCCAGCAAAGACTTGGTCACCGGCATGTTTGCGTACCGGTAAATGCTCACCTGTCATCATTGACTCATCGACTGTGGTCACGCCTTTGATAACTAGGCCATCAGCTGGGATGGTTTCGCCTGCTTTAACCAAAATACGGTCAGCAAGTTGCAGCTGTTTTGCGGCCACAATTTCTTCTTGCTTATCGCTTGAAATCCGTCTTGCGGTAAGGGGCAATAATTTATGCAAATTGGCGGTAAATTCACTGGCTTTAAGGCGCGCGCGAAATTCGAGGTATTTACCAAGGAGCAATAAAAACGTGAACATACAGATAGATTCAAAATAAACCTCACCGGTATTCATCACGGTTGCGTAGCTACTTGCAACGTAGGCACCAAAAATGGCCATCGAGACCGGCAAATCCATATTCAGTTGCTTGGCTTTGAGGCCTTTGATGGCATTGGTTAAAAAGGGTAAAGCAGAGTAGAGGATAACCGGAGTTGCAAGGACAAAGCTTATCCAGCGAAAATACTCTTCGAAATTATCATCCATGCCGGAAAACATGCCAAAATACATGGCAAAAGCAAACATCATGACTTGCATTGTCATGAGTCCTGCAACGCCCAAGCGGCGGATGTAGGCTTTGGCTACGGCTTGTTTTTGCTGAGCTTCTTCGTCGGCTTGAAAAGGATAGGCTTTGTAGCCAATGGTATGTAGATTCTCAATTAAGGTACTGAGCGCAACTTGGTTAGGGTCCCATAAAATCATGGCGCGATGCGTCGAGGTATTCACATCGACTCGCGCAACGCCTTTGATAGCAAGGAGTTGCTTTTCAATTAACCAAGCGCAGGCTGCGCAACTAATGCCCTCGACACTGAGTAACACTTCGTTGAGGTTGCCTTGTTTGGCAACAAAATCTTCCTGAATAGCGGCATTATCGTAGCTGGCGATGATCTTCAACTGCTCAGGCACCAACTCCTGAACTTTACCGGCTTTAACGGTACGAAACTTATAATAATCACTCAAACCTTGCTGCAGAATATGCTCGGCGACGGTTTGGCAACCAATACAACACACTGGTTGGGATTCGCCATCATAGCGCACTGTGCCATTAAAACCGGATGGGACGGCCTCAAGGCAGTGGAAACAACTTTGTGTCATATCCACCTACTATTTATATTCAGGCGCTATCGATACCGTTGTTGCCGTAGGTAACAACAGGTTTTCTTTTAGCTTCCAGCTGCCGTCCATCGGCTCTAAAAAGATGGTATAAGCACCCGGCTCGTAATGTTCAACACTGGTAGAAAACTCGCCGTTGGCATTTTTTAACAGGTTTACTGCGAAGTCGTGGCTTTTAATCGTGCGGTGATAAAACGACGCTTTTAAGGCGGTTACCTGACTTGCATCGCCTTTGGTGAACTTAAAGACGATACGACTTGTTGTTACATCAAGGTCGCCATGCAAATAAAGCGCTTTGGCTTTATCGAATTTGCTGAGTTCTAAATTAATGGCTTTGCCTTTTTTGTAATAATCATCGACAACCATGTCAGGGCCATTACCAACAGCAATAAAAACCAGCAGTACACAAGAAACTATGGTTATAAAGGGGAAAAACATCAAAAACCAAGGCCAAAAATTTTTATACCACGGAGTAGGGTTCATAACGACTCAACAACGAAAAAATGGTGGCGCCATTTTATCTTAATTAGCGGAAAAAACCCAAAAAAAAGCCTCCTATCGGAGGCTTTTTTGATCTTAAATAATCTTAAGATTATTGCGCTGCGCTGTTGTGCGACAGACTGTAAACATATGCAGTCAATAGGTGAACTTTGTCTTCACCTAAAATGTCTTTCCACGCTGGCATTACACCTTGACGGCCATGTGCCAATGTATCTTCAACTGCACGTTGAGATCCACCGTACAACCAGATGTTGTCCGTTAGGTTAGGCGCGCCGAATGGTAAGTTGTGCGCAACAGAACCTTTACCGTCCATACCGTGACAAGCTGCACACATAGCAAACTTAGCTTGGCCTGCATCAGCGTCTTTTTGGTTCACTTTACGACCAGATAGGCTCAGTACATAAGCTGTCATCTCTTTGATGCCTTGCTCGCCTAGTGCATCTTTCCAGCCTGGCATTGCTGCAACACGACCATTTAGGATGGTTTCTTTGATTTTGTCAGGTGTACCACCATATAGCCAATCGTTGTCCGCAAGGTTAGGGAAGCCAGTGCCACCGCGAGCATCTGAACCGTGACACTGCGCACAGTTTTGCGAGAATAAACGCTGACCGATTTCCAATGCTTTTGCGTCAGTTACCAAAGTTTCGATATCTTTAGATGCAAACTCTTTGAAAATTGGACCGAAGCGGTCTTCTGCTGCACGGTATTCAGCGTCAAGCTGTACACGCTCACCGTTTTCTTGCGCGGCAATAACTGCTTCTTTTGACTCAGTTAAAGACGTCACGCCTTGGTTAGAGCTGGTCCATTTGAAGAGACCTTCCCAGTTACCTAGGCCAGGGTAAGCGGCAAGATAGAACACCGACCAAACGAAGGTTGCAAAGAACATGATAGTCCACCACTTAGGTAATGGATTGTTGAGCTCTTCAATGCCGTCGAACTCATGACCACAGCTTTCGCCTTCTTTAACGCCTGTGTAGTTTTTCAGGTTCCAAAGTAGTAAGCCAAAGATCAGAGCCAGACATGTTATGGTCAATACGATGACCCAAATACTCCAAAAGCTAGTCATTTTTCAGACTCCTTTTCCTCTTTAGAGACCGTGTCGCTATGGGCTTTCTCGTCTTCAAATATAGCGTTTGCTGCATCATCAAAACGATTTTTTGTGCGTTTACTGTACGCCCACACAACGATCACGATAAACAGTACCAATATTACCAGAGTCAAAATGCCTCTGTATGTGCCGTAATCCATAGTAAATTACTTCAACATTATTTTAAGTGAGTACCAAGTTGCTGCAGGTACGCGATAAGAGCTTGCATTTCTGTTTTACCCTCAACCGCGGCTTGCGCGTTCTTGATGTCTTCGTCGGTGTAAGGCACGCCAAACCCTTTGAAAACTTCAAGTTTCTTGGCAGTTAATTTGCCATCTAGTACGTTTTTATCTAACCAAGGATAGCCAGGCATATTCGACTCAGGCACCACAGAACGTGGGTCCATTAAGTGAGCATAATGCCAGTCATCTGAATAGCGCTTACCTACGCGAGCTAGATCTGGACCAGTACGTTTTGAACCCCATTGGAATGGGTGATCCCATACTGATTCGCCTGCTACTGAGTAGTGACCATAACGTTCTACTTCATCACGGAAAGGGCGGATCATTTGCGAGTGACAGCCGTAGCAGCCTTCACGTACGAAAATGTCGCGACCTTCCATTTCAAGCGCAGTTAGAGGGCGTAAGCCGTCAACTGGTTGCGTGGTGTCTTTTTGGAACATAAGTGGTGTAATTTCTACCAAAGCACCGAAACTGATAGCGAACACTGTCAAGATAGCCATCAGGCCAACGTTCTTTTCAACAATTTCATGTTTATTGGATGAATTATGATTAGCCATGTTTTACACCTCTTAAGCCAATTGTGCTTTAGCGTCGTCAGCTAGTGAGCCGCTTTTCGCTGTAACTGTACGGTAAGTGTTGTAAGCCATTACCAGCATACCTGTTACGATGAACACACCACCTAAGAAGCGCATGATGTAGAATGGCTTAGACGCTTCAAGGCTTTGTACGAAGCTGTACATTAATGTACCGTCAGCGTTAACTGCGCGCCACATTAGACCTTGCATAACACCAGAGATCCACATTGCAACGATGTAAAGTACTACACCTACAGTGTGTAACCAGAAATGCGTGTTAACCAAACGAACGCTGTACATACCAGCGTGGCCGAACAGAGCTGGAATTAGGTGATAGATAGCGCCAATAGAGATCATCGCAACCCAACCTAACGCACCAGAGTGAACGTGACCTACAGTCCAGTCTGTGTAGTGAGAAAGCGCGTTTACTGACTTGATAGCCATCATCGGGCCTTCGAATGTAGACATACCGTAGAACGATAGTGACACAACTAGGAAACGTAGTACTGGGTCAGTACGTAGTTTGTGCCATGCGCCAGAAAGCGTCATGATACCGTTGATCATACCACCCCATGAAGGTACGAATAGGATAACTGACATCACCATACCCAAAGACTGAGTCCAGTCTGGTAGAGCAGTATAATGTAAGTGGTGTGGGCCTGCCCAAATGTAAAGTGAAACTAGAGCCCAGAAGTGAACAACAGATAGACGGTAAGAGTAAACCGGACGACCTGCTTGCTTAGGTACGAAGTAGTACATCATACCAAGGAAGCCGGCAGTGAGTAGGAAGCCTACTGCGTTGTGGCCGTACCACCATTGCACCATCGCATCTACCGCACCTGCGTAGATAGAGTAAGATTTAGTCAGAGATACAGGCACAGCCATGCTGTTAACAATGTGCAGAATCGCAACAGTGATAATAAAGCCAGCGTAGAACCAGTTCGCTACATAGATGTGTGATACTTTACGCTTGATAAGCGTACCAAAGAACACCACCGCATAAGATACCCAAACAACCGCGATTGCGATATCAATAGGCCACTCAAGTTCTGCGTATTCTTTAGAAGAAGTAATACCCAAAGGTAGAGTGATAGCTGCTGATACGATAATCGCTTGCCAACCCCAGAAGGTGAATGCGGCAAGTTTGTCAGAGAAAAGTCGAGTTTGGCAGGTACGTTGTACAACATAGTAAGATGTTGCAAAAAGCGCACTGGTACCAAATGCGAAAATAACTGCGTTCGTGTGTAACGGACGTAGTCTAGAGTATGTTAACCATGGCGTGTCGAAGTTTAGCCACGGCCAGGCAAGCTGGGCCGCGATAAACACACCAACACCCATGCCAACGATGCCCCAAATCACTGTCATGATAGCGAATTGGCGTACAACTTTATAATTGTACTCAGTTTGTGATGCTACTGTTTGGCTCATTTTCTGGATTCCGCTGCAATTAATGCGTTTAGAAATGAATTACCTGATAAACAGGCCCTGTTATATTTTCAACAAACCCGTTTCATATACTTGCTCAAAAACTCGTCACAAGTGCTTGAAAAGTACAAAAAACGAACTCGAGAAACCTTATTTTTTGCAAGGAAAATGATAATTTTTTTGCAAATAAAAAGATACCGCAATCGCATAAAATAATGACATCAATCAAATTTTCGACCGCGATTTATTGCGGATGCTGTTCTGACATTCAAAGCGATCTTTGTTATCATTCGCGCTGAATGAGAAAACGAGTCTATTTATGAAATTCATGTCGGCATTTTATGCCTTGTTGTTGCTGATTCTTGGCACTCTGATGATTGGGTGCAAAGACTCAACTGAGAGTATACACGAAAGTTCAGAAAAAAGTGAAAGTTCAAAATTTCAAGATTGGTGTTTAAATGACCAATTGTGCAAAAATACTTTATTGAGTGGCGAAATAGTACTCAGCTCAGCTCAGATCACACCAGAAACGCCATTTTATATTGTAGTGAAAGCACCAACACCGCCCAAAGGGCAAATTGTTGGGCTATCCATGCAAATGGGTTATATCCCCTTAGTATTTAAAGCAAGTACTTCCGGTGTGTTTATTGCCGAGGGCATGGTGGGCATATGCACGACTGACAAAATGACTTGGCAGATCCGCATTGAGCATGCTGATGGCGCTATTGTGACACGCGAATTTGAGGTATTGCGATGACCACCGCACTAATACGTAAGCATATAGTTGAAGCACAGCTGCAGTTTGCCTTAGAAGCAAACATTATTGCGGCCAAACAAGCCGCAGCAAGTGCCCGCGAGGATGCTGTGCATGAGCAAAGCGTTGCTGAAACTCAATACGATTCACTCGCAATTGAATCTGCCTACCTTGCACATGGCCATAGCGAACGCTGTGATGCCGCAAGCAGGCATTTAAGCGAGTTCAACGCGCTATTTGGTAAACCGTGCCAAACTATTCAGCCTGGAGCACTATTCGCGCTGGTTAATGAGCAAGACGAGCGCCACTACTATTATCTCGGCCCGCATGAAGGCGGCCTTAAAGTGTTTGTCGCTGGGACAGCCGTTGTAGTGATCACGTTAGCTTCACCGCTTGGCATGCGTTTGCAAGGCTTAATGGCAGATGATGAGGTGGTCTTTGAGCATGCGGGGCGTAGCCAAACGTTGACGGTTGAATTTGTGTGTTAGAGGTTAGCATCCTGATATAGGAACGGTAAGTTAAGAAAAAAGCTTTTTTCTGACGACTTTGCGGTATTCGCTCGGAGTTTGCCCAAGGTGTTGTTTAAATAAACGGGTAAACTGGCTTTGATTGCTTAAGCCAATTGCGAGCGCGATGTCTTGAATTGTCAAATTGCTGCTTGCCAATAGCTCGATTGCTGCCTCAACTCGCAATTTTTGCAGGTAATCCAACACACTTTGACCGGTGGCTTGTTTAAAACGGCGGGTAAGGGTGCGGTATGAAATGCCAAATTGTTCAGCTAACTGTGAAAAATCGATTTCATTGGCGATATTGGTTTTTAACCAAAATTGAATTGCGGCCATGAGTTCATCAGGGTGGCGGTCATTACCACCTTCTAAAAATCTTTGTTCTTCATACGGCTTACGTACTTCATGAGAGAAGTTGCGCTGCACATGTTGCGCGGCGAGTGTGCCATAAAATTGCGCAATTAAATGCACTATGACATCGGCCAAAGCATTTAAACTTGCTACGGTATATAAACGCTCTGATTGGGTGATGAAGAAATCGGGTTTTAACAACACTTTAGGGTAATCACGCTTAAATTGGTCGGCGTAATGCCAATGTGTCGTAGCAGAATGGGTGTTCAATAAACCTGACTCTGCCAGTAAGCACACCCCAGTGCCGACCCCAATCAGGGTTGAACCTTGCTGCCAACTGTTCGCCAACCAAGCTATGGTATCTAAGCTTTGGCGGATCACAGGGCGCGGATTGCGCCAAATACTCGGTACGACAACAAAATCGAAGTTGCCATCAACGCTTGCGATAGATTGGCTTGAGATCGGGGCAAGCACACCATTTTCAATAGGCGCACCGTGTTCACTTAGCAGTGAGGTTTCAATAGCGCGAAAGTTCGTGCGGTCGTGGCGCCGAGCAAAGGCCTCACCTGCGCGCAACATTTCAATCGGCAATGTTAAGCTGGTTAATAGCATCTGTTCATAAATCACAAAAGCAATGCGTACGGGTTTATTCATAATGCTCCGACCAGTTAACTTTGGCCTAAAATGAGTGATTCGTGGCCCTATATGTAAAGTCATATGATATTAAAGCATTTAGAATAAATGCAATAGTAGTATTTTGGTTAGGTAAAATAATGACTGCATTACCCGTTATCGTTGGCATGGGTGGCATTAACGCTGCTGGCCGTACGTCATTTCACCAAGGGTTTCGACGCATCGTCTTAAGCCAGCTGTCTGGCACTGCGCGTCAAGAAACATTTTTGGGATTAGCCACATTAATGAATTTGGTTAAATTCAGCCAAGGTGAATTACGCCTAGCTAATGGAGAACCAATCAGTAAAGATGACATCGAAAGTAAGCTCGGTGAGCAAATTTTAGCAGGGACTTTGATCCGTAAGATAGAGAAACAGCACTTTGACGTTGATGCAACGCACGGTCATACCAAGCTGACAATGAACAGCAAAGCCGGTGAGGCAATTCGTTTTGTCGCTAAAACACGTGATTTACCTGAGCCATTGCCGAAAGGTTGGGTGCTAACGGAACTCGATGCTAAAACCGTTGAAGTCAGTATCGAAGGCGTACTTGAAGTTAAACACGATACTTACCGCGATAATCCAATCAAAGCGGCAGGGCAGTTACCGAGCGGTTTTGACCCTGCAATTTTGTATAACAGCCGTTATCAGCCGCGTGGTTTGCAAGTGACTATTTTTGCTGCCACAGATGCGATTAAGTCAACAGGCCTAGATTGGCAAAAGGTGATGAATAGTGTTGAACCGGATAAGGTCGGCACCTATTCGGCATCGGTAGCAGGTCAAGTCAATGATGAAGGTTTTGGTGGCCTACTAAAAAGTCGTTTACTGGGTGAGCGGGTGAGCACCAAGCAATTGGCACTTGGTTTAAATACCATGTCAACGGACTTTATCAATGCTTATGTGACAGGCAATGTGGGCACAACCTTTACGACCTCAGGTGCATGTGCAACGTTTTTATATAACTTACGTGCCGCAGTAAATGATATTCAAGCAGGACGTACGCGCGTGGCGGTAGTTGCCAGCGTGGAATGTGCGCTTACACCGGAAATTATCGAAGGTTTTGGCAATATGAGTGCCCTTGCCAACGAAGAAGGTTTGCGCAAACTTGATAACACCACTGAAGTGGATTATCGCCGTACCAGTCGTCCATTTGGTGAAAACTGTGGCTTTACTATCGGTGAAGGGGCGCAAGTTGCAATTTTAATGGATGATGCGTTAGCGCTTGAACTTGGCGCTGAGATCCAAGGGTCAGTGGCTGATGTGTTTGTAAACGCCGACGGTATTAAAAAGTCGATTACTGCGCCAGGTCCTGGTAACTACATCACGATGGCAAAATCTGTCGCATTGGCTGCGGAGATTTCAGGGTTAGAGTCTGTACAAAAACGTAGTTTTATCCTGGCTCACGGTTCAAGCACACCACAAAACCGGGTTACAGAGTCACTGATTTACCACAAAGTCGCGGAGGCCTTTAGCATTAATGGTTGGAAGGTTGTGGCAACAAAAGCCTTTGTGGGCCATACCATAGCTCCGGCCAGTGGCGATCAACTTGCCATGGCGCTTGGGGTGTTTAGCCATAACATTATGCCGGGGATCACGACTATCGACAAAGTCGCGGATGATGTATATGCCGAGCATTTGGATATTCGCAACGCTCACTATCCGTGCGAAGCGATGGATATTGCCTTTATTAACTCAAAAGGTTTTGGCGGTAATAATGCTACTGCAACGGTATTCTCGCCAACCAAAACAATGGCACTATTATCTAGCCGTTATTCCCCAGAACAGTTGGCTGAATATCAGCAAAAGCTCAATCAAACTCACGCAGCGCAAGTTGCCTATCAAACCCAAGCTGATCTTGGCCAGTACGAGCTTATCTATCGCTTTGGTGAAGGTATGATAGATGAGGCATTACTCACGATTGATACTGAGCAGCTCAATGTGCCTGGATTTGATAAACCAATTTCTTTGCAAGTAAAAAACCCTTATGCGGATCTAACGAATAAATAGTACCGCAACGAACAGATTAATGTTAAGCAACATAAAGGCGTCCTGTTTTATTCTGGGCGCCTTTTTATTTACCATAACGAGAAGTTAAAGTGTTATATGACTTGACTATCCTGCGTAGCGAGTTCAGCTTCCATCTGCTCGCGCATTTTAAATTTTTGCAATTTGCCAGTCACTGTCATTGGGTAGTTTTCAACAATCTTGAGGTAACGCGGTACTTTAAAGTAAGCCATTTTATCTTTGAGATAAGCAGAGAACTCTTGCTCAGAGGCAAATTGGCCGGGTTTAAGTTGTAGCCAAGCACAGACTTCTTCACCGTACTTTTCGTCTTGAATGCCAAATACTGCGGCATCTTGAATTGCCGGATGATGGTAGAGCACTTCCTCTATCTCGCGAGGGTAGATATTTTCCCCGCCGCGGATGATCATATCTTTAATACGACCAACAATTTGTACATAGCCTTCCTCGTCCATCACACCTAAATCACCCGAATGCAGCCACTTGTCTGGATCTATTGTCGCTTTGGTTTTTTCCTCATCTTGCCAATAGCCGAGCATTACGCAATAACCTCGCGCGCACACTTCACCGGGTTTGCCAATCGGCACTAGCTGACCCAATTCATCAATAATTTTGACCTCAGTATGAGCCATAGCTTTACCGACCGTTTGCACTCGCTTTTCAAGTGGGGAGGCAATATCTGTAATGTGATTGATAGGGCTGCATTCAGTTTGCCCATAGCCGATCAGCACATCGCGCATGTGCATTTGTTCTTGCACTTGGCGCATGACCTTCTCAGGGCAGGTGGCGCCTGCCATTACACCGGTACGCAGAGATGACAAATCAAATTGATGAAATTGTGGATGTTCTAACTGAGCAATAAACATGGTAGGCACGCCGTGCAAAGCGGTACACCTTTCTCGCTCAACCACTTGAAGTGTTTTTAACGGATCAAAGCTGTCATTTGGAAATACCGCACAGGCGCCAACGCTCAAACATACCAAGTTGCCAAGTACCATCCCAAAACAGTGGTAAAGTGGCACCGGAATACAGAGTTTATCGTGCTCAGTAAGCTGCATTGCATCTGCGACGAGCTTGGCATTATTGAGGATATTGTAGTGACTGAGCGTGGCACCTTTCGGGTTACCTGTAGTACCAGATGTAAACTGGATATTGATAGGGTCGTGGCAGCTCAGGGTTTGTGCGTAGTCACGCAACTCTTGGTGATGATGTGCGGCGGCTAAGCCATAAAGCGCGTTAAAATTCATGACCCCTGCGGGCGCGTCGGTATCATCGTCAATAAGAATAACTTGCTTTAATGAGGGCATACGCGCGCTATTAAGTGCGTCAAATTCGTCATGTAAGGACTCTGGCGCGAGTTGTCGTAACATGTCGAGATAATTACTGGATTTAAATTGTTTGGCCATGATTAACGTTTTACAAGCAACGTTATTAATTACGTAGGCAAGCTCATCTGGTCGATAAGCAGGATTGATACAGACCATAATTGCACCGAGCTTAGCGGTGGCAAATTGTACTAAAGACCACTCTAAATTATTCGGTGACCAAATGCCCACTCGATCACCCGGTTTGATACCGAGAGCAACCAAAGCTGCGGCAACTTTATTAACTTTGTCTAGGTAGGCTCGGTAGCTCAAGTTGTGGCCCTGATGGCTTACGATAATTGCAGGGGATTCAGGATTTTTGTCGACAATATGTTCAAAGTAGTCACCGATGGTGAGAGAGCTTAACTCACTATTCACTTCTCCAGTATGGTAACTTAAACCATTATATCTTGATTCTTCTAATCGATTATTAACCTTTTCCATTTACAGATTCCTTTTCTGCCTACACAGATAATTTTTGGATTCGTTTTCGAGTAAAGCATTGTTGTCGACAAAATCAAGCATTAAGAGATAAGTAGCAACCAGTTTAGACTAAAGCATAAGATGGCCGGATTAATCCGCTTGTTGGTTTTGTGTAACTAAAGTGAAACAAATGGGTTGCGCGCAGGTAGTGGCTTCGCTAGTCTTATTAGGTACATAGAATTGCAAGGATAAGCAATAATGGAAGTTACCTTTACACCACCCCAAACCTCAAGCCTTGAGCCGAGTGGCGAAACAGTCGCATTATTTCGGTTTTTGTGGTCACTTAGCCGTGAATGTAACGGCTTTCTACACGATTTGAATGTGCCAAGCGAACGGGTTTTCTCAACTGCAGCGCACAATGTTTACTTGTTATTACTTAACAACAACGCCGACAAAGCACTGCGCTTAGTGAAGTTAACCGCGGTAGATTTAAGCGTATTGTGTGATGAAATGCTGCTACTTAGTAAGCGTATTCTCGCGATGCCAGACTTAGCGGTAAAACAAGCCATTGAATATGACCGAAGTCAATGGGCTAAACAACCCTTGCTAGCGAAACTGACGGGACAGGTGCCTGACTGGCATGAAAAAAGTGGCAATCGTATCAAATGCTCTTTAAAGCCTGCTTTTCATGGGCAAGGTGCAAGCACATTAAAGTAACCTCGTTGCTATTTAGTGTGTTAGCGCAGCTTAGAGTGTTGAAGCAGTTTGAATGTGCAAAAATGGATGTGTACATCAGGGGTATGCGCTAAGTCAAACTCCCGCGCGATTTAACCTAAAGTCTAATGGAGTTAATGTCACGGCTTTCCTACTTTGTCAGTATCTCTCACAGCAGGAAAGAATGATGACAAACGCATACGAGGCTGAGTACCAACATTTTTTAAACGACCCACAATCGTTTTGGCTGCAAAAGGCGCAGCAACTCGAGTGGTATACACCACCGGACTGTGCCCTAACGCAAGATAGCGAAGGCCTTGACCATTGGTTTGCTGGTGGTAAGTTGAATACTTGCTATTTAGCGCTTGATCATCATGTTGCACATGGTAGAGGCGAACAAATTGCATTGATTTACGACTCGCCTGTCACACAAAAAGTCATCAAGTACACATACCTTGAGCTGCGTGATGCAGTTGCACAATTTGCAGGGCTATTGCACAAACTTGGGGTGGTAAAAGGTGACAGAGTCGTCATCTACATGCCTATGGTGCCAGAGGCTGTCATAGGCATGCTTGCCTGTGCTCGGATTGGTGCGATTCATTCTGTGGTGTTTGGTGGCTTTGCTCCTCATGAACTGAGCGTACGTATTGATGATGCAAAACCTAAAGTAATTCTCAGTGCGTCTTGTGGCATTGAAATCGACCGTGTAGTGGCGTACAAACCTCTGTTAGATGAAGCTCTGCATAAAGCCACACATCAGGTCCAACACTGTATTGTACTGCAGCGCGAACACTATCAAGCTCCGATGAAATCCCCCCGAGACTTAGACTGGTATGCGGCAAGTCAAGCCGCGCAAGCTGTTGCGCCAGTGAGTTTAGATGCCACGGACCCTTTATACATTCTTTACACCTCAGGCACGACAGGCAAACCCAAAGGAGTGGTCCGCGAAAATGGTGGTCATGCCGTAGCGCTCCACTACAGTATGAAAACCGTTTATGGCATGGAGCCCGGTGAAGTGTTTATGGCGGCGTCAGACATAGGTTGGGTGGTAGGGCATTCTTATATCGTTTACGGCCCCTTATTGTACGGCTGTACTACTGTGCTGTATGAAGGGAAACCGGTGCGTACGCCGGATGCAGGCGCATTTTGGCGAGTGGTTGAGGAGCATAAGGTCAATGCGCTCTTTAGCGCCCCGACGGCGTTCCGAGCGATGAAAAAGGAAGATCCAGATGCAATGTTGTTTTCACGCTACGATACCTCAAGTTTAAAAACCCTGTTTTTAGCCGGAGAACGTTTAGACCCTGCAACTTATGAATGGCTACAAACGAAAACGCAGCTCCCAGTGATAGATCACTGGTGGCAAACCGAGACTGGCTGGGCGATTGCTAGCAATCCCATGGGTTTACACGCTTTTACCACCAAACCGGGTAGTGCGACCAAAGCCACTCCTGGTTATCAAGTTGAGATTTTGGATGCACTGGGTGAACCTTGTCAGCCTAATGAACAAGGCGCAGTGGCAATTAAGTTACCTTTACCACCGGGCTGTTTAACCAGTCTTTGGCAGGACAGCGCACGCTATAAAAGTAGCTATCTCAATGCTTACCCCGGTTATTATTTAACAGGAGACGGTGGCTTTATTGATGATGATGGTTACTTGTTCATCATGGGACGCATAGATGATGTGATAAATATTTCCGGTCATCGTTTGTCGACGGGTGAAATGGAGGAGATAGTTGCAGCCCATCCAGCTGTGGCAGAATGCGCCGTGTTTGCCAGCAAAGATGAGTTAAAAGGTCAGTTGCCAGTAGCAATGGTAGTACTGAAAGATGGCAACCGATTAGACCCCAACGAAGTTGAGCTGCAAATTGTCGCTGAGATCCGCAGCAAAATAGGCGCAATTGCCTGTTTAAAACGGGTATTAACTGTACCGCGTTTACCAAAAACGCGCTCAGGGAAAATCTTACGTAAGAATCTGCGCCAATTGGTAGACGGAGAACCGCTACAAATTCCTTCAACCATAGATGATGCCAGCGTGTTTAATGAAATAGCAGGTCTTTGGCAAGCGATTAAATAGCGTGAATTACCCTGTGCAGCAACGCTTAGTTGCACAGGGTAAAAGTTAAGGTTCTAAGCCGGAAGTGCATTGTTTTGCTGCATTTCAATCGCCGCTAAACCACGTTCCAGCGCCAATTCACGACTTGCGCATAAAGCCAAAGGCTCCAACTTACTGCGAATGTTGAGTTTTTCGAGCTGTAAACTGGTTTCGCGGTTTGGCGAGTAGATATACACCGCAACATTGGCATCGAGCGCATCGCTAATGGCGTTTTCGATAGCAAGGCTTACCGTGACGTCTAACATTGGCACGTCTGAGAGGTCGATGATCATCGCTTTAAATTTACTGACGTGGCGATGCTGGCGCGCGATCGCTTTGGAAACACTGAAAATCATTGGGCCAGAAAGGTAAAAGAACAGCAATTGGCCATTGGCTTTGTCTAGCAAAGCGCGCTCAGAGGAAGTGAGGGGCACGATATCATCGTCACCATCAGAAATGGCTTTGATCTGCTCTGATTGAACGCGGCTTAATTTCTCAATCACTAAGATATTGGAGATAAAGACCCCAAGGCCAACCGCGACCATTAAATCGACAAATACGGTTAACAGCATTACACCGTACATAATCGCCATTTGGCTCACGCTGAGCTTGTGGGCGCGTTGAATAAAGCTCCAATCAAGGATATTGAAGCCAACATAAACCGCGATACCAGCCAGTACCGCCATGGGAATAGGTTCGGTTAGCGAGCCTGCAACAAACACTACAGCCATGAGGATCAATGCTCGAAAAATTCCCGCTAGCGGCGAGCGTGCCCCCACTTGGATATTGACCACCGTGCCCATGGTTGCACCAGCCCCAGGTAGCGCACCAAATGCACCTGCAACCATGTTCGCGATACCTTGGCCACGTAGCTCTTTATCCGAATTATGCTCAGTACGAGTCAAGCTGTCGCCAATGACCGCGGTCAGTAGCGTATCAATACAGCCAAGCGTGCCAAGCACCAGAGCATCAATCACCATTTTGGTAAACATCTCGGCTTCAAATGTTGGCCACACAAGGTTAGGCAAGGTACTCGGAATTTCGCCAATACGGCGGATATCGTCATCAGCGAAAAGCACTACTGACAACAAGGTAATTGCCACTAATGCGACCAGTTGGGCAGGAACATATTGGCGGTACTTTTGTGGCAAATAAAAGAGCACTAATAGGGTGAGTACGCCTAAGAACAATTCGGAAAAGTGCAGGCCTAGTAGTAAATCGGGCAAGTGGGTGATGGTGCCCATGACGCCACCTGCAGGAGCTTTATGGCCGAGTAAAGGCGCAAGCTGGAGAATAATTAAAATCACCCCAATACCGGACATAAACCCCGATACTACGCTGTAGGGCATCAGTGTGACGTATTTACCGAGTTTAAGCGTGCCAAGCAGAATTTGGAACGCGCCAGCCATCATGACCACAGTAAACCCCATGGCAAGACCTTGCTCCGGATAGTTCGCCATCATAGTCGTTAAAATGGCTGTCATGATCACTGTCATAGGGCCGGTAGGCTCTGAAATAAGCGAAGTAGAGCCACCAAATAAGGCGGCAAATAATCCAACTAGAATTGCACCCCACATTCCAGCCTCAGCGCCAGCACCTGATGCCACCCCAAACGCCAGTGCCAATGGTAAGGAGATAATCGCAGTTGTTACACCACCGAATAGATCTCCTTTTATATTCATATGTTTAAATCTAGATTTAGATAACATTGAAAGCCCTGTTTGTGTTCCTCAAATAACCTGGTTGGCGATTCTAGCCCAAAATGAAGTGACAAGTGGTTGGATTTTTTAATTCTTTTTTACATTTTTCGCCGTACCCAAGCCTTTTGGGAATGTGTTAGACTCACAGCATGATGATTTTCAAGACATGCAACTGATTATGTTTCAACCAGTTAGCTTGTTTGTTGGATTGCGCTATTCGCGTTCCGGCAAGGGCAATGCCTTTATATCGTTTATCTCGTTTTTTTCGATAGCCGGGATTGCGTTAGGCCTGACAGCACTTATCACTGTGAATTCGGTGATGAACGGCTTTGAACAAAATTTAAAAGGGTCGATGCTAGCCCTCATTCCTCATGTGCAGATAAGTGGCGAGCCGGCTAACCTCGCGGCATTTGCCGAGACCTTGCAAGACAATCCATTAGTAAGGCAAGTCGGACCGCATTTAGCTGGCGAAGCGGTACTACAAACCAATCGACAGTTACAAGGTGTGATGCTGCAAGGCGGCGTGAGCAGTGATACTAGTCTGACCCGATTTATTCAACAAGGTAGTTGGCAAGAGTTAAGCGAAATCCCTTTTTCAATAGGTATCAGTCGCTATCTTGCAACTCAGCTCAATGTTGGCATCGGCGACCAAATTCGGGTGATAATTCCACAAGTATCAAACTATACGCCAATGGGCCGCGTGCCGGTACAACGCTTATTTGAAGTGCGGGTGTTATTTAGCACCGAAAGCGAAGCGGATCTCCATCTGGCTTACACCAATTTCTCTAGCTTAAGCAAACTGTTGCGTCTACGGGATGATACACCAACGACCTACAGTATTATGCTTCACGACGCGTTTAACGCTGCGTTATTCCAATCGCAATATCAAACTGAACTCGCTGAGTTTAAGGTAAGTGATTGGCGCAGTGAACAAGGTGCTTTATTTGCCGCAGTCGCCATGGAAAAGCGCATCATGACTTTAATGTTAGCGCTTATCGTGCTGGTAGCGGTGTTTAATATCCTGTCTGCGTTATCTATGATGGTGAATGAGAAAATTGCTGAAATCGCGATTCTACAAACCTTAGGATTTACACCTGCGCGCATCTCGCAAGTATTTATGGTACAAGGGATTTATAATGGTGTTATTGGCACTGTTTGCGGGCTTGCTGGTGGTTTATTGCTGGCTCATTACATCAATGAAGCGCTTACCTTAGCAGGATTGGACTTGCTCGGTGGAATGCGACTACCTGTATTAATAGAACCAATGAGTATCGCCATGATGGCGTGTGTAAGTTTAGGATTAAGCTTTTTGGCGACCTTATTTCCAGCCAGAAAAGCTGCAAAAGTATTACCCGCTGAGGTGTTAAGATATGAGTGAGTTAGTTTTAGAATGCCAAGCAGTGGCCAAGCATTATCAAGATGGTAGCGGCAAAACTGAAGTACTCAAAGCGGTTGATCTCACCATTCAACAAGGTGAAATGGTAGCTATCCTTGGCAGCTCAGGTTCTGGAAAAAGCACCTTACTACATATTTTAGGCACATTAGATAGCGCAACGTCAGGCAAAGTGCTAATCAAAGGCACTGACATCAGCCGTTTAAGCCGTGCTAAACAAGCAGACTTTCGTAATCGTCATTTAGGTTTTATCTATCAGTTCCATCATTTATTGATGGAGTTTTCTGCATTAGAAAACGTTGCGATCCCACTTCTGATCCAAGGGCAAAAAGCGGCTGTAGCGCGTGAAAAAGCCGCACAAATGTTAGATAAAGTCGGTTTAAGCCACCGCCTGAGTCATAAACCATCTGCTTTATCAGGAGGCGAGCGCCAACGTGTTGCAATCGCTCGGGCGCTAGTCACTGAGCCGGCACTTATCCTTGCGGACGAACCAACCGGTAATCTTGATAAACACAATGCGCTTAAGATTTTTGACCTATTAGCGGAATTAAATCAATCGCTCGGGACGTGTTTTGTGATTGTTACCCATGACTTAGAATTAGCCGCCAAACTTGGTCGAGTAGTGCAGTTGGACGAAGGTCAAATTGTTGAAAAATCGTTACTCGAGAAAACGACGCTATGAAATTAAGCTGGTTTTTATCCAAACGTTTTCGCCAAAGCAATCATCATTCTGGTCTTGTAGGGTTTTTAAGTAAAGCCTCGACTATTGGCGTGATGCTAGGAGTGAGCGTACTGATAGTCGCTTTATCTGTGGTAAATGGCTTTGAACAGCAGTTGGTACAAAGGCTACTGTCGGTAGTGGCCCATGTTGAATACCATGCACCGGAAAAGCCAATTAAAAACTGGCCAAGTAAAATCGCTTTACTTGAGCAGCACCAGCAAATTGCTGCTGCAACGCCGCAAATTAAGCTCACTGCCATGGTACAGTTTAAGGGCCAGTTAAAAGCTGCGCAGGTCGAGGCGATATTGCCGAGTGAGTATCATAAAGTCTCCCAGTTGGATAATTATGTTAAAGGGCAAGCTATCGCAAGTTTACAAGAGCATGAGCTGATTTTAGGGAAGCAAATTGCCAAAACACTCAATGCAGAAGTTGGCGATAAAATCACATTGCTTGTCGCGGATGAACAAGCAGAACAACCGTTAGCTGCACCTAAGCGGGTCACTTTAACCTTAGTTGGTTTGGTTGATATGGGTGGTCCATTGGATCAAAGCCTTGCCTTGATGCATCTTGCCAAAGCTCAGCAAATTTTAGGGCTGACACCCGATGAAGTGACCGACATTCGGGTGTCAGTGCTAGATGTGTTTAGTGCGCATTACATTGCAATGCAGGCTGGACGGTTATTGCCAGATCTGGTTTACGTCAATAGCTGGTATCGCAGTCAAGGTAGCTTGTACCAAGATATTCAGATGGTTAGGACCATAGTTTACCTCGTCGTGTTTTTAATCATTGCGGTGGCAAGCTTTAATATCGTTTCGTCTATGGTGATGGAAGTAAAAGATAAGCAAGCCGATATCGCCATTCTTAAAACCATGGGCGCACGCGATAGCACCATTTTTAGCACTTTCGCATTGCAAGGCATTGGCTATGCAATGGTAGGGTCTTTGCTCGGTACATTTATTGGTGTTGTGCTTGCGATGAACGTGCCTGATCTATTTCAATACTGGGTGAGCTTAAGTGAGCATAATCCGTTAGATGGCGTATATTTCGTCAACTTTTTACCAACCAAACTACAATGGCAAGATGTGCTGGTGACCGTCGCAGGTACTTTAAGTATCGCTACTTTAGCAACCCTGTACCCAGCATGGCGTGCAACTAAAATTGACCCAGCGGTAGTGCTTGGTAACTAGGGCTGGTGCAAATATTTGCTGTGATGCTTATATTAAAAGGACCGTACCAAAACCAGTTACTTTTATGGTAAAAATCGCGGTAAAGTGATTGCAGTTTATAAGGCAATGTTATAATTTCGCTGCGTCTTGCAGTAAAAGAGAATCTAGAAAAATGAACGAACAACAAGCGAACGAGCAACAAGTAGATTTAGAAGAATTAGATAGGGCTTGGCAACGGGAAGCATTCCAAGCTGCGCAAAAGCACCTCGCTGAAAAGGGCATCATGCCGCATTCGGTATTTGATAAAGAGAGCCGCTTTTTAGCGCCTTTATGTGCTGTGTGGAAGTTTAAAGCGCAAGACGGCAAAAAGTATTGGGTGATCACCGGACGCTTACCTGCGGATGCCATTGAAGTTAGCGGGGCTGCCAATGCGCGCGACGCGTTACGTGCATTTTCACTACGTTGGCAACTAAAAGCAGAGCAGATCATTCAAACTGGCATTACTGACCAAACACAAGCCGATTATGTGAACTTACTTGTGAATCGCGCTCAAGGTTTGTACGAGGTGTACGAAAAAGACCACCTCTGGGCTAATGAACCAGTGTAAAAGGCTCAGTGCAAAACCGCTCAATTTGGCATTGCAAGCGTTGCCTTGGAATGCCAGCTTCCATAAACACGCAGCCTTGCTTTTCAAACCCCTTAGCGGTAAAAAGCTCAACCTCATGCAAGATACAATTTATCCCCACCGCTTTTAGGCCGTTTTGCTCGGCTAAATACACTAAAAAATTAAGCAAAGTGTCGTAAGTTTCGCGAGTGCGGTGAGGTTTTAGTACAGCCACTCGGCTAATAAGGCCATCACGACATAATCTACCGGTGGCCACAGGACCTTCTTTTTCATCCCTGACGAGGACATGTTCGGCGCTCAAATCGAGCTGATCAAATTCAATGCTTTTGGGGATATGGAGTTCGCAAACGAACACTTTTTCTCTGATCTGCTGCAACTCTCGCTTGTAAAGTTGCCAGCTTACCTTATCAGCCCGATAAAACATATAACCTCCTTATCGATCTCAGCGCGGCGGCCGAACCTTGTCACGATGTATGAGGCGTTGACACGCTATTCTGGGAAATAAAAGATCCCTTCATTAATTAGCGTAGCAAGTGTCTGCACAAATTCCAGCCAGTTTTGCGAATTTTCGAACTGATCAGAGCTGAGCTCAGTATTGTCACACAACAATTTAACATTATGCAGTTCTGAGCTTGGCAACGAGTAATTTTCACCGTTAACGCTGAGGAGGAGTTGTTGCTCATCAAGCCGTTGATAAATAGCGCGAGTACCACCAGCGCGGCAAAGCTCCACGTCATCCGAGAGTATATCGGCAAGTTCTTCAACATCAAATGGCTCGTCTAGTGGGCATAAGTCCATATCATGTTTAGGTGTAGACATGTTTTTGCCAAGCCAATGCTTAAATTCTTGCTGGTTGTGGATCGCCGCAATCATAAGCTCTGCGATAGCGCTCGCTTCAGCATTTAACAATTCGCCACAAGAAGGGCGCTCAGTCAAATTGGCATCACTATAGCGCAATTTACCTGCTTCATTATCTATCAAATAATCGGCAAAGTTGCTCAGTAAATCGCGTTGGTTAGCAGCGCGAAAGCCAACTGAGTAGTTGAGTGCATTTTCTACAGCATAACCTTCGTGCGGGTGACCTGGCGGGATATATAAAATATCGCCAGGTTGTAACACTTCGTCGATACAAGCTTCAAACTGTTCTACTTGAAGCAGAGACTTATTTTGCGCAAATTCTTTCAGCGTTGGGTTGGGTAAACCGACGCGCCAATGGCGTTTACCCATACCTTGGATAATGAACACATCATACTGGTCAAGGTGTGGACCAACACCGCCGCCAGGGGTTGAGTAGCTGATCATCAAGTCGTCAATCCGCCAGTTTGGAATAAATCGAAACGGTTCAAGTAAGGCGGCAGAATCTGGATGCCAGTGGTCAACAGCTTGAACTAACAAAGTGCTGTTGCGCTCAGTTAATAACGAAAAATCTTCAAACGGGCCATGATATGCCTGCCAGTCATTGTTGTGATTGGTGACAAGGCGCGATTCAATGCTGTCTTCCATGGCAAGTCCGGCGAGCTCTTCAGGCTCGATGGGATCTTGAAAATCTGTAAAACCACCTTTAATAAGTAACGGTTTTTTTTGCCAATAATTGGCGAGAAACTCGGCAACGCTCATGCCGTTTAGAGACAATTCGTACATAAAATTCCATCCATAAAAAAAGCGAAAGAGCTGCCTCTTTCGCTTTATATCATCTTCAAGAGACTTAGTTTAGCTCGTCAATGAAGGCTTCTGCACGGCCGATATAATTAGCCGGTGTCATTTTCTTCATTTCAGCTTTAACGTGATCTGGTAAGTCTAGACCATCAATAAACTCAGCCATAATGGTTTGATTAACACGTTTACCACGGGTTAATTCTTTAAGCTTTTCATACGGTTTTTCAATTGCGTACTTACGCATTACGGTTTGAATTGGCTCAGCTAACAATTCCCAGTTTTCATCAAGCTCAGCCAGTAAACGCTCAGCGTTAACTTCTAACTTGCTGATCCCTTTTAACGTTGCTTGATAAGCAATTAGGGCATAACCCATACCAACGCCAAGGTTACGCAAAACTGTCGAGTCAGTTAGGTCACGTTGCCAGCGCGATACTGGCAGCTTTTGCGCTAAGTGCGTGAAAATAGCGTTCGCAAGTCCTAAATTGCCTTCTGAGTTTTCAAAGTCAATTGGGTTTACTTTGTGTGGCATAGTGGATGAACCAATTTCGCCAGCAATGGTTTTTTGCTTGAAATGGTTAAGTGCGATATAGCCCCAAACGTCACGGTCGAAATCAAGTACGATAGTATTGAAACGCGCAATCGCATCAAATAGCTCAGCAATATAATCATGCGGCTCGATTTGCGTGGTAAATGCATTCCAAGTCAGGCCTAAGCTAGTTACAAAGCTTTCTGCGTGTGCATGCCAATCATAGTCTGGGTATGCACTGAGGTGAGCGTTGTAGTTACCAACGGCACCGTTGATTTTGCCTAACATTTGAACATTTGCGATTTGCTCACGTTGGCGCTGTAAACGCACATACACGTTAGCGAATTCTTTACCCATGGTCGAAGGGGTTGCAGGTTGACCGTGGGTGCGTGTCATCATAGCGACTGAACGATATTCAATGGCTTTTTCTTTGATGGCGCTAAGCAGTTGGTCGCAGTAAGGCAATAATACTTTGTCACGTGCTTCAGTGAGCATTAAACCGTGCGATAGGTTATTGATGTCTTCTGAAGTACATGCGAAATGAATAAATTCATTCACCGCATTTAACTCTGCATTACCTGCCACTTTTTCTTTTAGTAGGTATTCAACGGCTTTAACGTCGTGGTTAGTGGTGCGCTCAATTTCTTTCACACGCATCGCATCAGCTTCGCTGAAGTTTTCAACAATGCTATCAAGTAGTGCATTGGCTTCGTCGCTAAAAGCCGGTACTTCAGGAATACCAGCGGCTTTGGACAACGCTTGTAACCAGCGCACCTCAACAGTCACACGGTATTTAATTAAACCAAACTCACTGAAAATACTACGTAACTCAGTGGTCTTGCTACCATAGCGACCATCTACCGGAGAGATAGCGGTTAACGCTGAAAGCTCCATAATAACTCCTACCTATTTTGGGTTTTGAACGATATTCATAAATTCTGTTGTGCCGCAGCGATGATTTTGCGCTTGGCGAAAAAAAACTGGCGACGGCGTCCGCCCATTTGCCGCCACAATACTGCAGCGCGTACACCCGCAAGCAATAGCGCTCTGATCTTATGCTGAATGTGCGGCTGTTTTAATAGTTCAGGCTGACCAAAAACTTGGATTTTTTGCCCAAGTGGACTGATAACTTGGCTGTAAATATCGGCCAAACTAGCCACCATAGTATCGTCGGTCATCGCGAAATGGTCGAGGCGACGCTCGATATCGTTGATGCGTCGCGCTAATTCATTCAAAGCTTGTGGTTTAGCGGCAAGGGCACGCTCAAGTTGAATTAAGCCACCGACATATTTGACCAGTTCGACGTCTTTTTTGCCGTCTGCTGAGAGTTGCTCCACTAAGGTACGATAGCCTTGCTGGAGTGCAAACTTGTCTGTATAGACATCTTCGGGCTGCTTGGGATTGGTGATCACAATACTGTGCAGTAGGCTGTCTACTTCATGTGCATTGAATTGGCCATATTTAGCCACCTTTTGTACTTGCTTGGTGATTTGACATAGCGCCGCTAAGGCCATCACTTGATGTTGCATCATTAGCGGATCACCGAGTCGATAATACCACCACCCAAGCACACTTCGTCGCTGTAAAACACCGCAGATTGGCCTGGGGTAACAGCTTTTTGTGGCGAATCAAACAATACGCGTGCCATGCCGTCTTGGCCGACTAATAAAGTACATGGGATATCTTGTTGGCGATAACGGGTTTTTACGGTGCAGCGTGTTGTACCTTGTGGGCCAACACGGTCCACCCAATGTAGTTGGTTGGCGTTTAAACCATTGCTGTAAAGGCGAGGGTGATCTGAGCCTTGACCCACAACCAGCACGTTTCGTGCAATGTCTTTGTCTACCACATACCAAGGTTCGCCATTACCTTCTTTCATACCACCGATTAATAGGCCTTTACGTTGGCCTAAAGTGTGGTACATCAAGCCTTCATGCGTACCGACCTCATTGCCGTCGGTATCTTCTATACTGCCTGGTTGCGCCGGTAAATAACGCTGCAGAAAGTCTTTAAATTTGCGTTCGCCAATAAAGCAAATACCGGTGCTGTCTTTTTTGTCGTGGGTGATCAAGCCTTGCTCTTCGGCAATGCGGCGTACTTCTGGCTTAGCAATATCGCCAACCGGGAATAGCGTCTGCGCCACGTGCTCGTGACTCAATGTGTAAAGGAAGTAACTTTGATCTTTGTTGTCATCAAGACCACGCAACAAGGCAAATTTGCCATCGCGCTCGTCGCGGCGCACATAGTGGCCGGTCGCGATATAATCGGCATTTAGCGCCTCCGCTGCAAACTGCAAAAACGCCTTAAATTTGATTTCTTTATTACACATGATATCGGGGTTTGGCGTGCGACCTGCTTTGTATTCTTCAAGAAAATACTCAAACACGTTATCCCAGTATTCCGCTGCAAAGTTGACGGTGTGTAATGGTATGCCAAGTTTGTCGCATACAGCTTGAGCATCTTTTAAGTCTTCTGCTGCTGCGCAGTAGTCATCATTATCGTCTTCTTCCCAGTTTTTCATAAACAGGCCTTCAACCTGATAGCCTTGCTGCTTAAGCAAATAGGCTGAAACGGAAGAATCTACACCGCCAGACATACCGACGATGACTTTAATGTGACTGTTTTCACTCATAGTAGATGATTTCTCAAGGCATTCGAAAAGGGCTGCATTATAACACGCAAAACCCGTTGAAATAAAATTTAACTTCGACTCATTGTCTTGGACTATTAACTAGCAGTTTATTTGGTATCTCTACACATGGTGTCAGTGGTTGTTTTTACGAATTCACTAATCCTAGACTCATCTCCCCCATGTGTTCGGTTAGTAGTCAAGAGCATTTGAGTCTTTTGAGTTTATGGAACGCGGAGAAAAGAACAAAGATGATAGCAAAATAAAAACACAAACGCTGTGGTTTTTAAGCAATAAGTACTTGAAAAATATGTTACCAAGGGGTGGTGAATGTTTTTTCTTTAAATTTATGTTGACAGGTAGTACCCATTTTGGTTAATTTGTAATCAATTTTAAGGCGGCTGTAATATTAATTGACAACGTTAATTCGCTTTTAAGTGGATAGTTAAAGGGAATACTTATGAACTCTAAAAGTCTTATTTTGTCAGCGGCTGTATTGTCTGTTGCGTTAACAAATGTAGCTGTTGCTGCGCCAAACACTGATGAATATGGTTTTATGTATTATGCACAACTCCATGAGTCTGCATCATATAAGGGAGCTGAATTTTTCAGTAAAGATTATGATAAAATTGATAATTGGGTTGATGGTTATCTGCATAAAATATCATGGAAGCGTTATTCAGCCTTGGATAAGAAGTTAATTGATGCGGTCACAGAAGGTATTAATCGAGAGATGTCTAATAATGGCGTGAAGATTAGTAACCTCATAGTGACAACAGGTGGAAGACTCACCACGGCGTTTACACCTGGTGCCGGGAGCAAACTCGATTTTAACATCAGCGGTTTCACTCTGTCTGGCTTTGCGAATTTAAGCAAAAGTTGGTATGCCGACGGTACGGCACGAGCAACTATTCCAAACATAACTATCAGAGGATCATATGATTACTCAAATGGCATTGTTGTTGTTGATTACTTTGATGCACCACTTAAAGTCGATGTTGACTTTGATTTGAATATTCCAATTTTAGGCGAGCTTTTGGACTCATTTGTTGATAACTATATAGACGGTCAAATTAGTAGCTCTATCCCAAACAATTTGGCGAACCTTTATACAGGTGAGTCCACATTTACGATAGGTTCAATCAAAGATGTTATCCCAACCAATAAATTGGTCTTTAACGGTGTAGATTATGGTGCTTATATACTGAATAAGCTGGACACAAGAAAACTGATAAATGACAATTTTTCTTTCACCGTTGGCGGAGTTGTTGCGTCACAACAGTATGTCAGTATAACTATTGGTAGTGCAACATATACTCGTTGGACTACAGGTGGAAAACGAGTGTGTAAACTTGATATTGAACCCGATTGCACACCTTATTAATGATTAGATTTAACAAAAATTATAAACAAGAAGTGGCGCGAGCATCATTGTCGCAGCCACTTTTTATTGCCATTCTGGACGATTCAATAAAGACGTAACTATCTCGCCATAAATTAGCATTACGGCTTCGTTATGGTGTATTCACCACTTTTTAGGCTACTCAGCTTGTATTGTCCTATCTGTATGCGGACTAAACGTAACGTTGGAAAACCTACGTGTGCTGTCATGCGGCGCACTTGGCGATTACGCCCTTCGATGATTTTAATTTCTAACCAGCTGGTTGGGATCTGTTTACGCTCTCTAATCGGTGGATTACGTGGCCAAATTTGTGGCTCGTTAATTAACTGCACTTTAGCGGGTAAAGTAGGGCCGTCGTTAAGGAGAACGCCATCACGGAGTTTTTGTAAGTCCTCTTCATTGGGCACACCTTCAACTTGAACCCAATAGGTTTTTTCGGTCTTTTTACCCGGTGCAGTGAGCTGATGCTGTAGTTTGCCGCAGTTGGTTAATAGTAATAACCCTTCACTATCGCGGTCGAGGCGACCTGCGGCGTAAACATTTTTGATATCGATAAAATTTGCCAGCGTTTGGCGGTTTTGCTCATCACTAAATTGGCACAGCACATCAAAAGGTTTGTTAAATAAAACAACAAGAGGGGGCTCGCTGGGTCGCGCTGAAGTCAGCTTTTTTGCTCCATAAGATTTAGCCTTAAACTGCTGAGCTCGGCTATTTGGCTTGCTCGCACGGCGACGAGGTTTTGGGGTTGAATTTGTAGTTGGCATGGTCTTAGGGAATCACTTTAGTCAATGGCTTTATTATACCGATTGAGACAACGAGCAACAGCTAATCGAACGATTTGTCATATAAATGCCATATTCGTTGGTTACTGTGCGCTCTTCGCTACTGAGGTACTTATCACCTTTATCGAGAACCATCATTGACCAGAAAAAACTCCAACTTTTTTATTGCTCTCGCCGTCACGATAGTTGTCATGCTGCTGTTGACTAGTGTGGTCTATGTTCAGGAAGTAAAAAATGGAAAGCAGCGGGTTGAAGACATCGCGCAGAAAATCGCACAAGATTTAGATAATCAATTCGCTAAAGTAGCAGAGCTACTCAGGCAAGGAGCGCAGTTTAATATCGCCTGCGATGATAACACCCTGCAAACCATGCGAACAGCTGTATTTGAACAACCAGCTTTGAGTGAAATTGGTATGGTGGATGAGCAAGGGCGTATTCGTTGTAACTCGTTTGGCAAGTTAGATCCTGTGGTACAAAGCACCATCCCAGTTAGGCTGCAAGGCCTTCGTTACTATGGTCCGATTATTAGCGATTATCTCGGTACCAGCGCATTTATTTTAGCCATGACTCGTTCGGACGGGATTGAAGTGAATGGTTTGATCCCCACCAGTTGGGTAAACAATGTGATTAAATTACCGACAGAAAATCATGTTTCTTACCTTGCCATAGTGGACACCTTCAGTGGGGTGCCGATATTTAAATTCGGCCACTACAGTTTACCACTTAACTACAAGCCCTATCCTTTACTCAATGATACGGCTGAATATACGGGTAAATTTGACGACTTAAATAGTAAATATTGGTTTGCGCTACGCTTTAAAGCTATCCCAGAACTTGGCTTAACAATCGCCGTAGATGAGATTCAACTATTCAACTTAAAATGGTCTAGCGCTCTACTTAGCCTGCTGGGGAGTTCAGCATTTTTTATCATGACGTTGTGGCTTTTAAATTACTTGGACCGCCGGAGCCGCAACGCCAAGCTACAAATCTTGGATGCGTTAGCACAAAACGAATTTTTTAACGTTTATCAACCATTTTACGATTGTCAGTCGAACACCATTATTGGCGCAGAAGTATTGATGCGCTGGCAACATCCAGTTGAAGGGGAGCTTGGTCCCGCTTATTTTATTCCAGAAGCCGAGCGAGATGGTTCTATCCTTGAGCTCTCTATTGCACAAATAGAGCGGGCATTAGTTGAACTCGAAGCGCTGCTTTACGACATGCCTAGTTTTAAGCTTTCTTTTAATGCCAACGGTTATCTGCTAATGCAACCTAGCTATCGTCAAGTTATTTTGTGGGCTGCACAACAGGTACCAAATCTAACCCTCGAACTTACAGAAAGGGATGTGTTGCAAGGGGCTGAACTGCAACACCATCTTCAAACGCTAAGTGATGCTGGGGTTGAAATTGCGATTGATGATTTTGGCACTGGATATAGTGGGCTTCAGTATCTACAGCAATTTCCAATTGATTTACTAAAAATCGACCAAAGCTTTGTTGCTTCAATTGGCACCAAGAATTTACAAACGCCTGTATTGGATGCGGTCATTGAAATGGCCGATAAACTTGGTAAAAAGCTGATTGCTGAAGGTGTGGAAACGTCTGTTCAACAGCGCTACCTATCACGTCAAGGAGTCAATGTTCAACAGGGGTGGCTATACGCAAAACCACTTCGCTCAGACCTTTTTCTCGACATGCTCAGCATTCGGCTGCTGTTAAAGTAACGCTATAGCCGCTTTGCTGTCGCGAACTTCACCGCCTGTGTGGCTAAAAACGACAAGCACGTCTCAACAACTCACCGCCATATGGATTTTCGTCGAGTTGCCTCCGCGACTTGTTCCGAGTGCTCCATTATCTTCTTTTTGTCCAGTAAAGTTATCAGAAAATCTAAACTCGCAATTTGCCATGTGCTTTCAGTCAACATGCAACAAAGTTTGTTTAGAGTGGAATTAAAATAGATAATTGATCTATGTAAGCCAATCTTTACACTTTTCCTTGTAAATACTTTGAAAAATTAGCATCTTCTTTTACTCGCGATGGATTCTGTTGTGAATACTGCAATTAATTATAGCGATGGTAGTTAGCTCTACCAGCTCTGCTACTTTAATCAAATTCTGCTGACCCATTCTATTGTAAGGTTGCGGCGATAGGATCCAAACATATTTGTGAACGGAGTTATAAACACCTGCCATTTTTGTGAAAATTGTCGATAAAATCTCCTAATTAATATCATCTTCTTGTTTTAGAAAACTGATTTTTTTCGCAATAATGCCCCGTAGCTTTTGGTTTTTAAATTTTGTCATAAAAAACATTAGTTTGTAGTTTTTTTGTTGATTTACCAGTCATTTTTTAAAAGTTTTTGGTGTATTTTTTGTAAACATAATGGGCTGTATTCAAGATGGGGGGTTAATGATCATTTATATATCTTTAAAAGTTCATAACAAATTTAATTCTAGCGAACTAACTAGTTTGCATTTTTCGTCACAATGAGGTAGAAATTATCACGTCATTCACAAAGGCATCGTGTTATTTTGCGTGAGCTTTAAAATAAGCACCTTGACTGAATGAAAACTCAATAACTAAAAAAATCTTTTATAATGAGGGAGAATTCAATGTCCAATTCAAAACGGATGTTTAGAAAGGCAGCTTTGTGTGTAGCTGTTTGTTCATCACTAGCTGTATTCAGTACAACAGCACTTGCAAGTAACGTTGATGGTGAACTTCGTGGTTTAATTACAGCGAAGGGAAATAACCAGCCTGTCGTCGGGGCAACAATTGTAATTACTAACGAGAAGAATGGTTACACAAAGACTATTGTTGTTGATCAGGATGGTTCTTTCAATCTGAAAACTATTCCAGTAGGCGATTATAAGGTTGAAGTGAGAAAAGACGGCTATCAGACCGAATCCATTGAAAAATTAACTATCGGTGTTGGTAAGTCTTCAAACTTGGAAGTCGCGCTTACCTCTGGTAGTGTCGAAGTTATCTCTGTTACGGGTTCTAGAGTTGCAACAGTTGATGTAACAAGTTCAGAAGCTTCATTCAATATTTCAGCTGAGGAATTAATTCGTCTTCCTGTTCCTGCAGATATTACATCGGTTGCGCTATTGGCTCCTGGCGTTAACTTGGGCGATAGCCGTTTTATCGATGCTAAAGGTAATTCATTAGCAAGCTTCGGTGGTGCCTCCCAAGCTGAAAACGTTTACTACGTGAACGGTTTAAACATGACAAATTTCCGTAATGGTGTTGGTGGAGCCACTATTCCTTTCCTTTCTTACGACTCATTTCAAGTTAAGACTGGTGGTTATTCTGCGGAATTTGGTCGTGCAACTGGTGGTGTAGTTTCAGCAGTGACGAAAAAAGGCTCTAACGAATTCGAATTCGGTATTCAACACCGCCAACAATTTGCTTCTCTATATGGTGAGCGTCCAAATTCTTATTTCTTATCTCAAGATAATTGTAATGACGATGGTTGCGCTGTAAACGTAGGTGATTTACGTTTAGACAATTCACGAGATGAAGTTGGTTTCTATAGCACCGATATTTTTGCTAGCGGTGCAATCATCGAAGACACTTTGTTCTTCTACGGTTTATATGAGTTTAGAAAACGTGAAACTGAACAATATGTTGGTGTAAATAGTCAATTCGAAGAAACATCAGATGATGATCCATATTATTTGGCGCGTTTAGATTGGAACATCAACGAAGATCACACGCTAATGGCTTGGGTTTACAGTGATGAGTCGACGGAATTAACAGAGACTTTCTCTACTGATGCAAACAAAAACAAAGCGGGTATACCGACAGAGTCTTCTTATGACACTGGTGGTAAGAGCTGGTCTGTACGTTACACAGGAGCGATTACGGACGATCTTTCAATTTCTGCAATGGCTGGTTCGGTAGAATTCACAGATACAGTGTCAAGCCCTTCTGGCGATTGCCCAGTTATTTATGACAACCGTAGTGGTGCATTCGTGCCGAAAGGTTGCTGGAACCCATCCGCGTTCCAAATTCGTAAGGATAGTGATGAGCGTAAGCAATACCGTTTTGACGTAGATTGGTTTGTAAATGAAAGCCACAACCTCCGTTTTGGTATTGACTTAGAGAAGAATACTTCCCAAGCAGATACAATTCTTTCAGGTAACATTTATTACCTAATTACCAGCTTAAACGAAGGCGCCAAGTTGCCGAACGGTTCTACCGTAGCTGAAACGGGAGATTACGTTCGTGTTCGTAACTACTCAAACGGCGGTACGTTCAAAATCAACAACAGCGCATACTACGTTGAAGATGTTTGGACGATTAATGATCGGCTAACTGCTACAATCGGTCTACGTTGGGAGTCATTCGAAAACTTGAATGCTGACGATGTGACGTTTATCGAAATGAAAAATCAGTTTGCGCCACGTCTGGGTATTGCGTACGATATTTTTGGTGATGGAGAGCACAAGGTATTCGCTAATCTGGGTCGCTATCACTTACCTGTTGCATCTAACACAAACGTTCGTTTAGCGGGTGCAGAGCTATACACCCATGATTGGTACAAGTTAGCGGGTATTAATGGCGATGATTCACCAATTCTTGGTGATAAAGTGGGTACAACTCATGAGATTCAAGACGGTACTGCTCCGCTTCCAGACAGCGTAACAGACAAAAATCTTGAGCCGATGTATCAAGATGAATTCATCCTTGGTTATCAAGGTATGATTAATGATGACTGGTCATTCGCTGCGAAATTTACTCGCCGTGAACTAGGTAACGTAATTGATGATGGTAGTATGGAATATGCATTCAGACAGACTACAGGTGTTGCTGATGATCATTTCTTACTATTTAACCCAGGCCGTCCAGTAACATTCATATACGATCACGATGGTGATGGTGTTGCTGAGACTATTACATTCTCACCTGAGCAAATGGGCTACCCAGAAGCGGAACGTTCATATAACTCGCTTGATCTAGCTTTAGAGAAAGCGTGGGATGGTGTTTGGATGTTCAAGGCTGCTTATACTTGGGCACAGAGCTATGGTAACGCTGAAGGTTACGTCAAGTCTGATAATGGTCAGGACGATGCAGGCTTAACAACCGACTGGGACTATCCATATCTTGCAGAGGGCGCGGAAGGTTATTTACCTAATGACCGTCGTCACGCCATCAAACTATTCGGCGCGTATGCTTTGGCTGACAACTTGACTGTTGGTTTTAACGCTAGTATTTCATCTGGTCGTCCAATGAGTGCGTTTGGTCAAGGATATTATCCAGACCAAGATAACTATCACTATGGTCAAACTTATTGGGTTGGTAGTAACTTCCTTAAACGCGGCTCACTTGGCCGTACGCCGTGGGTTACTAATATCGATGCAAACATCAAATATCAATTGGATGATCTGGTGTCGGGTTTTGCGAAGTCAGGGTACATTGCTTTAAACATTTATAACCTGTTTGACGCAAATACAGTTACTCGCTTTTATGAAGATGCAGAGAAAGACGATGCTGCATTCTCAGTAGATCCTGCATTT
Organism: Pseudoalteromonas fenneropenaei; assembly: GCF_042643375.1. Lineage (NCBI taxonomy): Bacteria > Pseudomonadati > Pseudomonadota > Gammaproteobacteria > Alteromonadales > Pseudoalteromonadaceae > Pseudoalteromonas > Pseudoalteromonas fenneropenaei. The sequence continues at coordinate 129,962 of NZ_JBHRSD010000002.1, forward strand.
GGTTCAGCATCATCTTGGCAAGCACCGCGTCGTGTTGAACTTACATTCAATCTACAGTTCTAATTGTTGAAACGGTTAAGACTGGAGGCGTAATAAACATCTTAGATTGATGTTTGACTTCGCTTCTTTCACGTTAATGCCGTTCACTATAAGTGAACGGCTTTTTTCTGGCGGCAACATAAAATTAACAATACCAGGGCCTGTTGATATTTCGAGTTGAGTCATAAGACCAATCTGCATGAAAGTTTACCCACCATATCTTTCTCTCTTTTCTAAACCTTTATGACTGTACAAATTCTCACAGTTTCACAACAAAATTGAACGCTACGTCAAGCCTATAACCATTACTATATGTGGCGGCCAGCAGTGCTTGTCGGTTGCTTACGAAAGTGCAGATAAATGAAAATTCAAAGGAGTTGTATATGTTGAAACAGGCTGTGGGAATAATCATTCCGCTTACTTTACTAGGTTGTTCATCGGAAGACTTGGAGACCACCAATTTTGGCTCAGATCTCTATAAAAATAACTATTATCTGGTTAACGCTAGCGGCACTGAAGTGGCGTTTCATCTTGCCAATACGGAAGTAGATGGTGATGAGCGTGATGCCAGTAATAATAAATATTGGGTGCAAACCTTAACTGCCGGCGCTGATGTGGTAAAGACCAAGCATGAGCACAATGTTGCGCAAAAAGTCACATTTTATGCTGAAAGTCGTAATCCAGCAGGGAAGTCAGCTAAAGTCACTGAGAAAGTAAAAACGGATAAAGATTATAATGTTATCGCTTGGCAAGATAGCAATGGCGCCTTTGGAATTAATGTCTTAAGGCGTGAGCAGAGTAATCGCTCTGGACAATTTGCAGTGCGTTTTTTTGCGCTTGATGCACAACAAGTTATAGTGAATGGTACTACGATGACGCTCGCGCGAGCTGGGATATCAGAGTGGTACTATATTGATGAGTGTGGTCAGGATATTGTTGTCGCAGGTCAGCGTTTAGATATTTGCCAAGGCTCATACAACAACTCATATTTGCTAGTAGTTGGACAACAAGGCTTGATTGCTCAGGTGAATCAGAGTTAGTAGAACTTAGTTCGCACAGCTAAAAAAAACCCCTCTTGCGAGGGGTTTTGGGTAACTCAGCGCCAATGGCACTGGGAATGAGGTCGGTACATGATGTTAGTATTGTGATTGACCGAATCGCAACTGTGCTGAATTACTCTGCAAATTGCATTTCAGGAATGTCGCCTTCGACAATCAACTTACCTGCAGTTTTGCTGATGATTTCATCAACACTAACACCTGGTGCACGTTCTAGCAAATAAAACGCGCCATTTTTAACTTCTAAAACAGCCAGATCTGTGACTATTTTCTTTACGCAGTTCACGCCTGTCAGCGGTAAACTACATTGTTCTAATAATTTGGATTCGCCGTGCTTGCTGGCATGGGTCATAGTCACGATAATATTCTGTGCGCCAGCCACTAAATCCATCGCGCCACCCATACCTTTGATGAGTTTCTTTGGGATCATCCAAGAGGCGATATTACCGTGTTGGTCGACTTCAAAAGCACCTAATACGGTTAAATCGACATGACCGCCGCGTATCATCGCAAAACTTTCCGCACTATTGAAGATAGCAGCCCCTTTTACTGCTGTAACGGTTTCTTTACCCGCGTTGATCATATCAGCATCGACGCTGTCTTCAGTCGGGTATGGACCCATACCTAACAAGCCGTTCTCTGATTGCAGCATCACTTCAATGCCAGCAGGGACGTAGTTGGCAACTAAGGTTGGGATACCAATACCTAGGTTTACGTAGAAACCGTCTTGCAGCTCCTGCGCTACGCGCATCGCAACTTGTTCACGAGATAATGCCATGATTTACTCCTTAACTGCGCGTGGTTCTGCGTTCAATACGTTTTTCAAATTGACCTAGAATGACGCGGTCAACATAAATGCCTGGGGTGTGAATTTGGCTTGGTTCAAGTTCGCCAGGTTCTACAATTTCTTCAACTTCAACTACTGTGATTTTACCCGCAGTGGCTGCCATAGGGTTGAAGTTCATCGCTGTGTGACGGAACACTAAGTTACCGTAACGGTCGGCTTTCCACGCTTTCACAATGGCAAACTCGCCAGTGATTGATTCTTCAAGAATATACGGACGACCGTTGAACTCTTTAACCTCTTTGCCTTCCGCTACTGGGGTGCCGTAACCGGTTGCCGTATAAAACGCAGGAATGCCTGCACCACCGGCGCGCATTTTCTCTGCCAACGTACCTTGAGGGGTCAGTTCTACTTCTAATATGCCGTCTAACAACTGCTGTTCAAAAATCGCATTTTCACCCACGTAGGATGCGATGATTTTTTTGATTTGACGGTCGTGTAACAACACACCTAAGCCAAAATCATCCACGCCGCAGTTATTGGATACCACAGTTAATTCTTTAGTGCCTTTGCGTTTAATTTCCGCAATTAAGCCTTCAGGAATACCACACAGACCAAAACCACCTGCGATGACTGTGTCGCCATCTTTCAGGCCTGCCATTGCTTCTTCATAACTTGCAACGACTTTATCGAAACCGGCCATAAGCCCACTCCTAAAATTATTTGTTACGCACGCTTATCACGTGCCATTTCGCACGCGCGAAGCAGGCGACTTTATGTTACTTATGGCTACATTGACTTCGCAGTGCCAGTGATACTTTGCTCACTGGTTGCTTGTTTAATGCGGCGCAAATTGTCCAGCCTGCTTCAGCTAGCCTTTCTAAATCAATTCCGGTACTAATGCCAAGTCCCTCAAGCAAGTATATTACGTCCTCGGTGGCAACATTTCCTGACGCCCCTTTGGCGTAAGGACAGCCGCCTAGTCCCGCAACTGCACTATCAATGGTGGCTATCCCCATACTCAGTGCGGTGTGGATGTTCGCAATCGCTTGACCGTAAGTATCATGGAAATGCACAGCCAGCTTGTCGGCTGGGATATGTTGTAGCAGCAATTCTAGCAGCGCGCGTACTTTGTTTGGTGTACCCACACCTATGGTATCGCCCAGACTAATTTCGTAGCAGCCGAGTGCCAATAATTGTTTACACACCGCGAGAACTTGCTCAGGCTCCACTTGCCCTTGATACGGGCAGCCAACCACGCAGCTCACATAGCCGCGCACGCGAATATCATTCGCTTTTGCTAACGTCATGACAGGTTCAAAACGAGCAATACTTTCTGCGATAGTACAGTTGATGTTTTTTTGCGTAAAAGCTTCACTGGCTGCAGTGAAAATCGCAAACTCCTGCACACCCGCATCAAGCGCTAATTCCGCGCCCTTTAGGTTTGGGGTAAGGGCGCTTATTTCCACATCTTTAGGTAGTTTTAAGGCTTTGATCACCTCAAGCGAGTCAGCCATTTGTGGCACCCATTTAGGTGATACAAATGCGCCTGCCTCGATGTTTTTTATGCCAGCTTGTGCCAATGCATGGATCAACGCGACTTTATCTTGAGTGGTGACAGATAACTCGTTTTGTAGGCCATCGCGTGCGCCTACTTCAACGATTCGAACCGCTTGCGGGTAGTGTGTTGACATTATTCCTGTGCCTCCACAATGGCGAGCATCGCACCATGACTAACCAGCTCGCCTTCGGCAAAACAATAGCTTTGCAATGTGCCACTGTATGGCGCGGTAAGCGTGTATTCCATTTTCATTGCTTCGATAACCACTATTGCATCACCTTTTTGCACTTTACTGTTTATCGCTTTTAAGTGCTTGACGACTGTACCATTTAACGGTGCTGCAAGCGGCGCAGCTTCATGTTCTTGTTCGCTAATATAGTGCTTAGAAAGTAACTCAATACTGAACTGATGCGGACCAAACATAATGGTCAGTTCACCCTCGGCAAATACCACGTGGGCCGTGACTTTTTTACCATCAAGACTGGCTGTAAGTAATTGCCCTTGCAAACTGCCTTCGGCAATACAAACGTTGTTATCGACTTGAATCGACCAATGCGTGCCGACAGCGGTTGCAGTGATGGCATGACCAATAAAGGGCACGTTCATATGCGCGGCTTGGTTGAGCTTAAAGCCAAGTTGTTGCCAAGGTGACTGGCGACATGGCTTTTGATGTAAGACAAACGCTAACGCTGCCAAGGTGACCATAGTATCGACCGGGACTTCGAATTGTGTCAGAGTCGCCGTTTGGGTATCGATAAAATGGGTATCAGGCGCACCTTGTTTAAACACAGGGTGATTGGCCAAATGATGCAAAAACGCGATGTTGCTTTTCAGTCCGCACAAGTGTACTTGCTCAAGCGCATGGCTCAGTTTATTCAGCGCCACATCACGTGAAGCGCCATGTACAATCAGCTTGGCAATCATAGGGTCATAAAACGGACTAATTTCGTCACCGCTAATAACACCTGTGTCTATACGCACCCCATCACCTTCGGCAGGGAAGGTTAAGCAGGCCAAAGTGCCAGAGCAGGGCATAAAGTTTTCGACTGGATCTTCAGCATAAATACGCGCTTCAAAACTGTGCCCAGTTAAACTGATCTGATTTTGCGTTAGGGGTAATACTTCACCGTTGGCAACGCGAATTTGCCACGCAACTAAGTCTTGACCCGTAACCATCTCAGTTACTGGGTGTTCAACCTGTAACCGAGTATTCATTTCCATAAAGAAAAACTCGTCGCCGCAGAGTAAAAACTCGACTGTGCCTGCACCCCGATAGTTAATGGCTTTTGCGCAGCGTACCGCCGCTTCACCCATGGCTTGGCGTAGTGAATCGCTTAAACCCGGCGCTGGCGCTTCTTCAATGACTTTTTGATGGCGGCGCTGTAATGAGCAATCTCGATCGCCTAAATACACTGCGTTACCGTGCGCGTCGGCAAATACTTGGACTTCAACGTGGCGTGGCTTATCAACATAGCGCTCAAGTAATACTAAATCATTCCCAAAACTGGCTTTTGCTTCACGCTTTGCACCTTCAAGCGCGGCGAGAAACTCGCTTTGCCCGCGTACCACTCGCATACCTTTACCACCACCGCCAAAGGCCGCTTTGATAAGTACCGGATAGCCAATTTTTTCTGCTTCCGCGGCTAAAAAGTCGCTATCTTGCTGCTGACCATAGTATCCAGGTACTAACGGCACATTGGCACTGGCCATAATTTCTTTAGCGCGGGTTTTTGAACCCATGGCTTCAATCGCTGTGGCTGGCGGGCCAATAAAGACAATGCCTACTTGTTCGCAAGCATTAGCAAAAGTGTCGTTTTCAGATAAAAAACCATAGCCCGGGTGTACACAATCAGCACCAGAGCGTTTTGCCACTTCTAGGATTTTGTCGGCCACAAGATACGAGTCTTTGGTCGGTGCCGCACCGATGTGATAAGCCTCATCAGCAAGTTTGACGTGTTGGCTGTGGGCGTCCGCATCTGAATAGACCGCAACTGTGGTCATACCTAGTTTTTTAGCCGTGCGCATGACACGACAGGCAATTTCACCACGGTTAGCAATAAGAATTTTCTTTAACATCGTCGTTCTCTTAATGGTTACTTTCGCTTTGCCAAGCAGGTGGACGTTTTTCAAAAAATGCGCCTAACCCTTCTTGCCCTTCAGTGCTAACCCGTATTTCAGCGATACGTTTGGCAGTATGCGCAATTAACTCGGCATTAATCTCTTGGTTTGCAACTTCGGTGATCAGTGCTTTAGCGCTATGTACTGCATGCGGGCCGTTATTGAGTAAGGTGTCGACAAAATGCGCTTGGCTCAGAGACAAATCTTCGCTGATAGCATGTAACAAACCCATGTGTAAGGCTTGTTCTGCATTGAATACTTCGGCAGTTAAAAAGTAACGACGGGCTTGACGCTCGCCGATAGCTCGGATCACATACGGGCTAATGACTGCAGGGATTAAACCTAGTTTGACTTCGCTTAAGCAAAATTTGGCATCAGGTGTTGCAATCGCAATGTCACAACAGGCAATCAGACCTAATGCACCGCCAAACGCAGCGCCCTGCACTAAACAGATGGTGGGGTGAGGGCAGTTAGCCAACACCGCCATTAGTTTGGCAAGTTCCATCGAATCAGCAACGTTTTCGTCGTAATTATTGCCGGCCATGGATTTCATCCAACCAAGGTCGGCGCCTGCTGAAAAGTGTTTACCTTCGGTTTTAAATACTAACGCGCGCACATCTAGTGTGCTTGCGTATTCAATATTCTTGATAAGCTCGGCGATGACTTCGCTATTAAAAGCATTGTGTTTTTCTGGTCTGCCAAGTACGAGTTCCGCGACTTTATTTTTGCTGATAGATAATGTGACTGACATGTGGTCTCCTTACATCCTAAATACGCCAAACTTTGATTCACGTTTGGGGGCGTTGGCTGCAGCTTCAAGTGCTAATCCAAGCACGGTACGTGTATCAGCAGGGTCAATAATACCGTCATCCCATAAACGGGCACTGGCATAATAAGGGTGGCCTTGGCGTTCGTATTGTTCAACGATTGGCTTTTTGAACTCAGCCACTTCTTCGGCTGACATCGCTTGGCCTTTACGTGCTAAACCGTCTTGACGTACCTGAGTCAAAACGCCAGCGGCTTGCTCACCACCCATCACTGAGATCCGAGCATTCGGCCACATCCACATCATGGTCGGCTCATATGCTCGACCACACATGCCGTAGTTACCGGCGCCATACGAGCCACCAATCAAAATGGTAAACTTAGGAACATCAGCACAAGACACTGCCATCACCATTTTGGCACCATGTTTAGCGATACCTTCGGCTTCGTATTTTTTACCTACCATAAAACCTGTGATGTTTTGTAAAAACACCAAAGGAATATTACGCTGGGCACAAAGCTCGATAAAATGCGCGCCTTTTTGCGCAGACTCTGAGAATAAAATCCCGTTGTTCGCGACAATCCCCACAGGGTGGCCGTATATTTCGGCAAAGCCTGTCACTAAGGTTTCACCAAAGTAGCGTTTGAATTCATCGAACTGAGAATCATCAACGATACGCGCAATCACTTCACGCACGTCAAACGGCTTTTTCAGATCAGTCCCAACAATGCCGTACAATTCATGGGCTGCAAAGCGTGGTGCTTTTATGTCTTTTAGCAAGGATTGAGTAGGGCGAATATGGTTTAATCTTGATACACATTGGCGTGCAATCGATAATGCGTGTTCGTCATTTTCGGCATAGTGGTCGGCAACGCCTGACACTTTACAATGCACATCAGCGCCACCGAGTTCTTCTGCACTGACTTCTTCACCAGTTGCCGCTTTGACTAACGGCGGACCAGCAAGGAATATGGTTCCTTGATTTTTAACGATAATGCTTTCGTCGGCCATAGCAGGCACATATGCGCCACCAGCTGTACACAGACCCATTACCACCGCAATTTGCGGGATACCTTTAGCTGACATACGCGCTTGATTATAGAAAATTCGGCCAAAGTGTAGTTTGTCTGGAAATACTTCGTCTTGCTCAGGTAAATTTGCACCACCTGAGTCAACCAAATAAATACAGGGTAAATGACAGCGCTCAGCGATTTCTTGCGCGCGTAAATGCTTTTTCACGGTAAGCGGAAAGTAGGTTCCGCCTTTCACTGTGGCATCATTTGCCACAATCATACATTCAATGCCTTTTACGCGGCCAATCCCCGCGACTACGCCAGCACAGGGAATATCTTGCTCATACACGCCAAACGCAGCAAACTGACCGATTTCTAAAAACGGTGAACCTTCGTCAAGCAAGGTTTCGATTCGGTCGCGAACAAACAATTTACCGCGGCTTTGGTGACGCGCAATAAGCTCGCTACCACCACCTTGGCTCAATTGTGCGACTTTACTGCGTAGGTCGGCTACAAGAGCCGCCATTGCTTGAGATTTTTCCTTGAACTGCGGATCGTGAATATTCACCGCTGAATTTAATACTGTCATTGAGCTTGTCCTTAGCGGCTTTCGTTAAATAGCTCGCGGCCAATTAACATACGGCGAATTTCTGAGGTGCCAGCGCCGATTTCATAGAGTTTTGCATCACGTAACAAACGGCCTGTGGCATATTCGTTGATATAACCATTACCGCCTAAAATTTGGATTGCGTCTAATGCCATTTTGGTTGCAAGTTCTGCTGCATAAAGGATAGCGCCAGCGGCATCTTTACGGGTGGTTTCACCACGGTCGCAGGCTTTAGCAACGGTATAAACGTATGAACGCGCGGCATTCATTTGCGTATACATATCGGCCACTTTGCCCTGAATAAGCTGGAATTCACCGATAGATTGATTAAATTGCTTACGCTCGTGAATGTAAGGCACCACAATATCCATACAAGCTTGCATGATGCCAAGCGGGCCACCAGCCAGTACTACGCGCTCATAATCTAGGCCGCTCATCAGCACTTTAACGCCTTCGTTTAAGTTACCAAGGATATTTTCAGCAGGGACTTCACAGTTTTCAAATACCAATTCACAGGTATTTGAGCCACGCATACCTAACTTGTCGAGCTTTTGTGCAGTTGAAAAACCCGGGAAATTACGCTCGACGATAAATGCAGTAATACCTTTGGCACCTGCATTAAGATCTGTCTTTGCGTATATAACAAATACATCGGCATCAGGACCGTTAGTGATCCACATCTTATTGCCGTTTAGAATGAACTTGTCACCTTGTTGTTCTGCTTTGAGTTTCATAGAAACCACGTCAGAACCCGCATTCGGCTCACTCATCGCAAGCGCGCCAATGTGTTCACCGCTGATGAGCTTTGGCAAATATTTTTCTTTTTGTGCTTGATTGCCGTTGCGGTTAATTTGGTTAACACACAAATTAGAATGTGCGCCGTAGCTTAGGCCTATTGAGGCGCTGGCGCGGCTGATTTCTTCCATGGCGATAACGTGTTCTAAATAGCCTAAACCTGAACCACCGAACTCCTCAGCAACCGTGATGCCTAACAAACCCATATCACCAAATTTTGGCCACATGTGATTTGGGAAGGCGTTCTCATGGTCAGTTTTTTCCGCGATAGGGGCAATTTCATTACTTGCGAATTCGTTTACATGTGAACGGATCATGTCCGCGGTTTCGCCAAGTCCGAAGTTTAGTTCTTTATAGAGTGATACTGTGCTCATGGTCCAAATCCTGTGAGAGATTATTTATCTAAATCTTTTAAGGTATCGCGGCAGCGACGTTCTGCGGTCACTAATTCCATCAATACCACTTTAATGTCGTCCATTTGCTGATTGAGATCGGCCTTTTTCTGCTCGATCAAATCCAACATGGTGCGAAGTTGTTTGGCGCTGCTTTTGTCTGCGTCGTAAAGCTCAAACAAGCGGCCTGTTTCCGCCAGTGAAAAGCCTAAACGCTTACCACGTAAAATCAGTTTTAGTCTGACTTTATCGCGCTTGGAATAAATGCGGGTCTGACCGTGGCGTAATGGCGTCAGCAAACCTTGGTCTTCGTAAAAACGAATACTACGGGTGGTAATATCAAATTCTTTTGCCAAATCGCTGATGGTATACGTGGGTTCGTTTAAATCCTGCTTCATATTCACTGCACCTTTACTACTGATTAGACCAATATAAGTGAAGTTTACGTAAAGGTAAAGTAGTGAATGGCTTTAATACTTTGGTAGGGTATGAATTGTGCGATTATTGCTACTTTCTCATTTCATCATATTGAGCAGTGCCGCATGTTTTCAGTCGTTTCTAACTATGCTTGTTGCGTTCTGTGCACAGCTCTGGGCAAGCAAAGTTTACACTTAGGTTGAACGCGTTAGGGTTGATTTTAGATTTACGTTGGCGTAAACGTAAATATTAGGTATGCTCGAACTAACAATTCACGATTAGTTCGTACGCTGTTTGGCTAAGTGCTTAATTTTAATTCACTCCGGCGCTGCAACGAAGTTGTCATTCAACTCCCTCAGCATAGAGAAGTAAAGCATAATTTTCCCAAATAACAGCGTAACTATCTTAGGAGAGATAAATGAGTAACGATTCTGTAGTCATTGTAGCAGCAAAACGTACCCCTATGGGTGGCTTTATGGGCGCATTGTCGGATGCAAGCGCAACAGATTTAGGTGCGGTTGCGATTAAAAGCGCCGTTGCCCAAACTGGTCTTGCAAGCGATGCCATTGACGAAGTGATTATGGGCTGTGTGTTGCCGGCTGGTTTAGGTCAGGCTCCTGCGCGTCAAGCTATGTTACACGCTGGATTAGCCCGCTCAACAGGGGCGACCACCATTAACAAAGTGTGTGGTTCTGGCCTTAAAGCCGCAATGCTAGCAAACGATTTGATTAAAGCGGGCTCAATCAACTCTGCGGTGGTAGGTGGTATGGAAAGCATGACCAACTCCCCGTATGTGTTACCAAAAGCGCGCGCAGGCTTACGCATGGGCCATGGCGAAATCAAAGATCACATGATGATGGATGGTCTTGAAGATGCCTATGACAACAAAGCAATGGGTTGTTTTGCCCAAGCGACTGCTGACGAATACGGTATCACCCGTGAGCAAATGGATGAATTTGCCTTATCTTCATTAAATAAAGCCAATCATGCTATCGAAAGTGGTGCGTTTAAAAACGAAATCGAAGCGGTAACTCTGCAAACTCGTAAAGGTGAGTTAGTCATTGATACTGACGAGCAACCTGGTAATGCTCGTCCTGAAAAGATTCCTTCACTGCGTCCAGCATTTAAAAAGGACGGCACCATCACTGCAGCAAACTCATCATCCATTTCAGATGGTGCGGCTGCGTTAGTGTTAATGAGTGCAGCAGAAGCACAAAAACATGGTTTAACACCGCTGTGTAAAATTGTCGCCCATGCCACGCATTCACAAGCTCCAGCTGAGTTTACTGTCGCACCTGTGGGCGCAATGCAAAAAGTGCTAGACAAAGCAGGTTGGCAAAAAGACCAAGTAGACTTGTGGGAAATTAACGAAGCGTTTGCCATGGTCACTATGCTTGCCATCAATGAACTAGGTTTAGATAGCGCTAAAGTTAACGTTAATGGCGGTGCTTGTGCACTTGGTCACCCAATCGGTGCCAGTGGCGCACGTATTCTAGTCACTTTGATCCACGCTTTACGTAACCGTGGTTTGTCAAAGGGCGTTGCCTCACTGTGTATCGGTGGTGGCGAAGCAGTTGCCATGGCTATCGAAGTTTAATTAACGCAATACCAATCTAAAGGCGCTGCACTATAACAATACAACGCGGCGCCTTGTCATCAAGTTATCCGGGGAGGAGTGCTCATGCACCAAGTACCATTATACATCGGCGGCGAATTTACTCAGTCACAAACAGAGCAGTGGATTGACGTCGTAAATCCGGCAAATCAGGAAGTCATAGCAAAAGTGCCTTGTGCTACTGAAGCTGAAGTAAACGCCGCTATTGCATCCGCGGCAGATGCGTTCAAAACTTGGCGTCATGTGCCAGTGCCTGAGCGTGCGCGCATCATGATGAAGTACGCTGCGCTTTTAAAAGAGCATCAAGAAGAAATCGCGACTATTATTTGTCACGAACTTGGCAAAACTTTTGAAGATGCAAAAGGCGATGTATGGCGTGGTATTGAAGTGGTTGAACAAGCTGCTAATGCCCCAGCTATGATGATGGGCGAAACGGTAGAAAACGTCGCGCGCAATATCGATACTTATTCTTACATGCAACCACTTGGGGTGTGCGCAGGTATTACCCCATTTAACTTCCCAGCCATGATCCCACTTTGGATGTTCCCAATGGCGATTGTGTGTGGCAATACCTTTATATTGAAGCCGTCAGAGCAAGATCCGCTTACCCCGATGCGTTTAGTTGAACTGTTTGAAGAAGCGGGTGCACCTAAAGGCGTGCTGCAAGTGGTACATGGTACTAAAGCACAAGTTGATCAACTGTTAGAAGCACCAGAGATAAAAGCCATTTCTTTTGTGGGTTCTTGTAATGTCGGCCACTACATCTACAGCAAAGGCACCCAGCATAAAAAACGTGTGCAGGCATGTGTTGGTGCGAAAAACCACATGGTGATTATGCCTGATGCATCAAAAGCGCAAACCGTTAATAACCTCGTTGGTGCGTCGGTTGGTGCGGGTGGTCAACGTTGTATGGGTATTTCAGTAGCGGTATTTGTTGGCGCAGCAAAAGAATGGGTTGAAGACATTAAAAAAGGCTTTGAAAGTGTGCGCCCTGGGCTTTGGAACGACCCGCAAGCTGCCTATGGTCCGCAAACCACACCACAAGCAAAACAACGTATTTTGTCACTAATTCAAAGCGGTAAAGACGAAGGCGCAACTTGTTTAGTGGATGGGTCTAACTTCACTGTTGCGGGTTATGAATCTGGTAACTGGGTTGGCCCAACGTTATTTACTAACGTGACTGAAGATATGGCTATCTACAAAGAGGAAATTTTCGGCCCGGTACTAAGCTGCGTATTTGTTGACACGCTAGATGAAGCGATAGCGCTTATCAACCGTAACCCATACGGTAACGGTACTTCATTGTTCACCGCTAGTGGCGCCGCAGCGCGTAAATTCCAACAACAAATCGAAGTCGGTCAGGTGGGCATTAATATTCCAATTCCTGTGCCTTTACCTTTCTTCTCATTCACCGGTTGGAAAAACTCCTTCTACGGTGACCAACATACTTATGGTAAGCAAGGTGTGCGTTTTTACACAGAAACTAAAACGGTTACCGCGCGTTGGTTCGATGATGAGGTCGTCACTGGCCCAAATATGAGTATTAACCTACGTTAATTTATACGCTGAGGGCGACTTTGGGTCGCCCTTAAACAGTGTTTATACCCACATTACTTGGTGTTGTAGGTAAGTAAGCTCATCCCCATGAGCATAGATATCCTAGGTGATTGGGGGAAAGTAGCGAACACCGCTGCAACTTAAAGTAGGAAGGGTATAGCAAGCGAAAATAATAATTAGGTGGCGTTAGCTACCACATGACAACAGCAGAAGAGGTTCGTATGAACTTTGATATGACCGAAGATCAAAAAGCATTCGCCGAAACGGCATACCAATTTGCCATGACTGAGCTGGCACCTAACGCAGCGAAGTGGGATCAAGAACATATTTTTCCAAAAGACGTGATAAAAAAAGCTGGTGAACTCGGTTTTTGTGGTTTGTATACCCCAGAAGAAGCCGGTGGCCTTGGTTTATCTCGTCTCGATTCAAGCATTATTTTCGAACAGCTGTCGATGGGCTGTACGGCCACTACGGCAATGCTAACCATTCATAATATGGCAACTTGGATGATTGCGAGCTTTGCAACCGAAGAAACCAAAGCAGAATATATGGATAGCTTAGTGATGGGGGAGTTGCTTGCCTCCTACTGTTTAACTGAGCCAGGTTCAGGCTCTGATGCTGCTTCATTAAAAACCAAAGCGGTTAAAGACGGCAACGAATACGTGCTAAACGGTTCAAAAATGTTTATCTCTGGTGCCGGTGAAACCGACGTGTTGGTGGTAATGGTACGTACCGGTGAAGACGGTCCAAAAGGGATTTCCGCAGTTGTTGTGCCAGCCAATGCACCGGGGGTGATTTATGGCAAAGCGGAAGAAAAAATGGGTTGGAACGCTCAGCCAACTCGCTTAGTTACGTTTGAAAATGTACGCATTCCAGTTAGCAATTTGCTTGGTGAAGAAGGTGAAGGGTTCAAGTTTGCCATGATGGGCCTTGATGGTGGTCGTATTAATATTGCCACTTGCTCATTAGGCACTGCCCAGCAAGCACTTAATACTGCCATCAATTATATGCAAGAGCGCCAGCAATTCGGCAAGCCGCTCGCGGCCTTCCAAGCACTGCAGTTTAAAGTAGCGGATATGAATACCGAATTAGTCGCGGCAAGGCAAATGGTGCGTTTAGCTGCTTATAAACTAGATAGCCAAGACCCTGAAAAAACCACTTACTGCGCGATGGCAAAACGTTTTGCTACCGATGTGGGTTTTAAAGTCTGTGACGATGCGTTGCAGATCCACGGTGGCTATGGCTACATTAAAGAATATCCGTTAGAGCGTCATTTCCGTGATGTTCGTGTCCATCAAATTCTTGAAGGCACCAATGAAATTATGCGCGTGATCATCGCACGTCGTATTTTGGCCGAAGGCGCAGCCGCCGTACTGTAAGGAGATTACTATGTCAGCTCAATTAAAACTTGAAACACAAGGTCATATCGCTGTTGTGACGATGTCGAATCCACCTGCCAATACTTGGACGCGCGACACTTTGGTGGGCTTAAAACATTTAGTGCAAGAACTAAACAGTGACAAAAGCATTTATGCCTTAGTGATTACCGGCGAAGGCGAGAAGTTTTTCTCGGCAGGGGCCGACTTAAATGTTTTTGCCAGCGGCGATAAAGGTGTTGCGGCCGATATGTCGCGCGTTTTTGGTGAAGCATTTGAAACGCTGAGCAGTTTCCGTGGTGTTTCTATCAGCGCTATCAATGGCTACGCCATGGGTGGTGGCTTAGAAGTGGCACTGGCTTGTGATATTCGTATTGCCGAAGAGCAAGCGCAAATGGCGTTACCGGAAGCCAAAGTTGGCTTGTTACCCTGCGCGGGTGGTACACAAAACCTCGCTTGGTTGGTTGGAGAGGGTTGGGCCAAGCGAATGATTTTGTGCGGTGAGCGCCTCACTGCTGCAAAAGCATTAGAAATCGGCTTAGTGGAAGAGGTTGTTGCTAAAGGTGAAGGTTTATCTGCAGCACTGGCACTGGCAGAAAAAGTGGCGGAGCAAAGCCCTGTAGCTGTCACAGCCTGTAAAACCTTAATTCAAAAAGGCCGTACAGGGACTATCGACAGCGCCTTACCGTTAGAGCGTGAGCTATTTGTCACTCTGTTTGATACGCAAGACCAAAAAGAGGGCGTGAACGCCTTTTTAGAAAAACGCAAAGCAAATTGGGTGAATGGCTAATGACCGCACTACAGCTACTCAATACACCTGATGCCCCTGTGGTGTTTGAAGTAGCGCATTGTGACAATGGTATGCAGGTGGCGTTTGCCACCTTAAATGCACCAAAGGCACTGAATGCGCTAAATCTTGAGATGATCAGAGCCTTAGCACCGCAGCTGAGTGTTTGGGCGAATGATGACAACATTGCCATGGTGGTGTTAAAAGGCGCAGGCGAAAAAGCATTTTGCGCAGGCGGCGATGTAGTGAGCTTGTATAAAGCCATGCACAGCGGCGACCCAGAAAACTACATTGAAACGTTTTTCAGTGAAGAATATCGCCTCGATTATCAAATCCATTGCTACGAAAAGCCTATTCTGCTCTGGGGTAATGGCATCATCATGGGCGGCGGCCTTGGACTGATGGCGGGCGCGAGCCACAAAGTGGTTACTGAAAGCGCGCGCATTGCGATGCCAGAAATCACCATCGGTTTATACCCAGATGTAGGTGGCAGTTATTTCCTCAATAAAATGCCAACAGGTGTAGGGCTATTTTTAGGCCTTACTGGTGCGTCAATTAATGCGAAAGATGCTCACCTTGTAGGTTTGGGCGACTACTTTGTCGACGCTGCCAAATTTGATGAGCTGCTCATTGGCTTAACTAAAACCAAGTTTGGTAAAACGGTGGCTCTTAATCATGAAAAGTTGAGTCAATTGTTACAACAGCTCGACAATGCTTCAGGCAAACCGCCAAAGAGCGAGTTAAAGCCATTATTACCTCAGTTAGCTGAAATGGCAGCGTTACCTAGCTTAGCCGCGCAAGTGGATTATATTTTGAGTTTGAATAGTGAAAATAAATGGCTAGCTCGTGCGCAGGCGTCGTTACAGCACGGCTCGCCATTAAGCGCGGTACTTATTAGCGAGCAGCTCAAACGCAGTGCGGGTAAGACTCTAAAAACCTGTTTTATGCAGGAGCTCGGCATGTCGGTGCAATGTGGCAAATTTGGTGAATTCCAAGAAGGGGTTCGCGCGCTGTTAATCGATAAAGACGGCGCACCTGCATGGCGTTATGCGGCTTTGTCTGCGGTAGAGCCAGCAATTGTTGAAAGTTTTTTTGCAGCGCAGTGGGATGATAAAACACATCCACTCGCTTCGCTTTAGGAGCAAAACATGGCAAAAATAGGATTTATTGGCCTAGGTAATATGGGCGGCCCAATGGCAGCCAATTTGTTAAAAGCGGGTCATCAAGTCACGGTATTTGATTTGTCCGAAGCAGCTATGGCTGATTTAGCGAGCAAAGGTGCGCAATTAGCAGATAAAGTCAGCGCGGTATGTACCGGTGCTGATTTTGTGGTTAGCATGTTACCTGCAGGCAAGCATGTACGCGCTATCTACACAGGTGAAGATGGTTTAGTGAATTATCTTGAACCACAGACATTAGTGATTGATTCTTCGACTATAGATGCAGAATCTGCGCAGTTTGTGGGCAAAGCACTCGCAGCAGCAGGTATTGCGTTTGTTGATGCGCCAGTTTCTGGTGGAGTAGCAGGCGCAGCGGCTGGTACTTTGACTTTTATCGTCGGCGGCAGTGATGAGCACTTTGTAAAAGCAAAAACCATTTTAACCAACATGGGTAAAAACATTTTCCATGCGGGTAATATTGGCGCCGGCCAAGTGGCGAAGATCTGTAACAATATGCTGTTATCAATATTAATGGCAGGCACCAGCGAAGCACTGCAACTTGGGATAGATCATGGTCTTGACCCGAAAGTTTTAAGTGAGATCATGTTGGCTAGTTCTGGGCGCAACTGGACATTGGAAGTGTACAACCCATGCCCGAATGTGCAGGACAATGTGCCATCCACAAATGGGTATAAGCCGGGCTTTATGGTCGACCTAATGGCAAAAGATCTTGGACTTGCTCAACAGGCGGCACAACAAACAAACTCGGCAACCCCACTTGGTGCGCTGGCAAAGAATCTTTATAACCTGATGCAAAATCAAGGCAAAGGGAGCGAAGATTTCAGCGCTATCTTTAAACTCTATTCAGAGAAGTAACGATGGACATTAAAAATAGAACGGTAGTTATTACTGGTGGCGCTCAGGGTTTAGGTTTTGCGATGGCAACGGCGATGGCGAAACAAGGCGCTAACCTTGCCCTTATTGACATGCAAGAAGCTGTTTTGGCTGACGCTAAAACGGCGTTAAGCGAGTTTGATATTGCAGTAAAAACCTATGTCGCCAACGTGAGTGTTGAGGCTGAAGTTGAAAACGTCTTTAACCAAATCCAAGCTGATTTCGGCGGTATTGCGGTGCTTATCAATAACGCAGGCATTTTGCGTGATGGCATGTTGCTGAAATTTAAAGACGGTCAAATTACTGACAAAATGTCTTTACAGCAATTCCAATCTGTCATTGATGTGAACCTCACTGGGGTCTTCCTGTGCGGCCGTGAAGCTGCCATCAAGATGGTAGAAGGCGGGCAAGGCGGTGTTATCATCAATATGTCGAGCGTCGCGCGTGCGGGCAATATGGGGCAAACGAATTATTCTGCTGCCAAAGCAGGTGTGGTTGCCATGACCACCAGTTGGGCAAAAGAGCTTGGCCGCTATGGCATTCGTGTTGGTGCTATTGCCCCAGGGGTTATTCGTACTGCCATGACAGATGCCATGAAGCCAGAAGCGAAGCAACGTTTGGTGGCAATGAAACCAGTTGGCCGTTTAGGTGAAGCGGAAGAAATCGCCCATACTGCAAAATATATTATCGAAAATGATTTTTTCACCGGTCGAGTGATTGAAATCGACGGTGGTATTCGTTTGTAATCGCAAGCTTTAATCAAGAAAGCGCCCTCGAGGCGCTTTTTTATTGGCTGCGGTGCTAAGAATGGAATAGATATCAAAAAGGCCCGTATGTCGTGAAAAAGAATAGCGTTTATTCAAAGCGATAGATATTGAAATGTAAACGATTAAGGGTCAGTATGTCATGTTCCTTTTTTGCGTAATCAAAACGCTTTGGTAACGCCAAACCGATTTAACACTTTTTATTTTTATTAAGGATGACAAATGAATAAAAATGAACAACAAACTACTGAGCTTGAGAAAGAGTTTAAGAAGCTTGGCTATATTGATGCAATTCCTATGACGATGTTTGGTCTCGCGCTCCATGCTAAATTCAGTGATGGCAATCCTGTGTTTGAGTTTTTGCGCGATGACACAACCGTGAACCTGATGTTGCTTTTCAGTGTTCCTATCATATTGTGGGTGATGTACCGCTCTTTTCAATTAGTGAGGGAGCATAAAAAGGCGGTGCAAGCGGCGCAAAAGCGCCAGTAAAATAAGATCTAAAAGGACAAACAATGACGCTGGCCCAAGAACAAGGGTTTGTTATTAGTGACGATAAAGCCCTGCTTAATATTGATAAAGTTTATCGCTTTTTGACGGAGCATAGTACGTGGGCTTTGGGTATTCCAAAGGTTACAGTCGAGACTGCAATTGCTAACTCGGTTTGTCTCGCGGCTTATCTAGGCGACGAACAAATCGCATTTTGCCGTATAATTACTGACCACGCGACTTTTGCCAATTTAGTGGATGTTATCGTTTGGCCTGAGTATCGAGGTTTAGGGGTCTCAAAAATGCTAATGAAAGCCGTGCTTGGTCACCCAAGTATAACCGGCGTAAGACGTTTTACTTTAGCAACCTCAAATGCCCATGGGCTATATCGTCAGTTTGGTTTCACTGCGCTCAGTAAACCAGATACGTTTATGGAAATTTATAACCCAGCCATTTATACCCAACTTGGCTAAGGTTCAAAATTTATAAGGAAATCGTCATGTCAGCAGCGAGTTATTTGCAACTAATTAATACGCGCTATCCCATTATTCAAGCTCCGATGGCAGGAGTACAAGATAGTCGTTTGGCGCTTGCTGTAACACGAGCCGGCGGGCTTGGTTCAGTGCCGTGTGGTATGCTTGATGCGGCCCAAGTGCGTGCTGAAATTGCTAAACTGCGTGCTGCCGATGCGGCAATTTACAACCTTAACTTTTTTTGCCATACCTTACCTGAGCTAGATTGGAACGTCCAAGCCCGTTGGTTGCAAAGATTACAGCCTTACTTTGCTGAATTAGAGCTTGAATTTGACCCTCAACAGTTAGGGGCGCTGCGTTTACCTTTTGATCACCAGATGGCAGATGCGATTGCTGAATTTGCACCGCCCGTCATGAGCTTTCATTTTGGCTTGCCTGATGCCCAGTTACTGCAGCGCGTTAAACAATGGGGCGCAGTGGTGATGGCTTCGGCTACTACAAAAGCAGAAGGAATGTGGTTGCAACAACATGGTGCCGATATTGTGATTGCCCAAGGGGCGGAGGCCGGTGGGCATCGTGGGATGTTTTTAAATTTAGATGTGACCGAACAACCTAGTACATCTCATTTATTGGCAGAGCTGTGTAGTGTGTTAGATGTCCCCGTGGTTGCAGCGGGTGGTATTGCTGATATGGAACAAATTCACACAATGATGCAATCTGGAGCATCGGCGGTGCAAATTGGTACTGCCTATTTATTGTGTGACGAGGCGATTACTACGCCGCTTCATCGCGATGCGCTAATGAGCGGTCCACACCAGCAAACTGAACTGACCAACTTATTTTCTGGACGACCCGCTCGAGGTATCGCGAACCGCTTAATGAGAGATTTAGGTAATTTGCATCAAGATGCGCCGCCTTTTCCGTATGCAGCTATTGCTATTAATCAGCTACGTAAGGCCGCTGAAGCTAAGGGACGTGCGGATTTTACACCACTGTGGAGCGGACAAAATCGCACAGGGTGTAAAGCGATTTCTGCTTATGAACTCACCTTTGAATTTGCTCAGGCATTCTCAATTAGCTAATAGTTTACGCTAATACACTCATTAAAATGCCGGGATCGTCAATACCGGCATTTTTAAGTGCCTCTTGCACATCTTGCGTCAACGCGATGTATTCAGCCGATAACTGCGTTAATTGCTGCGATTTTTGCTGAAGTAATTCCATTTTCAACTCTTCGTTTAACTCAGTGTTCTGGCGAATTTTTTCGAGTTCTACTTTAAATAAGCGAATTTGTTCTTTAATTTCATCTATCCGCTCAAGCATTTTCTTGATCCCCGGTGGTAAGTTATCGTACTTATCGCTTTTTGAGGCTTGGTTTTCCACAGCAGTGTTTTGGCGCATATCAACATGCAACGGCTGTTGACTTTGCGAGGGAGGAGTAACGGCTGTAGCGCGTTCGTCTCGGTTAGTGCCTATAGTGACAAACTTTTGCATCGCATTAATATTCATCTTTTACGTTCCTGTACTTCGTTGCGCCGAGAAAGTATCCCTTATATCGGCACAAAACTTAAGAGCTTTAGCTGTTACTAAGGTTTACAGGGCGGATAAAGATCTCCTTTGATGCCTATGTGCGTACGAGTTTGTAGAGTCTATTAGCGTTTTGGGGAAGGTCGTTTAATGTTGACGCTCTGCCTTAGTCGAATAGCGTTTTTAAGTAAGTTTAAGTAGAGTGATTACTTTATTACTGAGCTTCAGCGGTTATGGAAAATTTCGTTCTGATTATTGCCTATTTGATTATAGGTTTTGGCCTTCGGCGTGTGCCGCAAATTCCTCAAGAAACGGGTTTAGTGTTTAATCAGTATGTGTTGGTTGTCGCTTTACCTGCGCTGGTGTTTTTAAAAATTCCAACGGTTCATTTTTCAACAGAGTTACTGTTACCAGCGCTTGTGCCTTGGCTTATTTTAACTGTCGTGGCAGGTTTAGTATTCGCGGCAAGTAAAATCTGGCAGTGGTCACGCGAAGTAACAGCGGCATTATTAATTGCCTTGCCACTTGGCAATACCTCGTTTCTCGGTTTTCCTATGGTGGAAGCCTTTTTTGGCAGCGAAGGCTTACCTGTTGCAATTATTTATGACCAAGCTGGCTCTTTTATCGCGCTTGCTACCTATTCAACGATACTCGCGGCACTTTACGGTGGCAATGGTAATAAACCAAGCGCTACACAGATGCTAAAGCGAATTGCCACATTTCCGTCTTTTATTGCGCTGATATTGGCTTTTTGCTTAAAAGGCTGGAGTTATCCGCCAATTTTGACACAACTACTAGAGTCTTTAGCGGCTACTTTAGTGCCTGTCATTATGATTGCAGTTGGCTTCCAGTTTAGGTTTCGTCTTGACGCGGCGGAGGTAAAACCGCTGCTATTTGCACTGCCAGTCAAATTGCTGTTAATGCCTTTAATCGCGCTGGCAATTTTAATGTGCTTTGAGGTTTCGCCGTTAGTATTCAAAGTGACGGTATTTGAGGCAGCAATGCCGGTTATGATTTCAGCGGGTGCCATTGCCATTGCTGCGGGTCTTGCGCCAAAAATGGTGTCTAGTCTGGTTGCTATTGGCTTAGTAATGAGTTTTGTGACTTTGCCAATGTGGGCTTGGGTTTTAGCACAGTTGCATTAGATAAGGAAGGGCTCGAAAGAGCCCTCACCAGCAAGAGACAGCTTATTCAATACCTTTTTTGCTGTAAATAGTGACTTTATCTGACACTAAAGTGATTTTAATATGCTTATCTTCACCGCCCCACATACATGCTGTGTGTAACGTTTTCTCTTCACATTTATCAGCACTGCCTAAGATCTGCTCAACTTCAGCTTTGTCCATACCTACTTTGATCTTGTTGTAATTCTCCATGTTCACTTTTGAACATGCAGTAAGACCTAGCGCAAGCGTTAAAATAGCGAGTTTTTTCATGGTTTTCCCCTTTAGGACCCGATTATTGGCATTAATTGGAAATTAATGCTGGTACTTTCTTATTTGAATTATCATGCCCATCTTGGGATGGTCGAGATAATGGATATCGCCGCTGTAGACTCGCGTAAACTGCGAAAAGCGCGCGCTTTCAAGCCCACCGTCAAGATTATAGTAGCGATAATCAAAATCGGTGGTAATAAACAAATAATGGCGGACATGGATTTTCATCAGTCCTTGCAATTGCCATAGATCGGGTTCTGGCTGTTGCAGCACCCCAAACTCAGGTTGTAATAAGCTTTGATAGCCCGCATTTGCTACGCGATTACTGACCGCTTCGTAACTACTTGGTGCCGCAAAACGCTTACCAGCATAGATAACCATATTCGGTGCTCGGCGCTCACTTTGCTCTGGAAAACGCCAACCTGTATGTAGCATAGGCTTAAGCCCTTTACGACGCAATTTAGTGACCACGTCTTGCATCTGCAGCTGGCTGCTATCGAGCAAGTAAATTGCATCGGTATGTTCTTGCGGCTCTGCGGCAGGGGACAATGGCAGCGGATCGTAACTATCGAGATAATTAAAGTTATCTGGGCAATAGCGTGACACATTGCTTGCACTCAGCAATTGCTCGGCCAGTGGTGCTAAAGGAAATTCTCGCTTACCATTTAAGCATTCTTTTTGGCCGTAGAGATTGAAACCATCGGTTAGTAAATCGCGTTGATTTTTACCTTTGAGCTCGGCATGAGAGAGCGAGAAATCTTCGCGAAGTTGAGGATTGGGTTGTTGCTCAAAAGCGATAAACTCGACTTCAAACCAGCGCTCAGCATGACTCAATGATGAAAATAGTAATACAGGCAGAAGCAGCATTGCCTTTAGTTTCATTACGCAACCGCCTTTTTCTGGAAATCATGCAACATAGCGCTAATCATTTTGATTCTTTCATTGCCGTTATTGGCTTCGATGGTGAACTTAAGTTTATTCGCACCATCCATTTTGTAGATTTTCGGTGCACTTTGTATCAAACCGATAATGAACATTGGGTTAACCTTGGTTTGCGAGGTAAATTCAAAGTAGCCGCCTTTGGGATTTGCTTCAACGCGGCTAATGCCAATATCTTGAGCTTGGTTTTTTAACGCTTGAATAGCGAACAGGTGCTTAGTCGCATCGGGTAACAAGCCGAAGCGGTCAATCAACTCTACTTGTAACTCATCAAGTTGCTCTTGATCTTTACAGCTTGCAATGCGTTTGTAGAGGCTAAGGCGGGTATTTACGTCAGGAATATAGCTATCTGGTAACAATGCAGGAACTTTTAAGTCAACTTCGGTTTGTTGTTGTAAGAGGTTTTCAAGGGTTGGCTCTTTACCTTCTTTTAGGGCATTGACTGCTTGTTCTAACATTTCCATGTAGAGCGTAAAACCAATGGTTTGAATTTGTCCGCTTTGGTCATCACCAAGTAATTCACCGGCACCACGGATCTCTAAATCGTGCGTCGCAAGCGCAAAACCAGCACCCAAGTCTTCCAACGATTCAATTGCCTGCAAACGTTTTACGGCGTCAGGAGTAAGCGCATTGGTCGGCTTGGTGAGGAGATAAGCATACGCTTGGTGGTGGCTACGACCAACTCGGCCACGTAACTGGTGCATTTGCGCAAGGCCAAGCTTGTCGGCACGGTCCATAATAATGGTGTTAGCCGTTGGTACGTCGATACCCGTTTCGATGATAGTGGTACACACCAGTACGTTATATTTCTGGTGGTAGAAATCCGCCATGATAGATTCGAGTTCTTTCTCGCGCATTTGACCATGCGCCACGGTGACAGTGGCTTCTGGTACCAAATCGACCACATCTGCGGCTACTTTCTCTATGGTTTCAACATTGTTATGTAAGAAATACACTTGGCCACCACGTTTAATTTCACGCAAAATGGCTTCGCGGATAAGTTCATCTTCACGTTCACGAACAAAGGTTTTCACCGCCAGACGCTTCGCAGGAGGAGTGGCGATAATCGACAAATCGCGCATGCCACTCATGGCCATATTGAGCGTTCTTGGGATTGGCGTGGCGGTTAGGGTGAGAATATCGACATCGGCGCGCAGCTGTTTGATTTTCTCTTTTTGTCTTACACCAAAACGGTGCTCTTCATCCACAATCAAAAGACCCAGATCGGCGAACTTAATGTCTTCTTGCAGCAATTTGTGGGTGCCAATGACAATGTCCAGTTTACCTGCTTCCAGTTTAGCTAACGCATCTTTTTGTTCTTTTGTGCTATTAAAACGCGATAACACGCCGACTTCGACAGGCAAATCAGCAAATCTATCTTTGAAGTTTTCATAATGTTGCTGCGCTAGCAGAGTGGTTGGCACCAATACTGCGACTTGCTTACCATCGTTTACTGCGGCAAAAGCGGCGCGCATTGCGACTTCGGTTTTACCAAAACCAACATCGCCGCAGACTAAACGGTCCATTGCTTGCGCACTTTGCATATCTGCCAGTACAGCTTCAATCGCATTGCGTTGGTCATCTGTTTCTTCAAACGGGAAGCTTTCTGAGAACTCGCGATAAGATTTGCCATCAAGCTTAAAGGCATAGCCCGGTTTACTCTGACGCTTAGCATAGATATCGAGAAGTTCAGCGGCGACATCGCGGACTTTTTCCGCGGCGCGACGTTTGGCTTTTTCCCACACGTCAGAGCCGAGTTTATGCAGCGGTGCTGAGGCTTCTTCGCCACCTGAATAGCGGCTAAGTAAGTGCAAGGATGCGACTGGTACGTACAGTTTGGCTTCGTTGGCG
Organism: Pseudoalteromonas fenneropenaei; assembly: GCF_042643375.1. Taxonomy (NCBI): domain Bacteria; kingdom Pseudomonadati; phylum Pseudomonadota; class Gammaproteobacteria; order Alteromonadales; family Pseudoalteromonadaceae; genus Pseudoalteromonas; species Pseudoalteromonas fenneropenaei. The sequence continues at coordinate 154,380 of NZ_JBHRSD010000002.1, forward strand.
TACACTATGGTCACAAACTCTGTAGCAATGCCATTAGCTTCAATGGTTTGTAGCCCTAAATAGCGACCAACCCCATGATCTAAATGGACAATCGGCTGGCCTTCTTTGAGCTCAGCAAGGTTACGAATAAGCGCATCTTGACCTTGGTCGTGTTTGTGTTTACGGCGTCGGCGTTGGGAGATTTTAACCCCGAGCAGCTCTTGCTCAGTAATAACGGCAAGCGCAGGAGAGCCGGCTAAAAATACACTTTGCTCAAGTGGGCTAACGACTATGCCAACATCGCTTTTGGCCTTGATAAAGTCGTCAAAATGATCAAACTGCTTGGCTTTGAGTCCAGTTGGCTTCAATAAAGTTAACAGCGATTCGCGTCGCCCATCTGACTCCACTGAAAACAGTACTTTACCTTGTTGGCCTTTTTGCTCGCTGACAAACTTGAGCAACGCAGCATAAGGGTCAGCTTGTTTGTGATCAATTCGTACTTCACTGAGTAATTCAGCATCCAAATTCACATGCCCAGCTCGGGTGCCTAAAGCGGCAGCAGATAAGCGAATGCGGGCAAAACGTGCTAGCTCAGCAAACAACTGTTCAACCGGCAAATACAAGCTTGCTGGCGCAAGTAACGGGCGCAGCGGGTCAACGCGACGGTTTTCATAACGTTTATTGACGTCTAACCAAAACTGCTGTGCGGCATGTTCGACATCGCCTAAATGAAAGAAAGTGGTGTTGTCCGGTAGGTAATCAAATACCGTAGCGGTTTGCTCAAAAAAGAGTGGAAAGTAATATTCAATGCCGGCCGGTAAACTGCCTTTACTCACCTGCATGTAGATTGAGTCGCTTTCACTGCTGGCGCCAAATTGGCTGCGATATTGGATGCGAAAACGCTCAATATCCGGCTGTCCTGTTGGAAACTCGTGCGCTGGGAGGAGAACAATGGCGTCGATCTTGTCTTCTGAACGCTGGGTTTCGGGGTCAAATATTCGAATGCTGTCCAGCTCATCATCAAAAAAATCGAGACGAAAGGGGGTAGAGCTGCCCATTGGGAACAAATCTATAATTGATCCGCGCACTGCGAACTCGCCGTGTTCTATGACTTGCTGCACATTGCGGTAGCCAGCGTCAGTTAATGCGGCTTTCAACTCGTCTAAATTAACTTGTTCACCGCTTTTGAACTGAAGTGCTGTACCGTGAATAAAGGACTTTGGCGCGGTGCGCAGCATTAAAGTTGCAGCCGGGATAATGAGCACACTGTGCTGTTGCTTTTTCAGCGCGTTAAGTGTGGCTAAACGCTGTGAAATAATATCCTGATGAGGCGAAAAATGGTCATACGGTAACGTCTCCCAGTCTGGAAACACCATCACAGGAGACGTCAGTAGGTATTGCAGTTCGGTTTCTAGGCGCAGAGCAGATGGCGTGTCTGGTGTGACAATGACCACTAAATCAGCATGCTGTTTAATCGCAGCAGCGAGCGCAATGCTCATACCACTGCCAACGAGTTGGCCCCAGTGAATTTTGTCGCTATCAGACTTTACCCAAGGAAGAGATTGCCAGTGCGCCCTTGCCATGTACTGCTCCTAGTTATAATTAATCGCGGTAAATTTTTAATAGATCTTGATAATGGTCGATACGGCGGTCGCGTAAATATGGCCAAATACGGCGCACAGATTCGCTGCGAGTTTGGTCAATATCAACCACCATGACTTGCTCGTCTGTTTCTGAGCCGTGCGCTAAGAACTCACCTTGCGGCCCTGCCACAAACGAATTGCCCCAAAACAGAATGCCTTCGCTGCTGCCACTGGGATCTGCTTCATGACCAACGCGGTTAACGCTGATTACCGGCACGCCATTAGAAACGGCATGAGCGCGCTGGGCGATGATCCATGCATCACGTTGACGAATTTGCTCGTCACGTTCATCAGTTGGATCCCAGCCAATGGCGGTAGGATAAATGAGTAGCTCAGCACCTGCCATCGCCATAAGACGCGCAGCCTCAGGGAACCATTGATCCCAACAGACTAAAACGCCAATTTTGCCAATCGAGGTTTGAATTGGCGTAAAACCAAGGTCGCCGGGGGTGAAATAAAACTTCTCATAAAACCCGGGGTCGTCCGGAATGTGCATCTTACGGTATTTACCCGCTATGCTACCGTCAGTGTCAAATACCACGGCGGTATTGTGGTACAAACCGGTTGCGCGTTTTTCAAATAACGACGACACAATGACAATACCAAGTTCTTTGGCAAGCGCACCAAGCGCATCAGTAGTAGGGCCCGGAATGGTTTCTGCCAAATCGAACAAATCGGTGTTTTCAGTTTGGCAAAAATACAGGCTGCGATGCAATTCTTGCAGAGCGACGAGTTTTGCGCCTTGTGCGGCTGCATCACGAATACCTTGTACGGTTTTGGCAAAGTTAGCGGCCAGATCATGGCTATTGCTATGTTGTACTAGGCCAACTTTTAAAATCTGAGATGTCATTGGGTGTCCTACTTTAAAAATCCACGTGGTAACTGCATGGTGATACAGTGCAAGCTGCCAAACTGATGAATAATGGGCGTACAGTTGATGCCAATTACAGTCCGGTCTGGATAGGCAAGTTGAATTTGCGCTAGTGCTTGCGCGTCATTTTCGTCAGCGTATACAGGTACGAGCACGGTTTTATTTAAGATCAAGTAATTAGCATAGGTTGCAGGTAAGCGATAACCGTCTTTATCACAAATCGCTTTGGGCCAAGGTAAGGCAACTAATCGATATGGCTCGCCTTGTGCGGTGGTAAAGCTTTGGAGCTGTGCAGCCATAGCTGAAAGGGCACTAAAGTGCTCATCTTGTTCGTCATCACACTCGACATACACTAAGGTGTTGTTCGGGGCGAAGCGCACTAAAGTGTCGATGTGACTGTCGGTATCGTCACCGGCTAAATAGCCATGATCTACCCATAAGAAATCTTTCACCCCTAATTCTTTTTGCAACAATTGCTCAATTTCAAGCTGCGAATAGTCTGGGTTACGATTTGGGTTGAGTAAGCATTCGCGGGTGGCGAGTAAAGTACCGTGCTCGTTGATTTCAACGCCACCGCCTTCAAGCACAAAGTTAAGTGGATGATACTGGGCCTTTGGCGCAGCAAGTTGCTTAACTACTTGAGCGTTAATCGCGTTGTCCATTGAGGCGTCGAACTTATTGCCCCAGCCGTTAAAAATAAAGTCTTTAATGGCTAATTCGCCTTGCTCATTGGCACAGGTTAAAGGGCCATGGTCGCGAGCCCAAGTGTCATCGCAATTTGCCAGTGCAAATTGCACTTGCATGAGATCTACGTCAGCTTGAATTAATTGCTGGGTAATGTGATTTTTGACGTCGTCATTGTGGGCGACGATCACCACTTTTTGGACTTGGCTAATTTGTTGGCATAAAGTGACATATACAGGTTCAACATCATCTAAAATGTCAGCCCAGTCGGTGTCTTTATGCGGCCAAGTTAACATGATGGCATCTTGTTCTGCCCATTCAGGTAATAATCTAAATGTCATGAGAGTTTACAAATCATCAAACAAGCCATTAGTTTATCATTGAATGCAGGGGTGTCAGCTGTTTTGTGGATCTTTCTTGTCTAATTGGCGCTTTTTTAGTTGTCGCGTTTGGGCATGCAGACTGGCGCGGACAACCAATTCCTGATCAGATTCGCGAATTCGCGCAAACACTAAGGTATGTTGTGTGCCTTGATCTTTGGTGGTCGTGGCAATGACTTCGGTGAAGCAAAAAATGGCGCTGGCTTCGTGTTGTAAAAACAATTTAGTACGAAAATACTGCCCAATAGGATAGGCGGTTGGTAAGGTTACACGAAGTCCACCGCCGCCATAGCTATCACAATATTCAGCGTCTTCTTCCGGGGTTTCCGTGGCGAGAATATGGCTCATGATCAAATCAATCTTGCGGGATTGTGCTTGTAAATAGGTTGCCAGCTCTTCGGCCACGTCGCCAAGGTTACGTAATGGTCGCAGCACACTGACACTGAGCTCATTAACCTCATTGGCTAAGCGAAACAGCGGTGGGATAGAGAGCTCTAGCTTATCTTGATCAATTGGTACTTCTGTGAAACTGACCGGATATAAGTTGACTCGGTTGGCTTCATCCACCTGAAAGAATGCTTCAAACTGCTCTTGCTTGTTACTCATGGTACTGCTCTTGTTGGCGCTTTTCTTAATCATAACGGTAGTTTAGCAAAAACTCCACTTTAGCTATTCGGAGCAACAGTTTACAGTAATAAAAAGCGCCGCTAGTGCGGCGCTTTACAAAGGTAATGTTGCATAAAAGGTTAAGCTAACCCTTCATCCGTATCGACATGTTCTTTCTTGTGATGTTCAGCAATTTCAGCTGCAATCTCATCACGCGAGCGTTTCTCACCGACACGACGTGCCATCAACCAAAAGAAGAACAATGGCACAAAAAATACCGCTAGGAAGGTTGCGGCCATCATTCCGCCCATGACTCCCGTACCGACTGAGAGACGTGCCCCAGCACCGGCGCCACTACTCATAACCAACGGTACAACCCCTAAAATAAAGGCCAGTGAAGTCATAATGATAGGGCGAAAACGTAAGCGAGCTGCTTCAAGTGCTGCGGCACTTGCGCTCCAACCTTCTTGATACTTCATTAGCGCGTATTCAACAATCAAGATGGCGTTTTTACTGGCCAAACCAAGCAAGGTCACTAAACCGATTTGGAAATACACGTCGTTTGTCATTCCGGTGATCCATACCGAAACCAGCGCACCGAAAGTACCAAATGGCAATGCCAGTAGCACTGACACAGGCAATGACCAGCGCTCGTACAAAGCTGCAAGGATAAGGAATACCATTACCACCGCAAGACCAAGCGCAAGGCCGGTTGTACCTGAGCTGCGTTTTTCTTGGAAGGCGGAGCCTGTCCAGTCATAACCCATATCTGGTGGCAATACTGCTTTGGCAATTCGCTCCATTTCAGCAATCGCTTGCCCTGAACTGTATCCTGGCGCGGCATTACCAATCAGCTTGACTGCCGAGAGGTTATTGTAGCGGCTTAAACTTTCAGGTCCGCGGCTATATTCGATTTTGGTGAAGGCTGAAATCGGTACCATTTCACCACGATTACTTTTCACGTAAATACGACCAACATCTTCTGGCTTCATGCGATATTCGGCATCAGCTGAGACGATTACTTGCCACACTCGGCCAAATTTATTGAAGTCGTTGACATAGTAATTACCTAGATTCGCTGCTAGTGCGTTAAAGGCTGAATTGATATTAACCCCCATAGCATGCGCCTGCTCGCGATCCATTTCAACTTTCAGCTGTGGCGCATCTGGGCGCCATAACGTTTGTAAGCCGTCGATAATTGGACTCTTTTGCGCTTCAGCCATCATCAAATTCATGCCGTGTTTGAGCTTATCTACACCACCATCGCCTTTATTTTGCACAAAAATCTCAAAACCACCCGTGTTACCTAAACCCATAATGGCTGGGGGGTTAAAGGCTAATACTAAGGCTTCGTTGATATGCGCGGTTTTCATATACAGCTCACCAACGAGAGATTTCACATCAATCTCTCGGTCGTCCCAGTGGGTTTGTGTGACGAAGATGGTTGCCGCACTGGCTTTATAACCATTACCGATAAAATCAAAACCGGTAAAGGCCACCACGTTTTCGTTAGCAGGGTTAGACTGGATAGCCTCGACAACTTGTTTTACCACTTCATTAGTACGTTCAAGTGATGAGCCATCAGGTAAGAATACAGCACTGATGTAATAGCCTTGGTCTTCATCTGGCACTAATGAGTTTGGCGTGAGTTTCCATAAAAACAATGTCGCGCTAACCATAACGAGCATAAGTGTCAGACCAACCAAGCCACGGCGGACCATAAAGCTGACTGTGCTGACATAACGTCCTGTTACACGTTTGAACCATTCATTGAACCACAAAAAGAATTTAGCCGTTTGCTTGTGCTCAGGGCGTAAAATCGCGACACATAATGCAGGTGTCATAGTCAGTGCAACAATGCCTGATAAACTCACAGAGATAGAGATAGTGATAGCAAATTGGCGGAATAGTTCACCAGTAAGACCGCCCAAGAATGCAATTGGCACGAACACTGAGCATAGCACTAACACAATCGCAACCACTGGTCCGCTCACTTCCTGCATCGCTTTGATAGCCGCATCGCGAGGTGAAAGGTGTTGCTCATGCATAATACGCTCGACGTTTTCAAGTACTACGATGGCATCATCGACCACGATACCAATGGATAACACCATACCAAACAAGGTAAGGGTATTAATTGAATAGCCAAGCATATATAAGCCAGCAAAGGTGCCAAGCAGTGACACTGGTACTGCCAAAGAGGGGATCAAAGTGGCGCGCCAGTTTTGTAGGAACAAGTAAACCACAAGGAATACCAGTACCATAGCCTCAACGAGCGTTTTTAAAACTTCACGAATAGACACTTCAACAAAGCGTGTCGTGTCATACGGAATTGAGTTGGCAAGCCCTTCAGGGAAGGCTTCTTTCAGTTCGTTAACTGTTGCTTCAACCTCATTCGCTACATCCAACGCATTGGCACCGGGTTGCAAGAAAATACCGAGAAGTACGGCTTCTTTGCCATTAATGGTACCGGCAAAGTTGTAGTCTTTTGAACCAAGTTCTACGCGCGCAATATCTTTTAAGCGCAAGGTAGAACCATCTTGGTTGGCACGAATAATAACGTTCGCGAACTCTTCTGGTGTTGATAAGCGGCCTTTTGCCGTAACGCTATAAACTAACTCTTGTGGATTATTGCCAATCGGTGTAGCGCCAATAGTCCCAGCTGCATATTGTGAGTTTTGTTCGCGAATGGCTGCTGTCACTTCTTCAACCGTCACGGCAAGTTGGCTCATCACATCGGGACGCAGCCAAATTCGCATGGCGTAGTCTTTGGCACCAAAGATCTGCACGTTAGTAGTACCAGGAATACGCTTGATGCGGTCAAGGATATTCATGGTCACGTAGTTAGAGGTCCATAAACTTGAACGTGAGTTATCAGGTGAATAAAACGCATGGACCTGTAAAAAGCTCGAAGAGCCTTTTGCAACAACGACACCTTGGCGGCGGGTTTCTTCAGGTAAACGTGCTTCAACTTGCTTGACGCGATTGTTAACATCTACCGCGGCTTGGTCAACATCAGTTCCAATTTCAAAGGTCACGGCGATAGAAGTCACACCAGAGCTGGTGCTGGTCGACTCCATATACATCATCCCTTCAACACCAGTAATTGTGTTTTCTAGCGGTGCAGCAACAGTTTGTTCAAGCACATCAGCAGAAGCGCCAGGATAAACCGCAGTCACTTGGACTACGGGAGGCGCAATCTCGGGATATTGGGCGATAGGTAAACTGCGCATTGCAGCCAGACCTGCCAGCACCATCACGATAGAAATGACGAATGCGAAAATTGGTCGGTCAATAAAATATCTCGAAAACATCGTGTCTTAAGCTCCTTGATTAGACACTTGCACAGGCATACCAGGGAAGAAGATCCGCGCCATACCTTCAACAATAACAGGTTGTCCGTCTTTTAAGCCTGATTTGATAACCCAAGCATTCTCGCCATTTAATTGTACCCACTCGCCAACTTCAACAGGCGCGGGGAGCGCTACTGTCATGCCTTGCTCGTTTTGGGCCGCCACATAGACAAATTTGCCTGTGCCGTTGTCCAATACTGCACGCTGTGGCACGACAATGGCGTTATTACGAACAGCGCCTTCTAAACGCACTCGTACGAATTGACCAGGGCGTAGCTCGCCATTTGGATTGTCAATGGTGGCTTGTAGTTCGCTGGTGCCAGTATAACGATTGACGCGTACATCGCTAAAGTTCACTTTACCCTCTTGCCCATACAAGCTGCCGTTTTGCATCACAAGATGCACGCTGAATTGCTGTCCAGTAGGTAATTGTAAGTCACCACGTTCTACTTCTTGGCGCATATCTAACTGTTCACGCTCGGAAAAGCCGAAGCGAACTCGCATGGTTTTGGTTTCTGTTAGTTCAGTTAAAAGTACGCTTGGTCCTTGTACGTAACTGCCTTCGGAAACAAATTCGCGACCAACAATACCTGATACAGGTGCTTTCACATGGGCATATTCGAGGTCAAGTTCAGCGTTTTGCAACGCGACTTTGGCCGAAGCGAGGTTAGCAATGGCAATGTCGTACGCCGAACTTGCGTTGTCATAGTCACGCTTTGACACAGAACGTTCGTTCTTAAGTGCTTCTAGACGGTCGCGTTCGCGTTTAGCTTGCTCTACGCTTGCTTTTGCCGCCTGTAATTGCGCTTGTGCTTTTTCTACTTCAAGTTTAAATGGTGCGAGATCTAACGTGAATAAAGAATGGCCTTGCTGAATTTGCTGGCCCTCTTCAAAGTTACGAGACTCGATAATGCCAGCGACACGAGCACGCACTTCAACTTCTTTATTACCTGATAGGGTAGCTGGCAATTCAATTGTAAATGGCACCGAAGTGCGAGATACAGCCTGGGTTTGTACTTGAGCAGGAGGCATACCGCCATGCCCACCAGCGTTGGCTGCGTCGTCTTGACAGGCAGTGAGTAAACTAGTAGCTGATGCTATAACAGAAACAGCTAACACACGACGTTTTGTTTTTGTGAAGTACATGAACACTCCAATTCATTGTAATTTACACTTCACCTTTATCTATCCACCGATGTCTTCAAGCTTCAGACTGTAACATGTGCCACAAAAGGGGCTGAATTCTGAACTTGAGCGGTGTCTAGTTAAAAGGTTTTGGTTATTGCGTGAACTTTAATTTTTGCACTATATGCATTGATCGGCTGACTATCACACTCATGTAAACAAGTTAATAATGAGAAGATGATATAAAGTTAGCGTAATCCATGGCAAAGTACAGATCATTCGTACGTTATCAGTTTGCACCTGAATAAACGTAAGACGCATTCAATTTACTGCTTACCTAATATAGGTCAGACTTTTGCGTTGTGCTGGATAAATAAGCAGGTAAACGCTAGTGTATACTTTTGCCTTTTAAAGGTAAACGATGCCGTGTACTTTTTTTTAGGCAAAAATTTCATTAAAATATCATTTACTTTTACGCTCGATCTAACGGTCCATGACAGAATTATCCCCAAAACAGCAAGCTATATTGTGCGCTGCAATTAATCACTTTGGCCAATATGGACTGGCTGCGACAACCATGGAAGGAATATGCGCTACCGCGCAAGTGTCAAAGCGTACTTTGTACAAACACTATTCTACCAAAGACGAGCTGTTTGGCGCCGTGGTTGATAAACTTATAGAACGTATTCAACCGCTAACGACAATCCAATTTATCCCAAATTACGACTTCAAAGTGCAGCTCCAGCATTTAGCGCGTAGCGCCGTAGAATTACTCAATGATGAAGACTACCTCACTTTATCACGCATTGTGATGATAGAGTCGTTACGCAGTAAATCTCAGGCTGAGCGTTTAGCTGAGCGTTTTGTAAACTGTGAATGCGCACTAGTGCAATGGTTTGAGGATGCCGCCAAAGCTGGCTGCTTAGGGCAGTTTCCAGCAGATATTGCTGCTGCGTTTTTCTGGGGCGGTCTTAAAAAACTAACCTATTGGGAACAAGTGCTGAAATGGCGCCCAGCACTGGATGAGCAGGCACTGGACGAATTACTAGACCAGACCTGCCGTTTGTTCTGCTTAGGTGTTACTCCACGCCAATAAATCCACCGGTTTGGTGCGCCCACAGCTTCGCGTAAATACCACCAAGTGCCAGTAGCTCATGGTGAGTGCCTTGCTCAACAATATGGCCTTCGTCCATGACGATTAGGCGATCCATTTTTGCAATCGTCGACAATCGGTGTGCTATTGCAATCACTGTTTTGCCTGCCATGAGATCTTCTAGGCTATCTTGAATTGCTGCTTCCACTTCAGAGTCGAGCGCTGAGGTTGCTTCATCTAAAATCAGGATTGGTGCGTTTTTCAATAACACCCGTGCAATAGCAATACGTTGGCGCTGACCACCAGAAAGCTTTACGCCGCGCTCACCTACTTGGGCATCAAGACCAACATTGCCAGCTTTATCTTCCAGCTCTTGAATAAACTCAAAGGCTTGTGCCTTTCTGGCCGCTTGTAAAATCTCTGCTTCTGTAGCATCTGGGCGACCATAAAGAATATTATCGCGCACACTGCGGTGCAGCAGAGATGTATCTTGTGTCACCATAGCTATGTGTTGACGTAAACTTTCTTGCTGTACATCCGCGATATTCTGCCCATCTATGGTGATTTCGCCTTGGTCTAAATCGTAAAAGCGCAGCAGAAGATTAACTAAGGTTGACTTACCCGCACCAGAGCGGCCAACCACGCCAATTTTCTCACCAGGTTTGATATCTAGATTAAGCTGTTTGATAACGGCACGATGATGGTTATCTTTGCGCTTGTATGCAAAATCAATGGAATTGAAACTGATCTGACCTTGTGTGAACTCTAGTTTGCCAGCATTTGGCTTGTCTTGAATTTCTAACGGTTGCGACAACGTGTTCATACCGTCAGCAACCGTACCAATATTTTCAAAGAGGCCACTGACTTCCCACATGATCCACTGCGCCATCCCGTTTAAGCGTAATGCTAGGCTGATGGTAATGGCGATTGCGCCTGCGGTAATGGCGTTAAATGACCACAAGTAAATAGCGCAGGCCGCAACAGAAAATACCAGTAAATAGTTGATAGCTTGGATACTGACGTTTAAACCCGTCGCCAGACGCATTTGCTGGTACACAGGTTTAATAAATACTTCCATGCTTTCACGGGCGTAAGATTCTTCGCGTTGGGTATGGGAAAACAGCTTTACGGTAGAAATATTGGTATAACTATCGACAATACGGCCAGTCATCTCTGAACGAGCGTCCGCTTGGGCACTAGAAACCCGTTTTAATTTAGGCACAAAGTAAAATTGCAGCCCAATATAGCAGCCTAACCACACCACTAACGGGATCATCAAACGAACATCAGAACTGGCAACTAAAGCGAGCATAGCGCCAAAATAAACTAAAATATAAACCAATACGTCGAGCAGTTTCATTACCGACTCGCGCACCGCCAACGCGGTTTGCATTACTTTGGTGGCAATACGGCCGGCAAATTCGTCCTGATAAAACGCCATGCTTTGCTTAAGTAAATAGCGATGGGCCTGCCAACGGATAGACATGGGATAGTTGCCAAGTAAACTTTGGTGCAATAAGGAGGAATGAAATAGCACCAAAACTGGCAACGCTATTAACGTCACAACAGCCATGGAAATCAACTCTTGGCGTTTTTCGACAAATAATGCGTCAGGTGAATAGTGAGATAACCAATCCACTAAATCGCCCATAAAACTAAAGAGAGTCACTTCTAATATGGCTAAAGCCGCTGCACTTAACGACATGAGCAGCAACGGAAGTTCCATTCCGCGGGTGTAATAGCGGCAAAACGCGAATAAGCCCTGAGGCGGTTGTGACGCAGATTGGGCAGGAAACGGCTGTGTGAGTTTTTCAAACCACGAATACATATCAACTTACCTTGTTTATCTTAGCCTGACCGATATTACACCATAGACTGTATTAATATACAGTTATTTGTGAAAATTAAATAAGCTTAGGTGGCGGCCTACCATACCAAACCAAGTACACCAATCAAACACGCTACTCCTGCAGCAAGCCAGCGGAATAGTTGCAGTGGTAGGGCGTTAAGGAGCCTTTCGCCTAAAAAGAGGATGGGTAAGTTTGCTGCTAGCATACCAAGCGTAGTGCCTAGTGTGACCCAAATTAATGATTGGTATTGTGAAGCGAGCAATGCGGTTGCTATCTGCGTTTTGTCACCCAGTTCAGCCAAGAAGAATAGCAGCGTTGTTGCCCCAAACACTCCGAGTTTATCGAACTTGTCGCTGATCCCTTCGTCTTTATCTGGGATCAATAGCCAAATGGCAAGTACAATAAAACTTAAGCTGATGCCCCATTGTAGATAGTTTGGATCTATTGCATCAGCGAGCCACACACCAAAGTAAGCGGTGGCAAAATGATTGAGTAAAGTGGCGATGAGGATACCTAAAGCTATCTGCAGCGGTTGGCGGAATTTTAGGATCAAACATAACGACAGTAATTGGGTTTTGTCGCCAATTTCTGCGAGGGTGACGGTAAGGGTTGAAACGAGTAAAGCTTCCATAATCTTGCTACTGCTCAGGTGGGATTACAAACGCAAGGTAATAACGATCCTCCCACCTGAACATGGGATCATTATCACCTTGAGTCTTGCCAATAACACGCAGTTACGTCTGCACCATGCACGAATGAGCATGCAACTATGTTGATACAGACAAATCAACTCAGAACTTAACATGGTGAGTTAAGTTTTACCTGAGCAGAAGTAGGCTACTCCCCCAAAGAGGCGCACAGGATAAAAGGAGTAGAGGGAATTGTCAAATAAGAGATATTAACGGCTCACTTGAGCCGTTAATTAGATTAGTCGTCGTTATCTTGTTCTGCTTTTTCATCTACTTTATAGACTTTACGCATAATGTAGACATAAGCGTGCTCAAAAGCGTGTTGCTGGTACTTCTTAAGCCCTGTTTCTTCAAAATCAATTGGAATTGGATTGCGTTTAAGCTGTTCTTTTATTTCAGTCGCTGAAAATAAACGCACGTCAATATCAGGGATTAACTGTAGCGCCGCTTCTAGTTTGAAACCCGCAGCGGCACCGGCAAATTTACCTTTGGCAGGGCGCTCTTTAATCGCAATAGAGTCGATTTTGTAGTCTTCAACCAATTTTTTAAAGTCAAAGTAAAACTTACGCATAGCTTGCGTATCGCCGCCATTGTGCGGCAGGGAAAAACGAGTTTGACGAATATCTCGAATGTCGAACACATCAGCGTCTTTACTTAACAAGCATAAAAACAGCTCGTTACTTGAGATTTCAATACCACAAGTTCTCATAATTTATCCATTTTCTAAAAATTGCTGCAATTATAGCAATCTAGCTAAGCAATACCAACTCACAGACACGCTTCTAGACAAAAAACTCAATTGCGACTGCGGCGTGGTCACTATAGCGTATGTCTTCATCGCTACGAGTAACGTCAAGGTGTTTGTCAAAACTCAGATAATTTAAACCGCGGATCTTAGGTTGTTCGCAATTGGGATTAAATTCTTTCGATGCCAGAATATAATCAAGCACATTGCCGCTACCTTGATAGTAGTGACTCGGGGGTTTAGTCGGATATTTATGGTTGTTATCAGCAAATAAAAAGGTGTCGGTTAGACCGACGCTCTCTGGATGAGTGGGGGTCACCGCTGGCGGAAATGATTGGGTCATAAACGACAATGCAGGGCTTGTGAGTTGATCGTTAAAATCTCCCAACACCAAAGTGGCATGTTGCTTTTCGCGCTGACACTTTAACGCATGATAATAGACAATAGAGGCTTCCAACGAACGGGAGATCTGCGACTGCATGGTACCGACAGTTTGGTGTAACAGAGTTAATAGTGGGTCATCTTGTGGTGAGTCCTTCAGCATATGCGCCATAGAGTGCACACGCTGTGATTTAAAATGGACGGCGTAACAACTCAGAGGGCCAAAACCGGGCAAATCAAAAGTGCATTTTATCGGCGTACGATTAAATTCAAAATGATGCTGATTGTTCAAATATTCAAGTAATTCAGGGCTTGGCTCAAGCGCTTGAGCAGTGCGAAACGGCACTTTCGATGCTATCGCGACGACCGGATGAAACAATACATTCGGATAGATTGGGTCGGGGCGGGGGGTTGCCACAGTCGCGAAATAGGGTAAGCCTAGGTCCTCACACAACAATTGCAAAGTTTGGATACTAAACACTTCTTGGAATGCAATTATGGTGGGGTTGATGTGCTCTATTAAGCCAGTTAAAAACTGAATTTTAGTAAGCCATTGGGTGTCATTATAGTGCTCATGGAGCTGATAAAATGACATAGGTGGGGCTGCGAAATTCAGTAAATTGAAGGTTGCAATGCAATAACGGGTTGAACTAACCATATTCTACCTATATTCACCTTTCTTAATTGTGACAATTTTAGATCCACACTTGCAATTCGTCACGACCATGGACAAAATAGCGGCTCATCTTAAATTTCGTGGCACAAATTGTAGTGTAACGAACACTGTTGCTGACTTTTTATCATATCAAGCAGCAAAGTACACCAATGCTTATTGGTAAGAGCGTTGTAAAGATGAAACAACTCTAAAATCAGATAAAACATGTGACGCGGCGTAGGTGTCACCACTGTAAATAGGATAAAAAATGCCAGTTATTACTCTTCCTGACGGCAGTCAGCGTATTTTCGATAATCCAGTTTCGACTCTTGATGTAGCACTTGATATCGGCCCGGGCCTTGCTAAAGCGACCATTGCTGGCCGTGTGAATGGCAAACGTGTGGATGCTTGCGATTTAATTAGCGAAGATGCGAAATTAGAAATCATCACCGCAAAAGACGATGATGGTTTAGAGATCATCCGTCACTCATGTGCGCACTTATTAGGTCACGCCATTAAACAACTTTTCCCAGATGTGAAAATGGCCATCGGTCCGACAATCGACAATGGTTTTTACTACGACATCGATTTAGACCGCTCTTTAACGCAAGACGATTTAGATGCGTTAGAAAAGCGCATGCTTGAATTGGCAAAAACCAATTACGATGTGGTTAAGAAGACAGTAAGCTGGCAAGAAGCTCGAGATGCGTTTGCAGCGCGTGGCGAGACATACAAGATCGAAATCTTGGATGAAAATATTTCTAAAGACGACCGTCCTGGTTTGTACCACCACGAAGAATATATCGACATGTGCCGTGGTCCGCACGTACCAAACATGCGTTTCTGCCATTTTTTCAAAATCATGAAAGTCGCTGGTGCGTACTGGCGTGGCAATTCAGAAAACAAGATGCTACAACGTGTGTACGGCACAGCTTGGGCTGACAAAAAGCAACTTGCAGCATACTTAAAACGTCTTGAGGAAGCAGAAAAGCGTGACCACCGTAAAATCGGTAAGGCACTTGATCTGTGGCACTGGCAAGAAGAAGCGCCAGGTATGGTGTTCTGGCACAATGACGGTTGGAGCATCTATCGCGAGCTTGAAGACTTCGTGCGTGAAAAGCTGCGTGAATATGATTACCAAGAAGTAAAAGGTCCACTGATGATGGACCGCGTGCTTTGGGAACGCTCAGGTCACTGGGACAAATACTCGGATGCTATGTTCACTACTGAGTCTGAAAAGCGTGAATACGCTATCAAGCCAATGAACTGTCCAGGTCACGTACAAATTTTCAATCAAGGTTTGAAATCTTACCGTGATTTACCGCTCCGCATGGCGGAATTCGGTTGTTGTCACCGTAACGAACCATCTGGCGCATTGCATGGCTTAATGCGTGTCCGTGGCTTTACACAAGACGATGCACACATTTTCTGTACAGAAGAACAGATCATGGATGAAGTATCAGCGTGTATCAAAATGGTTTATGATACATATTCAACATTCGGTTTTGAGAAAATCGTGGTGAAGCTGTCTACACGTCCTGAAAAACGTATCGGTGATGATGAGATGTGGGACAAAGCGGAAGCTGCACTAGCTGAGGCGTTGCGCGCAAACGACATCGCATTTGAATTTTTACCGGGTGAGGGCGCGTTCTACGGTCCGAAAATTGAGTTCACGCTGTATGACTGCTTAGAGCGTGCATGGCAATGTGGCACGGTTCAGCTAGACTTCGCTTTACCGGGTCGTTTAGGTGCGACTTATGTTGCAGAAAGCAATGACCGTAAAACACCTGTGATGATCCACCGTGCGATTTTAGGTTCAATCGAGCGTTTCATCGGTATTCTTACAGAAGAATATGCAGGTTTATTCCCAACCTGGCTTGCACCAAAGCAAGTAGTGATTATGAATATCACTGATAAACAGGCTGATTATGTGCAAGAAATTGCGCAAAAGTTAAATAAACTTGGAATTCGTGCCTGTGCGGACTTGAGAAATGAGAAGATTGGCTTTAAAATCCGCGAGCATACTTTAAAACGCATACCGTACTTACTGGTTGTCGGTGACCAAGAAGTGGAACAACGTGAGGTTGCTGTTCGTACCAGAACGGGCGAAGACCTAGGTAAGTTGGCGGTTGACGATTTTATCGCTAAAATCAGTGAAGAGATCAAAAATCGAGCGTGATAAAACAGAACGTGTGCAGTAAAAGTTACTGCGCACGTTTGTATTTTTAATTACTTGGAGGAACGTACCATTAGAGGCGGCAAAAAAGGGCAAAACACAGCTCAGAAGAATCGTATCAACGACGAAATTACTGGAAAAGAAGTTCGCTTAATAGGCCTTGAAGGCGAGCAGATTGGCGTTGTATCAACCAGAGAAGCTTTGGCATTAGCGGAAGAAGCTGGTGTTGATTTAGTTGAGATCAGTCCAAATGCTGAGCCACCAGTCTGTCGAGTGATGGACTACGGTAAGTTTCTTTTTGAAAAATCTAAACAACAAAAAGAACAAAAGAAAAAGCAAAAGCAAATCCAAATCAAGGAAATTAAGTTCCGTCCTGGCACTGACGAAGGCGACTATCAAGTTAAGCTTCGTAGCTTGATTAAATTCCTTGAAGCGGGCGACAAAGCGAAAATCACACTACGTTTCCGTGGCCGTGAAATGGCGCACACTGATCTTGCTATCGAGCTTTTAAATCGCATCAAAGATGACCTGAAAGATTACTCACAAGTTGAGTCATTCCCAAACCGTGTTGAAGGTCGTCAGATGATTATGATGTTGGCACCTATTGCCAAAAAGTCATAAAAGCTGGATAATGCGCGTTCTTTAGCTCAGGTCTACAAGTACTTCGGTCACCTGGGCTGACCGGTCTAAGTGAGTTATTGTTTAAAATCAATTAATTCCACCGGATTTAGGTGTAAGTAGGGCCAACAAAGTGACTTCGGTCCGCCTTCTTACTGTTTATATCGCAATATCATTTGGAGTTATTGCAATGGCTTATAAGTTAAAGTCGCACAGCGGCGCGAAAAAGCGCTTCAAAAAGACTGCTTCTGGCGGTTTCAAGCGTAAGCAATCACATCTTCGTCACATCCTGACTAAGAAATCTTCTAAGCGTAAGCTTCACCTACGCGCTAAGTCAATGGTTCACAAGAACGATTTAGTTCTTATCAACCGTTTGTTACCATTCGCTTAATAGAGGAATTCAGTCATGGCAAGAGTTAAACGTGGTGTTATCGCGCGCGCGCGTCATAAAAAAGTATTGAAACAAGCTAAAGGTTATTACGGTGCACGTTCACGTGTTTACCGCGTAGCTTTCCAAGCAGTAACTAAAGCTGGTCAATATGCATACCGTGACCGTCGTGCTAAGAAACGTACTTTCCGCGCTCTATGGATTGCTCGTATCAACGCTGCTGCACGTCAAAATGGCCTATCTTACAGCCGTTTCATCAATGGTCTTAAAAAGGCTTCGATTGAAATCGACCGTAAGATCCTTGCAGATATCGCAGTTTATGATCAATTCGCGTTTGCAGCATTAGTTGCTAAAGCGAAAGATTCACTAGCTGCATAATCTAGTAAGCGAAAACTTAAAGGGCGCCAATAGGCGCCTTTTTTGTTTTCAGCCCTAAACCACCTACTTCAGTAGGGAGTTATCATCATTTAGGCTTTGCCTGAAATCTATCTTTAGATAGTCGAACTTTTACTTTATTTCGTCAAAGCCCTAATCTGAATAGCTGTCAGCTATACGATGACAAAGACAGAGTCGTTGTTTCTTTTAACGATTTCCAAGTAACACTTTATCAAGCCATTTCGTAGGTAAAATACGGCGTAAGAAACCCATTAGATAGGTTGGAAAAGTCACATAATATCGAGCTTTTGCCTGTTTAGCGTGTATCGCATGCAATAACACCTTAAGCACAGCTTCGGGCCCAAGAGTGAATTTTTGAGGTGCGTCGGTCGCAGCAAGACGCTCCATCTGGCCTTGATATTCTTTATGATGGCGACTTTGTTGCCAGTCGATATGACGCAAAAATGCTTGCCTTGCGTTTTCACGAAACTTTGAAACAATCGGGCCAGGTTCAATCAAGCTTACTTGCACGCCTGTGCCTTTTAACTCCATACGCAGCGTATCGGTTAAGCCTTCTAAAGCAAATTTGCTAGCATTATATGCGCCACGATAAGGCAGGGCGACCAAACCAAGTACTGAAGAATTGTGAATTATGCGACCATGTCCTTGTTGTAGCATGATTTTTAATGCCAAATTAGTCAGTTCGTGCCATGCAAACAGATTCACTTCAAATTGTTGTTTGAGTGCAGCAGTAGGTAAATCTTCTACCGCGCCAGGTTGTCCATACGCGCCGTTATTGAATAACACATCGAGTTTTCCGTCAAGTAATGCAAGGGCTGCGTTAAACCCGGCTTGGCGCTGAGTCTCACCGCTTAAGTCTAACTTGACACTCAGTAAGCCTTTGACTTGAAGTGCTGCAACATCTTGCTCTTGACGTGCGGTTGCAACAACCTTATGTCCCATGCGATGCAGCGCTTCTGCACAATAAAGGCCTATTCCCGAGGAACAGCCGGTAATTATAATTGAAAGTGGTTGTGCGATTGAATTTGCCACGGTATTTGCCTTTAACTAGCTGTATTTTTTGTAGAATCACCGCACATTCTAAGCCTGTTAAAAAAAGATTGATATAATCTCGCCATCAAAGCTGATTTATTTGGGTGTAAACATGTTTGCAAGCTTATTGTTGATGACAGCAGGGATAGTGTCTGATAGCCATTTGCCACCATTGATGGAGTGGCATGGTAAAAGTGGATCTCTGTTGCAACAGCAAGGGCCACTTACCACTGATTTTGAACTGAGCAATGGCTTGGCATCGCCTGATTATCAGCAAACAATGGCTTTTGTCGACCGTTTAGTGGCAGCGAATCCAACCCAATTTAAACGTGTCAGCATAGGTAAAAGCGATGCTGGGCGCGATATCGTGATGTTAATTGCTTCCGAACAATCACCTTTTACTGCGCCTATGTTACGTAACAACGGCAAACCAACATTGTTAATTCATGCTGGGATCCATGCCGGTGAAATTGACGGTAAAGACGCTGGCTTTATGTTGCTGCGTGATATCGCTACGGGCAAACGTCGCGATATCTTAAGTAAAGTAAACTTGCTATTTATTCCGATTTTGAACGTAGATGGGCATGAGCGGCGCAGTGAGTTCAATCGTATTAACCAACGCGGCCCAGTAGAAATGGGATTTCGCACCAACGGAAAAAACCTTAATTTAAATCGCGACTTCACCAAATTAGATACCCCAGAAGTACGAGCACTGCTGCAAGTTATCAATGAATTTGCGCCAAACCTATATGTGGATGTGCATGTTACCGATGGGGCTGACTATCAGTATGACGTGACTTATGGTTTTAATCCCGAGTTTGCAAGCGAATCACCAGCCATAGCACGGGTTTTGGAAGAGCAATTTCAGCCAATTATAGATAAAAAGTTGGTGGAGTATGGCCATTTACCTGGGCCTTTTGTCTTTGCCATGAACAAGCGTGATTTTAAAGAAGGCCTTGCAGGTTGGGTTGCAACACCCCGTTATTCCAATGGCTGGGCAGATTTACGTGGCTTGCCAGCAATTTTAGTCGAAAACCATTCACTCAAGCCTTATCGCCAACGGGTATTAGGCACATATGCGTTTTTTGATGGGGTAATAGAAGCACTGGCAACTCAGGGTGAAGAGTTGGAAACCGCAGTGAAGAACGAGGCGGCATTTGTGCCAACGCGCTTAGTGGTTGAACGTGGTTACAGTAAGACACCAGACTACACTGAGTTTAAAGGCATTGCCTATAAAAAGTACGATAGCGCGTTATCAGGGCAAACGGAAGTTAAGTATCTTGGCGAACCTCTGAACTATGAAAAGTTACCCATTTATTGGCAAAAAGAAGTAAAGAAAGAAGTCAGCGTGCCTGCGCACTTTTATATTCCACCAGTATATAGCGCGCTTGTGGCGAAGTTAAAGCTGCACGGTGTAGAAGTAACGCAACTAGGTGATAAACATCAAAGATCTGAGCGTGAACGGCTTAAGCAAGCCAAAGTAGAGCAGTATGAGTTCGCGAAAGCACCATTTGAAGGACGTTTTCGCGTGAGTGCAACGTTTAGTTATCACAAAGTAGATAAGGTATCGCTCGCGGGTTGGTACGCGGTGGACTTAAAACAGACGCATGCGGAACTGGCAACGCACCTTTTGCACCCTGAAGCGCCGGATTCGTTTTTTGCTTGGGGCGAGTTCAATACCATTTTCCAACTTACCGAATATGTTGAAAACTATGCACTTGAACCTTACGCGCGGACGATGTTAAAAGACAATCCTAAATTGGCATTGGAGTTTGACCGTAAAGTACGTGAGGAATCAACTTTCGCTAAGTCGCCAGAAAAGCGTTTGGAATGGTTATATCAGCAAACTCCATACTACGATGCCGCTTATTTGAAATACCCAATTCTATTTGGGGTTGAGGAGTAACCGAGTGAGAGTTATCACGATTCCAGTAACACCGTTTCAGCAAAATTGTCGCATTATCGTATGCCCTGAAACTGCCAGCGCCGCTATCGTTGACCCAGGTGGTGATGTTGAAGTTTTACTTAACCTAATTGCAAAAGAACAATTAAAGGTTGAACAAATTCTGTTGACTCATGGCCATTTAGATCATGTTGGTGCAGCGGACCAAATACGTAATGCACTTGGCATCAAGATTATCGGCCCACACCCAGATGAGCAATTTTGGTTTGATGCGCTGCCAATGCAGGCGCAAATGTTTGGCTTTGCACCAATTCAGAGTTTTTACCCAGATCAGTGGCTAGCAGAAGGGCAAGTCGTTGCGGTGGGGAATCTCAAACTGCAGGTTTTACATTGTCCAGGCCACACGCCGGGGCATGTGGTATTTCATGAACCACAAAGTGGACAGCTGTTAGTCGGTGACGTATTGTTTAAAGGGTCGATTGGCAGGACAGATTTTCCCAAAGGGGACGCGCCAACTTTATTGGCGTCAATAAAGGACAAATTGTTTGTATTGGATGACAGTACGCACGTCTTATCAGGCCATGGTGAAAACACCACCATAGGTAATGAAAAACGTACTAATCCATTTTTATCGGGACGTTTTGGTTAATGACGCGGGACATTGCGCTAAGTAAAACGTATAATTTATTTAAAATTGGTAGAATTAAGTAAAAGATATGTCTTTAAATCATGTAGATCGCCAAATTCTTGCATTATTACAGCAAGACGCCAGTCTTTCGACCGCTGAAATCGCAGATAAAGTCGGCTTATCGCAATCACCTTGTTGGCGTCGTATCGCCAAGTTGGAGCAAGACGGCTACATCAAAGGTAAAGTTGCCTTATTGGACGAGAAAAAACTCGGCTTTGATATGTTAGTGTATGCACATGTGCGTTTGTCCAATCACGGTAAAAAGAATCTTGCTGAGTTTGAACGTTTAATTCAAAGCTATGATGAAGTCACAGAGTGCTACACTATGGCTGGCACCATGGATTTTATGCTGCGGATCATTTCCAAAGGGATTGAAGGTTATGAGCATTTTGTCCGCGACAACTTATTAAGCCTAGACTATGTGCAAGAAGTGAACTCGAATGTGACCATGACATGCGTTAAACGCAGTACGGCATTACCAATCTAACATCGTCACAGACTTGTAGAAAATTGAGAAAAGCGCAGGGTTTTGCTAGAATCTTGCGCTTTTCTATTTAAGACAATTCTACTTACTACAATCATAATGAGGGGTCGATGTTTAATTTATTGAGCAAAGCACCAAGTTCAGCCAAAAACGACGTATTGTCAGGCTTAACGGTTGCGCTTGCGTTAGTTCCTGAGGCGGTGGCATTTGCTTTTGTTGCCCATGTTGAACCATTAGTCGGCCTCTATGCTGCTTTTATCGTTGGACTTATTACCGCGATATTTGGCGGCCGCCCAGGTATGATCTCGGGTGCAACAGGTGCACTTGCGGTAGTGATGGTGAGTCTAGTTGTGACTCATGGTGTCGAGTACCTGTTTGCGACTGTATTACTTATGGGGGGGCTACAGATCCTTGCCGGAGTGTTCAAACTCGGTAAGTTTATCCGTATGGTGCCGCACCCAGTTATGCTAGGTTTCGTTAATGGCTTGGCGATTGTGATATTTCTTGCCCAGCTCGGCCAGTTCAAAGTGGCGGATACCTCTGGCGCTATGGTGTGGATGCAAGGTCAGCCTTTGTACATTATGCTGGGACTAATTGCATTAACAATGGCAATTATCCATTTTTTGCCTAAAATCACCACGGCAATACCTTCTTCATTAGCTGCGATTTTAGTCGTGACGGCACTGGCGCTAGGCCTTGACTTAGATACTCGCACAGTAATTGATTACGTTAAAGATATGACGGGCGATGCTAACGCTACTATTGCCGGTGGTTTTCCATCGTTTCATATTCCAGATGTACCTTGGACCTTAGAGACGCTACAGATTATTTTCCCTTATGCGCTCATTTTAGCTGCCATAGGTTTAATTGAATCACTACTGACACTAACACTAATCGATGAGATCACTGAAACTCGCGGACAAAGTAATCGCGAATGTATCGGACAAGGAGCGGCAAACGTC
Source organism: Pseudoalteromonas fenneropenaei (assembly GCF_042643375.1). Taxonomy (NCBI): domain Bacteria; kingdom Pseudomonadati; phylum Pseudomonadota; class Gammaproteobacteria; order Alteromonadales; family Pseudoalteromonadaceae; genus Pseudoalteromonas; species Pseudoalteromonas fenneropenaei. The sequence continues at coordinate 177,081 of NZ_JBHRSD010000002.1, forward strand.
ACTTGCGGTGTATTTGGCGCGATGGGCGGCTGCGCTATGATAGGGCAGTCGATGATCAATATTAATTCAGGTGGTCGCAGTCGTTTGTCTGGTATCACCGCCGCAGTGTTGTTATTGATCTTCATCGTATTCGCGGCAGGATTAATTGAAATGATCCCGCTTGCGGCCTTAGTTGGTGTGATGTTCATGGTAGTTCTTGGCACTTTTGAATGGTCATCATTTAGAATTATGCGCCGCGTACCAAAAGCGGATGCCTTTGTCATCGTGCTGGTTTCTGGTGTGACTGTCGTGACGGACTTAGCCATTGCTGTGTGCGTCGGTGTCATTGTGTCGGCCTTGGTATTTGCATGGCAACATGCCAAGCATATTTATGTGAATACCTATGTGAGTGAGCAGGGCAGTAAAGTATATGAATTACATGGGCCGCTGTTCTTCGGCTCAGTCAAAAATTTTGCTGAGCTATTTGATGTCGCAGCCGATCCAAGCGACGTAATCGTTGAATTCAAGCATTCGCGGGTTGCCGACCACAGCGCAATTGAGGCGATAGATGCCTTGGCTGAGCGTTATAGCCGCGAAGGTAAAACCTTACATTTACGTCATCTTAGTCAAGATTGCAAACAGCTATTGGCAAAAGCTGCCGACCTTGTAGAAGTGAATGTGATTGAAGATCCGACCTATAAAGTGGCCTCTGACAAGCTGGCATAACTTTAGATACAGTTCAAACAGGCACGCAAATTGACCTTTGCGTGCCTTTTTTGTTTGCGTTGAGGCAACCAAATTGCAAGATAACTAGCATGCGGGTTTAACGCGTGCTGCGATATAATCAGGTAAAGGTAACAAATTGAACTTATTGAATTTGAAGTGGCAATCGCTGGTTGATAATCGTCAAAGGTTTTTCTGGGTGTTACAAATAGCCGGGTGGATAGGCTATGCCCTAGTAAACTATATTGGCTCCAAAGTGTTTGAAATGCGCGATATTTATGTATTTGTTATCGTGCTCAACGCCTATGCCGGCTGCCTAATGACAGTGCCGCTACGCTATCTTTATCGTAAAATTTGGAATGCTAAGCCTTGGGTGCTGATATTAGTGGTCTTCAGCGCCTCTTACGCGACAGGCACGCTGTGGTCAGTGGTGCAAAAATACAACCTGTGGGAGATTTATCGACATGGTTATCGTCCTGACGAGTGGTATTACTACCTCCAGCAAGGCTTAGATTCGGTATACATCATTCTGTGTTGGAGCGGCTTGTATTTTGGTATTAAATATTATCAACTGTTACAGAGTGAGCGACAAAAGGCGTTAAAGGCCAATACCATGGCACATGAAGCGCAACTAAAAATGTTGCGTTACCAGCTTAATCCGCACTTTTTGTTTAATACGCTCAATGCCATTTCTACCTTGATTTTGGTAGAAGAAAATAAAGATGCTAATCAAATGGTCTCGCGGCTTAGTGACTTCTTACGTTACACCTTAAATACAGATCCCATTAAAAAGGTGCCACTTGAGCAAGAACTACATGCCTTGATGCTATATTTACAAATTGAAAAAGTACGTTTTGATGACCGCTTAAAGGTTGATATCGATGTCAGTGAAGAGGCTAAGCTTGCATTGTTGCCGAGTTTGATATTGCAGCCGATCATTGAAAACTCAATTAAATATGCTATCGCGCATATGACCACTGGCGGTTGTATTACGATTAAAGCGCAAGTATTTGCGAACGAATTACTATTAGAAGTTGGGGATAACGGCCCAGGTGCGGAGCTTAAAGATGGCCAGTTGGTTAAGTCGCAAGGTGTTGGTATTGCCAACACCAAAGACCGCTTAAAAACCTTGTACGAGCATAATTACTCGTTTGTGTTATCGCAAAACACCCCAACGGGATTGAAAGTCAATATCCGCGTTCCCTTTGAAAAGGCTAGTAAAATATGAACAAGATCAGAACATTAATTGTCGATGATGAGTCGTTGGCAAGGAAGGGACTTGCTGTGCGGTTGAAGGACTTTAATGATATTGAAGTGCTTGGCTTGTGTAGTGATGGTCAAGAAGCAATTGAATTTTGTAAGCAAAATGATGTTGATCTGGTCTTTTTAGATATTCAAATGCCAGGTTTAAATGGCTTTGAAGTCGCGCGATTTTTAACTGAGAGTATCAAGCCATTACCTGCTATTGTTTTTGTCACCGCGTTTGACCAATACGCGGTGAAAGCTTTTGAGATCCATGCGCTTGATTACATTCTCAAACCCGTAGATGACAACAGACTAAAACAGGCGGTAGAAAAAGTGCATACGTATATCAAAACTCAGCAAGATAACGCCCATAAGAAGAAACTCGCCAGCTTTGTTGCCGGGATCACAGGCAATAACTGTGAAGAGATCTTAAAGAAACTCGCATCTGGTGACAGTATTGTCGACAAAAAATTCCCCGAGTCGCTTGCCGTAAAAGAGCACGGTGAAATTATTCGAGTCAATGTTGCATCGGTGCAGTGGGTTGATGCGGCGGGTGACTATATGTGTTTGCACTGTAGCGATGGTCAAACGCACATTCTACGTAAAACCATGAAAGAGCTTGAGCAAGAGTTAGACCCCCAGCTATTTGTGCGTGTACATCGCTCTGCAATCGTTAATACTAAGCAGATCAGCAAGTTGGTTACTCAAACTAGCGGTGAATATTTGTTGGTATTACAGAATGGTCAAGAGCTAAAGGTCAGTCGCAGTTATCGCGATAAAGTTAAGGCGGCTTTAGCAAGCTGAGGCGGTTTTCACCGCCTCTAGTCTTTATTACACCATGACGACTTTCATGGTGTTGGTTGCGCCAATAGTTTCCATCATGTCGCCATGAGTAAGAATAACCATGTCGCCTTTTTGCAGTGCACCTGACTTAACCAACGTCTCTAGTGCATCACGCACCATGGTTTCATCGTTACAAGTGGTTGAATCGAAATACACTGGATAAACGCCACGATACAGTGCTGTTTGGCCGAGTGTAGATTCGTGGCGCGACAGCGAGTAAATTGGCAAACCTGAACTGATACGTGACATCAATTTAGAAGTGTTACCAGACTCAGTAAGCGCAACAATGGCTTTCACCGTCCCTAAATGGTTTGCAGCATACATGGCTGAAAGAGCGATAGTTTCAGCGCAATCAGAGAACATGCTGTCTAAACGGTGTTTAGACATGTTGATCTTAGGTTGAGACTCAGCACCAATACACACCCGCGCCATCGCTTTAACAGTTTCTTCAGGATACTGACCAGATGCCGTTTCTGCAGATAACATCACAGCGTCAGTGCCATCTAATACCGCGTTAGCAACGTCCATGACTTCTGCACGAGTTGGCATTGGGTTATCTATCATTGATTCCATCATCTGTGTTGCTGTGATAACGGTACGATTCAGTGAACGAGCACGGCTAATAATAAGCTTTTGTTTGCCGACAAGTGCCGCATCGCCAATCTCTACACCCAAGTCACCACGGGCAACCATAACGGCATCTGACGCTAGAATAATGTCGTCAATCGCTTCAACCGTAGCGACCGCTTCAGCACGCTCGATTTTTGCAAGCAATTGCGCACGTGAGCCAGCCGCATCTGCTAGTGAGCGTACATAACGCATATCTTCGCCACTACGAGGGAAGGAGACAGCGATATAGTCAACGCCAATTTCTGTTGCGGTGATTAGGTCTTGTTTGTCTTTTTCAGTGAATGCAGGGGCGGTTAAACCACCACCTAAACGGTTGATGCCTTTGTTGTTAGAAAGCACACCACCAACGGTTACGGTACATACTACTTTAGCCGCGATGACTTCATCGACCACTAATTGAATTAAACCATCATTCAGCAGCAGAGTGTCACCAGCTTGTACATCGTTAGGTAATTCTTTGTAGTCAATACCAACCGCGTCAACTGTACCTTCGCCTTTTGCCATTTCCGCATCAAGAATAAATTTGGCGCCGTTAACTAGTTGAACTTTACCATCTTTAAAAGTTGACACGCGGATTTTTGGGCCTTGTAAATCGGCTAAAATTGCAATGTGTTTATTTAGCTGCTTGGCGATAGCACGCACAGCCGCAGCCCTGTCTTTATGATCTTGGGCAACGCCGTGAGAGAAATTAAGGCGAACAACATTAGCCCCAGCGCGAATGATTTTTTCTAGATTATTATCTCGGTCTGTTGCCGGGCCTAAAGTGGCAACAATCTTGGTGCGTCTTAGCATCAGGTTCTCCTGTAGTTTCAAAGCTAAGCGATAAAAGTAGCTGAATTACTGACCAATTATAGACAAATCCAGCGGCTTTGATTGTTTACACGCTGATTAAACTATATGATCTGTATGGTGTCATTATGACACCGGTGTCAGGTCCCGTCAACGCGGATCTGTTGACCAGAAAAACAACAAAGTGAAGTTTTTTACTAAACTTGCGGTTAAAAGGTAGCCTGTTTCAAAAACCATACACGAAACAGCCCAAGGAAATAACGCGCGTTGTGTAATAAAAACTTCAATGTATCGTTTTAGCCGCTAATAAGTGAAAACTGAGTTACCATAATAAGGACTTTTGTCCGAAAGTTCGTTTTTTTGGTCAGCTCAGTTATAATGCGCGGCGAAGTTAGAAAAACCTTTCGTTATTACCGAGGAGGAAACTAAATGCAAGTTGCATTAGTTGGTTTAGGTGTTATGGGTAAAAATCTTGCCCTCAATCTTATCGAAAAAGGGTTGACGCTAGTAGCTTACGACACCAATCCTGACGCCGGTGCTGAACTCATCAGCCAAGCTCAGTCATTAGGTCTTGCGGAGCGCTTGCACATAGTGTCAGATCTCGGTGATATGGTGCGCCGTTTAGAAGCGCCACGTTCAATTTTGTTATTAGTTCCAGCGGGTGAGCTGGTTGACAAAGTCTGTTCAGACCTAGTTGAAGCAGGCGTTGATAAAGACGACATTATCGTTGATTGCGGTAACAGTAACTATAAAGACGGTATTGCCCGTAAGCTTAAGTACCAAAACAAATTTGAGTTTGCGACCATGGGCATCTCTGGTGGTGCAGAAGGCGCTCGTCATGGCCCTGCTATGATGGCGAGCGGCTCAGAAGGGGGTTGGGAGCGTATCGAGCCTTGGTTTGAAAAAGTTGCGGCAAGCTACAATGATGAGTCATGTTTTGCACGGGTAGGTCAATCTGCCAGTGGCCACTTTGTGAAAATGGTACACAACGGTATTGAATATGCGTTGATGCAACTTATAGCAGAAGTATATCAATTGCTGCGTTTAGGTACTAAGCGCACTCCCGCAGAAGTCGCGGCTATTTTCCGTGATTGGTCAGAAGGCCGTTTAAACAGCTATTTGCTTGCTATTTCTGCCCATATATTGGAGCTGGAAACAGAGCAAAAGGAGTCATTGGTCGACCTTATTGACAACAAAGTGGGTGCCAAAGGCACAGGTCTTTGGACGGCACAAAACGCGTTAGAGTTAGGTATTGCGGTACCTTCTTTGGTTGCTGCAGTACAAGCGCGTCATTTGACCAACACTATTGATACCCACGCGGCCAAAGAAATGACTTATCAAGCCCGTGCAACTGAAGTGGTTGATTTAGATCTCAACGAGCTAAAAGACGCATTTTATCTGGCAAGTCTACTGTGTTATCGCCAAGGCTTAGCGCTTATCAAAGGCGCATCGCGCGCACACCAGTGGAAGGTTGATTTAGCTAAAACACTACAAACGTGGCGTGCTGGCTGTATTATTCGTGCTGACTACTTAAATGATATTGCGCAAGGTGTTGAGTTTATTGATACCCTAACCCAAGAGGCGAAGGCTCTGCGTAAAATTTCGGGTCTTGCCATCTCTTCTGGTTTAGCTTTCCCAGTACTGACTTCAACCCAAACTTATATCGCGACATTAAGTACACCAAGCAATGGCCATTTAGTGCAAGCACAACGTGATTATTTTGGTGAACATGGCATTAAAACTCACAGTGGTGAGGTGTGTCATCTAACTGATTTAGTCGAGATAGAGCAGAAAGTTCGCTAATTATTTAATAGATGAATAGTGCTTGCTGATAGTTACAGAGCAAGCTACAACAACCCCATCCAGCGTGATGGGGTTTTTATTTAGTAACTAACCAGATTTAAGACCAAGTTGACCACAGTGTTGCCAATTTATAACTTCTGAACTAGTTTTCTTGCTGTTCTGCTGCAAAAGGCACAGACAAAATGACCAACTAAAAGGAATATTTTATGAAGCTCAAACTGTCTAAGACCAACATCAAGCTACTTAATACAAATGCTCAAGTACTACATGAGGGCATGACACCTAAGGTCACAGGTGGGATGTTTATTACCGCAAGGAGCGACTGTGACCCAAACTTTACCAATAGATGTGATACTCGCGATTTTAATTCGTGTCGCGCTTGCGGCACGATATTTTGTTAACTTATGTGCTTACAAATATTAGCAACAAGCGGCATGGTCTAAATTGAATAACTCGTGCTACGAGCCTTGAGCAAGCAATTCAAAGTTGAAATGACGGTGCTCGCTCAGACTGCAATTTAGCTGACTAGATGTTATCTAGTCAGCTCGCCACGCAGATTGTCCTGCATTAAATGACGGATAGTCTCAAGCTCGAGATTTTGACTGAACAAATAGTGTAGCTTAGTTAAGCAGGCTTCAACCGTCATATCATAACCGCTGAGAATGCCGCAGTTAAGAAGCGCATTGCCAGTCGCATAGCCACCCATATTCACTTGGCCTTTAATACACTGGGTGAGGTTGATGATAACCACACCTCGCTCACAAGCGGCTTTAAGCGCTGCAAGAAACTCACTGTCTTGTGGCGCGTTGCCCACCCCAAAGCTGAGTAGAATAAGCGCTTTAATATCGCTTTCAAGCATGGTTTTAACTAGTTTCACACTAATACCAGGATATAAATACAATACCGCAATTGGCTGAGCTGAAACGGGCGTAACGCGTAACGCTTGGTCCACGTATGGGCTCAAGCGGCCTTCAATCAACTGAATATTAATACCCGATTGTGCAAGTGGTGGTAAATTGGGTGATGCAAAGGCATCAAAGCCATCCGCATGCGCTTTGGTTGCGCGATTACCACGAAATAGCTGATTGTTAAAAAATAAACTCACTTCTGCGATGGGGTAATTGGCCGCTAAAAACATCGCGTTAAGCAAGTTTACCTGCCCATCTGAACGCAGTTGCGAAAGTGGAATTTGCGAACCTGTGACGATAACCGGTTTAGTGAGGTTTTCGAGCATAAACGACAGCGCAGATGCGGTATAAGCCATAGTGTCAGTGCCATGTAACACCACAAAACCGTCGTAATCTTGATACTTGGCTTTAATGTCGTCAGCAATTAATTGCCAATGGGCTGGAGACATATCTGACGAGTCTATCAGTGGGCAATATTCATGAATATCAAATAGCGGCATTTCTTCGCGGGTGAATTCAGCATTCTGTTGCACTGTTTGGGTAAGATATCCAGCAACAGGTACGTAGCCACGACTAGATTGCTTCATACCGATAGTACCGCCCGTGTAGGCAATATAGATTTTTTTTCTATTCATAAAAAAAGCCCAGAGTGTTGTCTGGGCTTAGTATACCAACTGCAGCATCACATTGCAGTGAGTAAATGATTGAAAAGGCTTACTCTATCGCTTCGCAATAGAAGCAGCGCGAATAGATACCATTGGGGTCATTGAACTGCTGAATTAAGCGCGTTTGTTGTTGTAGCATTTCTGACGTTGAACCGAGCAGGGCATTGAGTTTGCTTTCCATTGAGAAGCTACCACCAACACTCGCCGCAATATTTTTCACTGCGGCCGTGCCAAAGAACTTCTGCAGCATTTGTTCTTCAGGAGATAGCTCTTCTTCCACTGTGATCACATCATAAAAGTCTAAGTTAGCTAACGAGGCTGCCGAGGCAATAGCGTCTTGCTTTGAACCAAGTTTATCAACTAAACCAAACTCTAGAGCTTGAGGCGCTAACCACACGCGGCCCTGCGCAATTTTATCGACCGCTTCTTTGCTCAGATCACGCGACTGACCAACTACGGTAAGGAACTTGTCATAAGCATTCTCTACACCCATTTGGATCACATTGGAAAGTTGCGGGTCAATGCCGCGAACAAATGAACTTCCTTGCATCTCAGTGGTGCCTACACCATCTGAATAGATACCAAGTTTCTTAAGGCTATTTTCAATGGTCATCATGGCGCCGAAGACACCAATAGAACCAGTAATGGTGCTAGGAGACGCCCAAATTTCATTGGCAGAGGCTGCAATCCAATAACCGCCTGACGCTGCAACTGAGCCCATTGAGGCAACTACAGGTTTTCCTGCGGCTTTCAGCGCCAACACTTCGTCACGAATAATCTCAGAAGCAAACATACTTCCGCCACCTGAGTCAATCCGCAACACTACCGCTTTCACACTGTCATCTAAACGCGCGCGACGTAGAAGGGCGGCTGTGGAATCGCCACCAATTTCACCTGCTCGTTGTTTACCATCATGAATAGCGCCCTTAGCCACAACCACTGCAACTTTATTGGTCAATGGATTAACAAATGGCATGGTGGCAATTGCATCAACATAATCATCATATGAAACATGTTTAAAGGATTTGTTGTCAGCGTCTGGACCAACTAACTCAGTCAGTTTGTCGCGTAATTGTTGACGAGTCGCCAGCGAATCAACCCAAGCATTTTTAAGCGCATATTGGGCATAATCGCCAGATACATCACTAAGTTTGGCGATATAACCAGATAAGGTTTCGTCAAAATTATCGACCTCAAACGAACGATTACTACTGACTTGTGTTTTGTACTGCTGCCAAAGCGCATTTAACCATAAACGATTAGCTTCTTTGGCCGCGTCAGACATATCATTACGAATGAGTGGCTCTACGGCAGATTTATAGGTACCAACGCGGAATACATGTTGGGTCACTGCTAGTTTTTCTAACGCTTCCTTAAAATAAACTGGATAGGTACCAAAACCATCAATGTTAATGCCACCATAGGGATGTAAAATTACCTCATTGGCGTAGCTGGCTAGATAGTATTGTGACTGAGAGTAGTAGTCACCGTAGGCAATGACCTGCTTACCACTTTCTTTAAAGCGTACAATGGCTTCACCTATGCTTTGTAGCTTATCCACATGGGCGCGTCGTAAAGACTTAAGATCTAACACTAATAATGCAATACGTTGATCTTTAGTGGCTGCATCAATAGTCTTAACCACTTCATCAACCAATATTTCGCCTGGCTCTTTGTCTTTGCTCATATCGGCAAAAGCGGCGTCAATTGGGTCAACATAGCGCTTTTGCTCTACTAAAAAACCATTTAGATTCAGTACTAATGCTGAACCTGCTTCAATATTAACCTTTTCTTGTTCGGTTTCTAGACTAAACAAGATGGCGAATAGAATGCCAAAGAAAATTAAGTTTAAAATCAACTTTCTGGAAAAGTTGAGGACATTCCACACAGCCTTAAAAAATGATTTTAGATAATTCAAGTTCGGGCCTTTCCTATCAAATTATGTATATCGCTTACTGTATCATAACTTAGTTGCTGGCAAACACGCACAGGAAAAAAGTAACAGAGTGTTTAAGCTTATGACTAACAGCAAGAGAAAAAGTGCCATTTATAGCTTTAGTGGCTGGAAAAACTTGCCAAATTATAAAAAATCGTTAATGTTTCACAGGTAAGACCAGTGTAGAGGCAAGCAATGTTAGAACAACAATTACAATTACCCCACAATACTTTACGCAATCGCTTGGTAATGGGTTCAATGCACACCGGACTCGAAGAGGGCTGGCACAATCGCAAAAAGCTCGCCGCATTTTATGAAGCTCGTGCCAAAGGTGGCGTGGGTTTGATTATTACAGGGGGTTACAGCCCCAATTTACGTGGTAAGTTAACGCCAATTGCGTCGTCATTTAATTCTTTTTACGACGTGATTAAACACAAAGCTTATACCGATGCGGTGCATCGTCACGGCGGTAAAATTTGCTTACAGCTGCTACATGCTGGCCGCTACGCATACCATCCTTTTAATACGGCGCCCAGTGCAATTAAAGCACCTATTAACCCTTACAAACCAAAAGCAATGTCGATTGGGATGATTAAGTCTACCGTCAAAGATTTTGCTAACTCAGCACGTCTAGCTGAAAAAGCTGGCTATGATGGTGTAGAAATAATGGGTTCGGAAGGTTACCTGATTAACGAGTTTATGGCGCCGCATACTAACAAACGCCAAGACATGTACGGTGGTACGCTAGAAAACCGCATGCGTTTTGCGCTCGACATTGTCAAAGCGGTGCGTGAAGTGGTAAGCCCCGAGTTCATGATAGTGTTCCGTATCTCAGTTATGGACTTAATTCCAAATGGCTCCACCAAAGATGAAGTAACAGAACAAGCTCGTGCTTTAGTCGCAGCTGGAGTGGATATTCTAAATACCGGCATTGGATGGCACGAAGCGCGCGTGCCGACTATTGCTAGTATGGTGCCACCGGGTGCATTCCGCGAAGCCTCGGAGCGTCTGAAGTCAGCGGTAGATGTACCTGTGATAGCGGTTAATCGTATTAACACTCCTGAGCTTGCCAATGAAATCTTAGAAGCAAAACAAGCAGATATGATCTCAATGGCGCGACCTATGTTGGCTGATCCTGAATTTTTCAATAAGTATGCGCAAAATCGCCGTGAAGAAATCAACGTTTGTATTGGTTGTAATCAGGGCTGTTTAGACCATGTATTTAAGGGGCAACGGGCGACTTGCTTGGTGAATCCGCAAGCCTGTTTTGAGCTAGAGATGCCTTTAGACAAAGCCACTAAACAAAAACAAGTGTTAGTGGTAGGTGCTGGCCCTGCGGGTCTTGCGGCGGCGATTTATCTACAAAAGAAAGGTCACCAAGTGACTCTCATTGAACGAGGTGATGAAGTTGGCGGGCAATTCAAACTTGCCAGACGTGTCCCGGGCAAGGAAGACTTCCAGCATACGCTAAACTACTTTAAGTTCGAATTACAGCGCCTTAAAGTGAATGTTCAATTCAATACTGAATACCGTGCAGAAATGGCAAAAGACTATGATGATGTGGTATTCGCCTCTGGCGTCAGGCCACGTATGTCAAAAATTGAGTGCTCAGATGATAAACGGGTGTTTGCGTACGACGAAGTGATCCGTAAAGAAGTTGAGCTAGGTAACAAGATAGCCATTCTTGGTGCCGGTGGTATTGGCTTTGATATGGTGGCATTTTTAAGTGAACCAGAAGTCCCTTCGATTGCACATTTTAAAACCCAATGGGGCATAGAGTGTGAGCCACAACCAGCTAAACTCGAGCGCAAGATTTATATGCTCAAGCGCAGCGAAGGCTCATTTGGTAAAGATCTTGGCAAAACGACAGGTTGGATCCACCGTGCTGTTGCCAAACATCATCAAGTAGAGCAAATTGCTGAGTGTGAATACCTCAGCTTTGGTGCACATGGCTTAACGGTTAAACATAAAGGCGAGGAAAAGGTGCTTGATGTCGATACTGTGATTGCCTGTATAGGCCAAGAGTCGAACGATAGCTTGTTTGATAAAGCCGGACTTCCTGCTAATCATCATGTCATTGGTGGTGCCAAATTGGCCGCCGCAATTGATGCAAAACGTGCCATTGCAGAGGCGCTTGCTGTTGCGCGCAAGATCTAAACCGCGACTAGTTTGAAAGTAATCCCTGACAGCTTCGGTCTTTTGGCTACTATTAGTTAAAACAGTAGCCAAAAGCCAAGTATGAATACCTTAGTTAATACCTTCATAAATCCCTCAAAAACACTAACAGATCTAGTTGGTGATATTGCCGCTTTATTGTTACGCCTTATCTTAGCGCCGGTGATGATCATTGCAGGTTATAGTAAGCTAAACCTTGGCAATGACACCTTACCTTGGTGGCAAAGATTACTCGCAGATGACAATGTAGTGAGCTGGTTTGGTAACAGTGAGTGGGGCCTAGGATTGCCATTTGCCGATTTTCTCGCGTTTAGCGCCGGATGGTTAGAGTTTCTCGGCGGTTGGTTATTGTTATTTGGACTATTTACTCGACTTGTCAGTATTCCGCTGGCAGCGATTATGTTAGTCGCAATGTTTAGCGTACATTGGCAAAACGGTTGGTTTGCCATTACTCCAACGAGCGCACAAACCAGTCCGGCCCAAGTGTTGGCATGGTTACAGGTGCCGGGAGCCAGTGAAAGTCTAAGTAATAGCAGCGCTGCTGCGGAGCGGTTGCAATACATTAAAGAAATGATCAGCGACAGTGGTTATAGTGCTTATCTCCATGAGACCGGCTCGGTGGTAATACTAAACAATGGGATAGAGTTTGCGGCGAGTTATTTTGTGATGTTGCTGGTGCTATTTGCAATTGGGGGTGGTCGTTTTAGCAGCTTAGATCATTGGTTATTTGCTTCCAGCCGCAAACGCGAGTAATTGCTTTTGGCGAAGCAGGGCGGCAGTGATAAACTGCTAAGCACTCTACAGTCAAGAACAAATAAAGCGAAGATAAAACTTATGGACGCTATTGAATTACTACTTGAAAGACAATCAGATGCACGTTTAATTGCACCCGGACCAAATGCAGAGCAGTTGGCGATTATTCAACAAGCCGCATTGAAAGCGCCAGATCACGGCGCGCTTGCGCCTTGGCGCTTTATTGTCGTTGAAGGAGAAGGATTAACCCGTTTAGGCGAGCTGTTTTATCAAGCTGCAGTGAAAGAAGGACAAGATGAGCGTACGCTTAGCCGTGCCAAAGAGTTACCATTGCGTGCGCCTATGGTGATTATTGCGATTGCTAAAACACAACCTGAACATAGCAAGGTTCCCGTGTTGGAGCAGATTGAGAGCGCAGCTTGTGCAACGATGGCGATGCAACAAGCTGCATTTGCTCAGGGGTTAGGTGCAATTTGGCGTACAGGACACTTTGCGGTGAGCCCTACGGTAAAAGCAGCTTTAAAAGCCCATGAACATGATGAAATCGTTGGATATCTTTATATTGGGACGCCGGAGCTCACAGTTAAGAAAACCGCTAGACGCGACCCGAACGCATTTTTTGAAAATTTCTAAATAAATTCGAACTTTCCCACGCAAAAACGGTCTAACCGCAAGTTAGGCCGTTTTGTTTTTATGGTTGTTTTATAACCTGTTGTTTTATAAATTGATGAAGTAAAAACAACAATAACTAAAAAGACGACAACTATGGGAAATCTGTTTTTAATCGAGAAAGAAAACTGGCGAATATGGTTAGCCTGGGGCTGCTTTGGTGCCATGTTGGCGTTTATACTGCTCAGCCATCGTGATTCGTTACCCGTACAAATACACCCAGCAATACTTGCACTTTTACCTGCATTAGTGCTTGGGGTATTGATTTGTTGGTGGATGAACTACAGTAAGCGGTTTGAGTACTTGCGGGCATTTAAAGTACTGTTAGTGGTGTGTAGCCTTGCGAGTATTCCTGCAGAATTAAGTTACTTTGCACTTTCTACAGCGAATGAACATTTTCATTGGCTCACGCCATTCATGAGCCATCTCGGAGGTTTGTTTTTGTTTCCGCTGTTGGCAGCTTGGATAGCGAAAAGGCCAAAACAATATTACTAGATGAAAGTGGTTTAATGGGTTTTATCCATAACGACTCAATAATTGCGCAATCAAACCGTTAATTTAGCTTTGCTACTTTACAGCGACAAGTAAAACCACTATCATGCGCGCCAACAACGGAGAGATGGCTGAGTGGTTGAAAGCACCGGTCTTGAAAACCGGCGTGCGTTAATAGCGCACCTAGGGTTCAAATCCCTATCTCTCCGCCACCTCATTCCCAAAACCGCCTTATTGGCGGTTTTTTTCGTTTGGAGGCGTGATGTTCGCAACTTACTTAAAACACCTGTTGGCTTGGCTAGCATTTGGTTATTTTTATTTAAAAGGGCTGAATACTGCCTTGACGTTAAGCATTGATGCGCAGGACGATCCTTCCTTGCTTAATACTGTGATTTACTGTGCCATTTTCATAGCGCTCAGCGCCCACTTATTGGTTAAATACGAAAAACTCCAACCATTAATGGCGAGTGTTGTTATTTCTGCGTTAGCCATCGGGCCTTATGGTCATTGGCTTACTCAGTTGCTGGCTCCATATAGCAATGAAATGAACCTTGCGCTATTTTTGGTATTACCACTTTTAACTTGGTTATTTAAAGATTTCAGTAAGTTTCGCAGTAAAGCGGAATAAGCAGTAAGCACGCGCTGTAATTTGGCAGCCAACCCTTTGTATGTTAGGATCCCGCTTCATTTTAACTGATAAAAAGTAGGATCCTATGTCAGATCTATTTAACAACGAAGCAGGTAAAGCAAGCTACGGTATTGGCTTACAAATGGGTGAGCAATTAAAATCAAATCCATTTGAAGGCTTAAACCTGAATGCAGTTTTCGAAGGGATGAAAGACGGCTTTACTGGTGCTGAGTTCCAGGTTGCTATTCCTGAGATCCAAGCAGCATTTGAAAAAATCAATGAAGAGATCCAAGCTCGTCGCGAACAAGAAGCTGAAGCTATGGCTGCTGAGGGCAAAGTGTTCCTAGAAGACAACGCTAAGCGTCCAGAAGTGACAGTAACAGCGTCTGGCTTACAATACGAAGTAATTGAAACTGGTACTGGTGCTAAACCGACGGCTTCTTCATCTGTACGTGTACATTACCACGGTACATTAATCAATGGCGCAGTATTCGACAGCTCTTATGAGCGTGGCCAACCAGCAGAGTTCCCAGTTGGTGGCGTGATCCGTGGTTGGACTGAAGCGTTACAATTAATGGCGGCTGGTTCTAAATGGCGTCTTTACATTCCACACGACCTAGCTTACGGCGAGCGTGGTGCTGGTGCTTCAATCGCGCCATACTCAACTCTAGTATTTGATGTTGAGCTATTAGAAGTACTTTAAGTCTTATGTGAGCCGGTTAGGTGCGCTTAGCTTGGTTCAAATTTAAGGCAATAAAAAACCCAGCTTTTGCTGGGTTTTTTATTTTAAGCAGATTGCTTAAAACGCCGCAGTGCCTTTGGTACGCGGGAAGGCGATAACGTCACGGACGTTGCCCATACCGGTCACGTAAGCCACTAAACGCTCAAAGCCTAAACCAAAGCCTGCGTGTGGTACGGTACCGTAACGACGTAGGTCGCGATACCACCAGTAGTCTTCTTTGTTAAGACCCATCTCTTCTAAACGTTGGTCTAATACATCAAGACGCTCTTCACGTTGCGAACCACCGATGATTTCACCGATACCAGGTGCAACTACGTCCATGGCCGCAACGGTTTTGCCATCTTCGTTTTGGCGCATGTAGAAGGCTTTAATATCACGTGGGTAGTTTTTAATCACTACCGGTGCTTTAAAGTGTTCTTCTGCTAAGTAACGTTCGTGCTCTGATTGTAGGTCTACACCCCATTCAACCGCGAATTCAAACTGCTTACCACAATTTTGTAAGATGGTTACCGCGTCCGTGTAATCCACTTGCGCGAAGTCTTTTTCTACGAAATCTTGTAAACGTGTTACTGCAGTTGGCTCGATACGCTCAGCAAAGAACGCCATATCATCTGGACGCTCAGTTAATACCGCTTTAAACACATATTTCAACATGTCTTCAGCAAGTTTAGCGATGTCGTTTAAGTCGGCAAATGCCACTTCTGGCTCAACCATCCAGAACTCAGCAAGGTGACGTGAGGTATTCGAGTTTTCTGCACGGAACGTTGGGCCAAAAGTATAAATTTTTGACATCGCACAAGCGTAAGTCTCGCCATTGAGCTGACCGGATACAGTCAAGAACGCTTCTTTACCGAAGAAATCTTCTTTAAAGTCGATATCGCCTTTGTCGGTACGCGGCAGATTGTTCAAATCAAGCGTAGAAACACGGAACATTTCACCTGCGCCTTCACAGTCGCTGGCCGTCACGATAGGCGTGCTTACCCACACATAACCACGCTCATGATAGAAGCGGTGGATTGCTTGCGCTAAACAGTTACGTACGCGAGTCACCGCGCCAATTACGTTAGTACGTGGGCGTAGGTGAGCGTGCTCACGCAAATACTCGATTGAGTGACGCTTTGCAGCCATTGGATAAGTGTCTGGATTTTCAACCCAACCCAATACTTCAACTGAGCTTGCCTGAATTTCAAATGATTGGCCTTGGCCTTCAGATTTAACCAAAGTGCCAGTCACGGAGACTGAGCAGCTAGCCGTTAAGCGAGTAACTTCTTCATAATTATTGAGCGAATTAGGTACCACGGCTTGGATAGGGTCAAAACATGAACCGTCGTGAACGGCCAAAAATGAAATACCTGCTTTTGAATCGCGTCGTGTACGGATCCAGCCTTTAACTGTGACTTGGCTGTCAACCGCAACGGTGCCTTTGAGTAGCTCCGTTATCGCTATGTGACTCATTTTCACTCCAATGATTAAGTTACCAAATAATATATAATGCCCATTTAGGGGAGCCTTGTATCTTACCCTTGTACAACAAATAAAAAAACCAGCTTTTGCAGCTTAATGTAAATTTGTTGCAAACGCCGTAGATGTTGCCGTTTTTGCGGCTAAAGGTGTTGAATAAATGAGCTAAATCGCCAATAAGCTTGGGTAGTTAGGGATTTTTGTGGCAAACTACACCGAGTCATTAATTTTATTGTGAAAATTTCAAATCAGAGCAGCATGAAGCAAGCGTTTATCTTAAGAGGGCTACCGGGTTCCGGTAAATCACACTATGCCATATCTTTGGCAGAAGAAATGGTAGGGGCAGACGAAACCCGATATGTGATCTGTTCTACCGACGATTATTTTTACCACAGTGATGGTAGTTATACTTTCGATAAACATAAGTTGTCTGAGTTTCACAACCTAAATCTGGCTCGTTTTATTAATGCGTTAGGTGAGGGGATTGAGTTGGTGATTTTAGACAACACCAATATTCGCCGCTGGGAATTTGTTGCTTATGTAGCTGCGGCGCAAGCTATGGGCTATCAAGTCAAAGAAGTGGTCGTGGGTGAAGTAAAGGACAAATCACTGCAGCACTTATATCAAAAACGCAATGTGCATAATGTTGCACTGCGTACCATTAGTAATATGGCACGTCATTTTGAGTGGTAAAGACATAAGCCATAGTGAAAAACAAGTTGCGGTAAAATAATGAGTTGTTTTACCGCGAGGACATATCTGTAAGTGCCAAAGCACACATCAAGTACGGCTAAAACTCATCTGCCGCAATTGCTTTAAATACCGCTTCACATAATAGCGCTAAATCAGCTGTTGGTGTGGTGTACGGTGGCATGATATAGATAAGCTTACCAAACGGTCTTATCCACACTCCAAGCTTGATAAAATAAGCCTGAATTTTCGCTACATTGACCTGACGGTTTACTTCTACCACACCTATACCACCTAACACTCGCACGTTTTTAACTGCGTCAAGCGTTTGGCAGGCTTGTAAAGCCTGTAAACCATCTGCTAGCGCAGTCACTTGGGTCTGCCAGTCATTTTCCACCAATAAATCAATACTGGCGCACGCAACGTTACAGGCTAGTGGATTACCCATAAAAGTTGGTCCGTGCATTAATACTTTGGCTTCGCCTTGGCTAATACCAAGCGCAACTTGGTCGGTTGTAAGCGTTGCTGAGAGTGTCATCATACCGCCGGTTAAGGCTTTGCCGATACAGAGAATATCTGGACTAATGTCGGCATGTTCAGAAGCAAATAGGGTGCCGGTGCGGCCAAAACCTGTGGCAATTTCATCAAGGATCAATAGTACCTCAAATTCATCGCATAAATCGCGCAGGGCTTTTAAATAGCTGGGGTGATAAAAGTTCATACCACCGGCATTTTGCACTATTGGTTCAATAATAAATGCCGCACATTCATGATGGTGAGTGACGAAATATTCTCGCAGTTGGAGGAGCTCTAATTCATTTGGCTGCGCAAAAAACGAGGTTTGTGGCGCAGGCACAAATACATGCTCAGGTAAAAAGCCTTGATACATGCTGTGCATTGAATTTACAGGGTCGCACACGCTCATCGCGGCAAAAGTATCGCCGTGGTAGCCTTTTTTCGCTGTCATTAATTTACGTTTATGATGAAAGCCACGGCTTAACCAAAATTGCAACGCCATTTTGATAGCGACTTCTACAGCGACTGAACCGCTATCCGCTAAAAATACTTTTTGCAATGGCGAGGGCGTAATCGCAACTAGCTTTTTGCACAGTTCTACAGCTGGGGCATGTGTAAGACCACCAAACATCACATGGCTCATCTTCGCCGCTTGTTGTTGAATAGCCGCTATGAGTTTTGGATGGCCATAACCATGAATGGCGCTCCACCAAGAAGCCATCCCGTCGATGAGTTCTTCGCCAGTTTCCAGCACGATGCGATTGTCAAATGTACGGGCAACAGGATAGACAGGTAAAGGGTCAATCATGGACGTATAGGGGTGCCAAATGTGATTTTTATCAAAATCTAAATCAATCGAGTAATTGTTGCTCACTGGTAAACCTTGTAATGGGAAATTGCGTTGACAACGCTTAAGCAGGCAGTAGACTAAGCGAAAAACCATAACGCCCGCAAGGGCTAATCAACGCAAGTAAAAAGAGAATGAATATGAGCTTGGGAACTGTTCGCCACGATTGGACTTATGATGAAGTAAAAGCGTTATTTGAAATGCCATTTAATGATTTGCTATTTCAGGCGGCAAGCGTACACCGCGCAAACTTCAAACCGAATGAAGTTCAGATCTCAACCCTACTTTCTATCAAAACCGGTGCTTGCCCAGAAGATTGTAAATATTGCCCGCAATCAGGCCATTACAAAACCGATTTAGAGCGTGAACGTTTACTCGAAGTAGAACAAGTAATTGAAAAAGCGCGTATTGCCCGTGAAAAAGGCGCAACCCGTTTTTGCATGGGTGCGGCATGGTCAGATCCTAAAGAGCGCGACATGCCGTACATTGAAAAAATGGTACGTGAAGTAAAAGCGCTTGGCCTAGAAACCTGTATGACTTTAGGCAAATTATCTGAAGACAAAGCCCAGTCACTGGCTGATGCAGGCTTAGATTACTACAACCACAACTTAGATACATCGCCAGAATACTATCAGCAGATCATCACGACCCGTACCTACCAAGACCGTTTAGACACGTTAGATTTTGTCCGTGGTGCAGGGATGAAAGTCTGCTCTGGTGGGATTGTGGGGATGGGTGAGCAAGCAGCAGACCGTTTTGGCCTGTTGTTAAACCTTGCTAACTTACCAAAGCAGCCAGAAAGTGTGCCGATTAATATGCTGGTTAAAGTCAAAGGTACACCGCTTGAAAATGTTGAAGATTTAGATCATTTTGAATTTGTGCGTACCATTGCTACGGCGCGTATCATGATGCCAAAGAGCTATGTGCGTTTATCCGCAGGTCGTACGCAAATGAACGAGCAAATGCAAGCCATGTGTTTCTTTGCCGGTGCAAACAGTATTTTCTACGGTGACAAGTTACTGACCACAGAAAACCCAGAAGCTGATACAGACATGGCATTACTGCGTAAGCTTGGTATGCGCCCTGAGCGTAGAGAAGATTACTCGGACGAAGCGTATGAGGCATCACTGTCTTCTGCGATTGCCGATAAAGCCACTTCTGAGCTGTTTTACGAAGCCAACTAATGGCCGCATTTGACTTTATCTCTGAACAGTTACACGCACGCAAGGCGGACGATTTGCTCCGCCAACGGGTGTGCGTGCAAAACACTACCGCACGAACTTTAACGGTTGCGGGTCACAGTTATTTAAACTTTGCCAGTAACGATTATCTTGGTTTAGGCGATAGTGTTGCTGAGCTAAAATTTGCCGCTGCAAGCGGTGCAAAATCATCAGCGCTGGTAACCGGCTATCAGGCTTGTCATGCTGAGCTCGAAAGCTACCTATGTGAGTTATTAG
Source organism: Pseudoalteromonas fenneropenaei (assembly GCF_042643375.1). Taxonomy (NCBI): domain Bacteria; kingdom Pseudomonadati; phylum Pseudomonadota; class Gammaproteobacteria; order Alteromonadales; family Pseudoalteromonadaceae; genus Pseudoalteromonas; species Pseudoalteromonas fenneropenaei. The sequence continues at coordinate 197,032 of NZ_JBHRSD010000002.1, forward strand.
GTTATGAAGCGGCCATGCTATGCAACAGTGGTTTCGGTGCTAATGTTGGCGTTATGAAAGCGCTGTTTAAAGATCCAAAAATTGCCTCCAGCAGCGCTGTGTTTCAAGATAAACTTAATCATGCCAGCTTAATTGACGGTAGTTTAGATGGTGGCGCTAAACTTGAGCGCTTTAACCATAATGATATCGGACATTTACGCAGCCGTTTAGAAAAATCTAAAGCAGCTCACAAACTGATTGTGACTGAAGGCGTATTTTCGATGGACGGCGATAGCGCTCCTTTGCTTGAGATACACGCATTGGCCAAGCAACACCATGCTTGGTTGATGGTCGATGATGCGCATGCCTTTGGTGTGACAGGCGAACACGGACTTGGCAGCGCTCAGAGTATCAAACCAGAGATTTTGGTGATCACCTTTGGCAAAGCCGTTGGTGGCCAAGGCGCCTGTATTCTTGGCAGCAAAATGCTGATTGATTATTTACTGCAATTTAATCGCGATTATATTTATTCGACTGCGATGTCGCCCTTACTCGCAACGGTGAATTTAGTGCAGCTAAAAAGACTCCAAGCGGCAGAGCAAGAAAGGCAAAGTTTGCATCACAATATCAAACTGTTCCGTGATAAAATGGCGGCTGCGGGGCTTGCATTAATGCCATCGAATACCGCAATACAGCCGTTAGTGTTAGGTAGTGCCGAAAACGCGATGCAGGCCCAAACTAAGCTAAAAGCGAAAGGAATTTGGCTGACCGCGATTCGTCCACCAACTGTGCCTTTTAATACTGCACGTTTGCGCATTACCTTAACGGCGAAACACCAGCAGCAAGACATCGACACTTTAGTTGCTGCCTTAGTAGAAGTATTATGACCGCCTTTTCACCAGCGACAGATGCCGTATCAAGGCACACCAAAACTATCACCGCAGCTAAATTCGGTGCTGCGGCTTCGTTATATCAACAACACGCTCGAGTACAAGCAACGGCCGCTGCTATGCTGTTTTCATTGATGCAGCGTCATCAAGGCCAACAAGCTGCTAGTTGGGGCCTAGATTTGGGCTGTGGCCCAGGTCATCATAGTGTTGCTCTGCAGCGCTATTTTTCACCGCTTTTGCAACTCGATTTAAGCCACACCATGTTAATGCAAAGTGACGCCACGAGCAGCAAAGTATGCGCAGATATGGACGCTTTACCGTTACAGGATGGCAGCGTCGACGGCATCTTCAGTAATTTTGCCATGCAGTGGAGCCAAAATTTGCCTGCGCTAATCAATGCGCTCTACCGTGTTTTAACACCGGGCAGCAATGCGTACCTTAGCCTTGTGTTAGATGGTTCTTTGCAAGAAATCATCAGTGCGTATCACCAAGCGAGTTTACCATGTAAGGTAAACCAATTTATAACTGAGCTAGAACTGCGCAATATAGTGGCGAGCACTGCATTTCATACTTTGTCATTTAATCGCGTGACTTTGGTCGACCAATTTGACACCGCCAAGCAAGCTTTGCAGTCGATTAAACATATAGGTGCAACGCACAGTATCAATTCAATAAGTCACACAGGCTTAGGTGGTAAAGGTAAATTAAAACAAGTGTTAGACTGCTATCCGCAATTATCCGGCCGTGCCACGGTGAGTTATCAAGTGGCCTTGATAGCCTTACATAAGCCAATTTGTTAATTAAGGAATACGATGAGCGCGTTTTTTATCACAGGTACAGATACCGAAGTGGGCAAAACTCATGTTACGGCGTTACTGCTTAAATATCTTGCTCATAAACAGAAGCCAGCGTTAGGATTTAAGCCCATTGCAGCAGGTGCTGAAATGGCCTTTGGTCAATTGGTGAATGTTGACGCATTAACTTTGATAGAAGCCTCCACTGTGCATGGCCAATATGAGCAAATTAATCCATTTTGCTTTGCTGCACCGGTTGCGCCACATATTGCAGCAAAGCGCGAAGGGAAAAGCCTTAGCGTTGCCATGTTGCATGAAGCCTTTCGTGAAGTAAAAACACTCGGTGCTGACTATACGCTCGTTGAAGGCGCGGGCGGCTGGATGATCCCATTAAATGAGCAGCAATATTTTGCCGATTGGGTGTTTGAAGCAAAGTTGCCAGTGATTTTAGTGGTGGGAATGAAACTTGGCTGTTTAAACCATGCACTGTTAACGCTCCAAGCAATCGAGCAAAGCGGCGCAATTTGTGTGGGTTGGGTCGCCAATCAAGTCGACCCACAAATGCAAGAATACGATGAGAATCTTGCCACCTTAAAGCAGCACTTGGCTGTGCCTATGCTGGCTGAATCACCTTATAGCGAAGGCAAGCCGAAACTAAAAGTGCAGCCTGCGCTACATAAAGTGTTTAACTTGTTGTAGTTAACCTTTTGTAGCTTGATATTGTTGGTAGGCTGGTAGCAGTTCATCAATAATTTGTTTGGCGGGAATGGTATAACGCACACCGCCAAACATCACTGAGGTGTTTTCGTGGATCCCCGTAATACCCGTCAAGGTCCAACCTTCTCCTCGTGTTGGGCAGTAGACTTTTGTTGAGGGTGGGATAACTTTAAACTCATCTGACATATCGGAAATCTCGTTAACTTTTTGCACGCAACTATATACTAAACTGATTTAAAATGCATTTGACCACACCGAGATTAACCTTACGCTTAGTGCGCCACAGCGATGCAAGAGCGCTGACAGCGATTCTGAATCAAACCTCTACCAGCCAATTTAATGATTATGGTGCATCAGTGAGTGATGCCGAAATCAAAGATTGGCTGCAATGGGATATTGAGCAAGCCTATACTGGGCTTGGCTTGCGTTTAGTGCTGATAAACAATGAACAGACGATTGTGGGCAGTATTGGCCTGCATTTAGAAGCAAAGAACTCGCTTAGCCTTGGTTTGGAGTTGGATGAACACTGCCGAGGTCAAGGATTAATGCTTGAAGCGTTGCAAGCCTTGCTATTGGCCTGTCAGCAATTTCCATGGCAACGACAGCCTGAACAAATCGTTGCGACCATTCATCAAGATAACCGCAAGGCGATTAACTTAGTGGAAAAACTCGCGTTTAAACTGCAAAGCGCGAGCGATTTGCATCTAATCTATCACTTTGCGTTGAGTTAGTCAGTTTTCAGTACCGAGCCTAAGCTATTGATGACAGTAGATTGTCAATGCTGGTGCTTTGTGTATTTATAAGCTTTTATGTTAATAATTGCTGAATTTGAGTGTAGACTGAAATATTGTTATTGCGGTTCCTTTTAATGATACATAGGACAATAAGTTTAAGGATAAAAAGATGAAGCAAAAAACAATACTAAAAAAATTACTTGCAACTGGGCTAACAGCCCTAATTTGCAATACAGTTCAGGCGACTGTAGTAATCAATAAGTCATTTCCTACTGCAGAAGAAACTATCCACCACTACTTAAGTATCCATCATCCTGATCAGAACTTTAGCGATGAATTTTATCTTTTAGATATGGCTGGTGGTGGACTAGAGAAGTTTGATGTCTCCCAAGAGTATAAAGGAAAATTACATGTTACATTTGAAGCTAAAGAATTAAGCAGTAGCGAGCGAACATTAGCGCAACAGTTTGCCCGCGAATTGCATGTCATTTGGGATGAATTGTCGCGCCAAAAATTTGATCAAATCCCCGCTAAAGTTGTACCTAATTCATATGAGCTGACGACCTACCAATTCAAACGCAATGATTTGTCAGATTATATCGAAAAGGGTATAAGTACTAAGTTGCAGAGGCTAATTGACAATACTTTAATTCGAATGGCTGCTTTTGCAAATATCAAGCTTGAAGATGATAATATACATTTCTATGCTGTAGATGATGCAAGAGTGAGTGTACGAATAACTTACTACCGAACGAGTGTAGAAGTCCAAGTTACAAAAGTTGTCGATAGGTACAACAATACCATCCCATTATCGCGCGCGGAGTTAAATAGCGATGCAATATCGTTTCGAGTGAATTGGGATGATACCGGACACTTTGAGGCTTTGATGCGTTATTTACAAGGCTCAGGTATGACAATGGTTGGTATTTTGGCAGGTGGTTCTGGTGTTAACAAAGGGAGCGTAAGGGCTATTCAATGTTATCAAGGAACTTGTGAGGTTGTTGAGTAAATATCACCAGTAAAAATTTAGAATAGGGGTTCTTCTACAAAAGTATTTTAGAAGAACTCATATGACAAGTTTTCAGTTTAGCCAAGCTGCTGTAGTTTTTGGCTTAGTATTCTCACCAATTGCTCAGCATTTATTGCATCATCATTGAGGCCTTGTAACAGGGTCATAAAATATAAATCCATCATCACATCAGCTTTGGTTTGCTCGTACTGTTGTTCTGCGAATAAGCGCTGCTTAAATGACTCTAATTGCGCAGAAAAAAACGATTGTTGCCAAATCAAGCCGCCTAGCAGCTCTTTGCTAAATTCTCGATTCTCCAAATAAAAGCGATATAAGTAACTGGCGTAGTGGCGCAGTTTCAAGCGCGGTGAATGCTGGGTATCAGTTTGCGCAGCCTGCGCAATTACGTCTGAGATGTGCTCAAGCATCGCGGTTTTCAGAATATCCAACTTGGTAGGGAAGTGGCTAAACACCGTGCCAGTTGCTACACCTGCTAACTCCGCAATCTGGCGCGTAGTGGTTTCCTGGTAGCCTTGTTCGGCAAATAGACGCCAACTGGATAACAAAATTATGCTTCTTGTTTTTTCTCTTTTATTCATAACGTTACCTCAAAACTAGGCAAGCAGGATAGCACAATTACCATACTTAAGCTGCGAAAAAGGTTGAAATTGAGCGTGCTCATAAATTAAAGTGAGCGTGCTCAATTTTATTTATGGAGTTGTCATGCAGCTAGTAGGTTACATTATTTTTATCCCTTTTATCCTATTTTATAGTTTTGTGCTCGGGCCAGTATTAAAAGCCGTGTTAGTACCTGGCGGCCTTGCGTTACTTGCTTTGATCCTTGGGCCTGCGGCGTTTTTACGAGCGTGGCATAGTGCTCGTGAAGTTAAAACGCCGCAAACAGCAGAGACAGATATTTGCTGATCATCATTTACACAAAGCGGTCAATTGTCCGCTTTTTCTTTCTGATTTCTTCGCATTAGCGCATACCTTCGGTATAATGCGCGCACCCAGCTGTTACGGCCAAATAAAGTTGCCGTGACAACAAATCATATCGTTCAAGAACAGTGAGGAAATACCTATGACGGTTGGCATTATTATGGGCTCAAAATCAGATTGGCCGACAATGCAACATGCAGCAGAAATGTTGGACAATTTTGGCATTGCATACGAAACGAAAGTTGTGTCTGCACACCGTACTCCTCACTTACTAGCCGAATACGCGTCTACTGCGGCTGAGCGCGGCATTAAAGTGATCATCGCAGGTGCTGGTGGTGCGGCGCACTTACCGGGTATGGCTGCAGCATTTACGAGCTTGCCAGTGTTAGGTGTACCAGTAAAATCTAAAACGCTAAATGGTGTTGATTCTCTATTGTCAATTTGCCAAATGCCAAAAGGCGTTGCAGTTGGCACTTTAGCCATTGGTGATGCTGGCGCGGCAAACGCGGGTTTACTTGCGGCACAAATTCTAGGTTGTCAGCAACCAGAGATCTTCGCCAAAATTGAAGCGTTCAGAAAGGCTCAAACTGAGTCAGTTTTAGCTAATCCTAACCCTGCAGAATAATATGAATATTTTAGTTTTAGGGGCGGGGCAGTTAGCCCGCATGATGAGCTTAGCGGGTACGCCACTGGACTTAGTCACTTTGGCCTATGACGCAGGTACAGACAAAGTGATCGATCCGGTCAGTTTCAAGCAATATGACATGAGCTTGACAGCAGCCATTAGCTGGGCGGACAGCATTACCGCTGAGTTTGAACACATTCCATTGCCTGTGCTGGCACTGTGCGAACAAAGCGGGAAGTTTTACCCGGGGGCAGAAGCTATTGCGACTGGGGGTGACAGAGCCAAAGAAAAAGCCTTACTTGATAAGGCAAACGTACCTTCAGCGCCGTATCGATTAATCACCCAACAAGCACATTTTGATGAAGCGGTTGAATCGCTAGGCTTACCCTTAGTGATCAAAACTTGCCAGGCTGGTTACGATGGCAAAGGCCAATGGCGACTTAAAACACTTGCTGATAAAGCGGCAGTATGGTCTGAAATGGCAGCGTTTTTGGCAGCAGGAACCGATGCTTATCCACATGCCATTTTAGCTGAGAAGATGATCCCGTTTGACCGTGAAGTGAGCATTATTGGCGTGCGCAGTCAGTCTGGCGAAATTCGCATTTATCCTCTTACTGAAAACCAACACACCAATGGTGTATTGACCTTATCTATCGCGGGTAAAGAAAAAGCACAAATTCAAGCGCAAGCGGAGCAAGCTTTTAGCGCAGTTGCTGATGCGTTAAATTACGTTGGTGTGCTAGCGATTGAGTTTTTTGATGTGGCAGGGCAGTTATTGGTGAATGAAATTGCGCCACGTGTTCATAACTCAGGTCACTGGACACAACAAGGTTGTCATGTCAGCCAATTCGAAAACCATATGCGTGCGATAGCGGGATTACCACTTGGTAACACCAAGTTATTACGTGCGACTGCGATGGTCAACGTGCTTGGTCAAGCAGCTATCCCACGTGAAGTACTTGCGATTAGTGATGTAACAAGTCACTGGTATGGCAAAAGCGCAAAACCTGGGCGTAAAATGGGGCACATTAATGTTTCTGCGGCAAACTTGCATCAATTAGGCGAGCGTTTGGCGGAGCTTGCTGAGATCCTGCCTGAAGCCGATTACCCCGGTGTAGCTGCCACTGCGCAAGCTTTGGTGTTAAATTAAGATGATTTAATCATGCGTTGTGCGCAGCTAGGTTGAGTGTTGAAAAATATTTTGGAAAAAATCCAAAATATTTTGGAACTAAATAAGCAAGCCTTAGTCTGAGTATATGAGACTTGGATTAGTCTCAATCATATTCGTTGTCCGTCAACGACTATGTGAGCGCAGAGAGTATTTGGCCGGTATCTTTACTGGCCTTTTTTTTGCGTGCATTAATCCCAAATCGCTTGAGGCCGCGCGGCAAAGTTAGCTAGAGTGTAGTGTCGATACTCCTAAAAAAGCTAATAATTATGTTGAAGCATACTCTCATTTCTGTTGCCGTCACCTCGGCATTGTTACTCTCTGGTTGTAGTTCTACCGCTACGCAATCATCCACAACGCAAAACAGCACGCCATTCTCTGCGGTCGTTCAGACACCAGTGGATTTTGGTGGTGAGCGCATCACATTGGAACAAGCGATGGCAGATCCTGACTGGATTGGTCGCCAGCCTGAAACGGCAACATGGAGCGCGGATTCCAAAACCGTTTACTTTAATCAAAAGCAAGCTGGCACAGTGGTAAGGGACACCTTTATGGTGAGTGTGGAAGGAGATACGCCAACACCAGTACCTTTATCCCAGCTACATCAGGCAACTGGTAGCGACGCATTACTTAGCGCGGATAAACAGCTACAGGTTTACACCTTTAAAGGTAACGTGTTCACAAAAGCAGTGAATGGTGGCGCGGTACGTCAATTGACTTTTGATAGCCTCCATTATCGTGTGCAAGGATTGTTGAATAGCGGACTCATCGCGCTGAGTGCGGATGACGCATTTTTTACCTTAGACTTAACCACAGGTGAGCGTAAGGAAATTGCCAAGCTTATTACTAAAGATGCGCCAAAAGGTGTGACTGAGCCGACAACTTATTTAGCTAAGAATGAACTTAAACTCATTAAGTACATCGCTGTTGAGCATCAAAATGCAAAAGACCGCGAAGCGCGCAAGAAAGACTTAACGGCGCAAAATGATACCGTAGTCGATACGGCTTTTTATCTTGGTAAAGGTAAACGTATTGTTGCCAGCAGCCTCTCGCCTGCAGGGGATAAGCTTGTTGTTGCACTTAAACCCGATACGCCGCGCCAAGCTGAACACGACATTATGCCAGCCTATGTCACCAAAGATGGCAATATTAAGGCTGTACCCGCACGCCAACGCGTAGCAGAAGCTAAGTCAGAAAATACTGAGCTAGTTGTAATTAACTTAGCGGATAAAACCCAGCAGGTACTTGCTTATGACACCTTGCCTGGCTTCGATGAAGATGTCCTAGCTAGCGTAAAAGCAGAAAATGCCAAAGCGCAGGGTAAAACCTACAGTGCACAGAAAGCCCCGCGTGATATCAACCTCATAAACAGTGATTCCTCTATCAAGTGGAATCGCGATGGTTCGCAAGTCGCTTTGATGCTTGAAGCGTGGGACAACAAAGACCGTTGGATAGCGACAATAGACAAAAATAGTAAGCTCGTGAGCCAACACCGTTTACATGACGATGCTTGGATAAACTATACCTTTAACGAGTTTGGTTGGTTAAACAATAGCGATACGCTCTACTATCTATCTGAAGAGTCTGGGTTTAGTCATCTATACACGAAAGTGCCGGGGCAAAAAGCCAAACAGCTTACTCAAGGGCAATTTGAAGTATCGTCTTTAACTATTGCAGCAAACGACGAGTACGCCTATTTTAAAGCCAACCAAAAGCACCCTGGGATCTATGAAATTTACCGTGTATCACTTGCAGACGGTAAAACAGAGGCGCTTACCGCCTTAGATGGCATGACGGATTATGAACTGAGTCCAGATGAAACCAAATTGTTGCTTCAACACTCAACCGTAATGTTACCTACCGAGCTATACGTGAAAAACCTCAACCAGCCAAATGCAGAGGTAAAACGTCTAACTTACACCGTATCGGATGCGTTTTTGAATAAGCAACTGGTTGCGCCGCAGATTGTCGCTGTACCTTCAAGCCACGGCGATACACCAATTTATGCTAAGGTCTACTATCCAACAGACTACAAACCAGGTGAAACAGGAAAAACTCGCAAAGCGGTGATCTTTAACCATGGTGCTGGCTATTTGCAAAACTCGCATATGGGTTGGTCGGTATATTTCCGCGAGTTTATGTTCCACAGCTTGTTGGCAAACGAAGGCTATGTCGTGATGGACATGGACTACCGCGCCTCCAAAGGCTATGGTCGTGATTGGCGCACTGCGATTTATCGCCAAATGGGTACCCCTGAAATCCAAGACTTAGCGGACGGCGTTAAGTGGATGGCAGAAAATGCTAATGTGAATAGCGGCAAAGTTGGAACCTATGGCGGTAGCTACGGTGGTTTTATGACCTTTATGGCGTTATTTACTGCCCCTGAGTTATTTCAGTCAGGCGCAGCACTTCGTCCTGTAGCGGATTGGGCGTATTACAATACGGCGTACACCTCGAACATCCTTAACACCCCAGATGTTGACCCGATTGCTTATGAGCGTAGCTCACCAATTTTCCACGCCGAGGGGTTAAATAAGCCATTACTTATCAACGCGCCAATGGTTGATGACAATGTGTTCTTCCATGATGTAGTGCGTTTACACCAAAGGTTAATTGAGCTTGAAAAACAAGATTTTGAAACGGCAATCTTCCCAGTGGAGTCACATGGTTTTGTGCAACCTTCAAGTTGGTTAGATGAATATCGTCGGATCTATAAACTGTTTAAGACCACACTCTAATTGAGAACGAGAAGCCAGCGTTATGCTGGCTTTTTTAATGCGTTTTGGATGCGTGTTGCATTCACCAATAAAAATAACCCCACACCGGATAGCGCACCAATTAAATGTGCATCTGTTGCCACAGTGGATTCAATCAAAGCAGAGACATCTGCACTAGGTCCGACAATTTGCTCCCATACCAATTTGGCGCAGACACCAAGAAGCAATAACCAGCCGTCTTTGCGTTTTCGCGCAATATCTTCAAGGGTCCCGAATAAAATAACGCCATGCAGCAAACCACTCAGACCGGTGTAAATGCCAATATCTGGGCAAAACCAATAGATGCCAAGCCCAGTTGTAAGAGCTAAGACGGCGACATATTTCAAATAGCTAATCGGGTTATAGTATTCTCCGTGTAGCAACCAGATAAAAACAATACCGAGCCCATTTAACAGCAAGTGCATGCTATTGGCGTGGGTAAATTGACCGGTCCAAATGAGCCAATAGGCACCGTTATCTATACTTTGACGGTTAAAAGTTAGGAGTTCGTTAAGCGCTGTAAACTGAATTACAACAGCGATTAGAATAAGCAGTACAGGACCTAAAAGATATTTTTTTGCAAGCGGTAAATTAAACATAGAGATACGCATTTTTTTTGCTTATTGTGCCTGTTTGGCTTTAAGATGCCAAATTATCTCGTGCCTGAAATTTAAAGAGCATATGAAACCAACATTTTCTTGTCGTGTTCACCGTTTAGGTCTTATCGCTGCGGTGGTATCCAGTTTTTTCTATCAATCTTATGTTATTGCCGATACGCCTCGAGAAGTTAGAGAACCAGAAGCCGCTACAGGCGTTAGCCAAAAACAAATGGTTACCAGTGAGCAATATATGGTGGTGGCCGCAAACCCTTATGCAAGTCGCGCTGGGCAATGGGTTTTAAGTCAAGGTGGTAGTGCGGTCGATGCCGCTATTGCTACGCAACTGGTGCTCACATTAGTTGAACCGCAATCATCTGGTATTGGCGGCGGCAGCTTTATGCTTTACTACGACAAGCAAAAGCAACAAATGTTAACGTTAGACGGCCGTGAAACTGCTCCTGCTGAAGCGGACGAAACGCTGTTTTTAAATACCCATGGTAAGCCAGTAAAATGGATTGATGCTGTGGTTGGTGGCCGTTCGGTGGGTGTCCCAGGGGTGCTTAGAGCGTTTGCCGATGCGCATAGTAAATTTGGCAAGTTGCCTTGGGCAGAGCTGTTTAAACCCGCGATCCACTTGGCTGAAGATGGTTTTGTGGTTTCACCAAGATTAAATGCATTGTTAGAGATGCGATTCAATCCTGGGGCTTTGCAACTTGAACCTGCAAAATCGTATTTTTATCCTAACGGCCAAGCTATTGCAGCAGGGACTTTAAAGAAAAACCCTGAACTCGCAGCGCTGTATAAGAAAATTGCAGAGCAGGGCGCGGATGCTTTCTATCTTGGAGAAAACGCAAAACAACTGGCTAATGCCGTGCAAAATTCGGCGATAGCGCCGGGTAAGTTATCAGAAGCCGATTTAGCCCAGTATCAACCTAAGTGGCGCGAGCCAATTTGTGTTGAATATCACCAGTATAATGTGTGTTCTATGGCGCCACCGAGTAGTGGCGGTATTGCGGTACTGCAAATTCTTAAACTACTAGAAAGCAAAAATCTTGCGCAATATCCTGCAAACTCACTGCAAGCACTGCATTATTTTACCCAAGCCTCACGCCTCGCGTTTGCTGATAGAGACTTTTATATTGCCGATCCAGATTTTGTCACAGTGCCAACCTCTGCATTATTGGCACCGGACTACTTAGCTGAGCGTGCTAAGCTCATTACAGAGCAAGACAGCAAAAATGTACCTGTCGGTAAACCGTTAGACAATCTTGAGCGGGCGCAAAACGATGCCTTTGAATTACCTTCTACCACCCATGTTTCTATCGTTGATAAGTACGGTAACGCGGTATCTATGACCAGTTCAATAGAGATGGCATTTGGTTCTGCGGTTATGGTGAACGGTTATCTATTAAACAACCAATTGACGGATTTTGCCTTAAGCCCGGAAAAAGACGGCAAACCCGTAGCAAACCGGGTTGAAGGTAACAAACGGCCGCGCAGTTCAATGTCGCCAGTAATGGTGTTTAACAAAGACGGCTCACTAAAACTCATTGTAGGCTCTCCTGGTGGCAGTCGCATTATTAACTATGTGGCGCAAACGCTGGTGGCAGTGCTTGATTGGCAACTGGACCCGCAGCAAGCGATAAACCTACCGCGAGTGACTAATCGCAATATGTATACCACCATAGAAGCTGGTAGTGCGCTTGTTGCTCTACAACCTGAGCTAGAAAAACGCGGCCATGAAGTGAAAGTCGCAGACTTAAATTCGGGCCTCCATGCGATAGCGATACATAACGGCCAACTTCAAGGTGGTGCTGATCCTCGCCGTGAGGGCGTGGCACTTGGCGAAAAATCATTTTAGTCATAGGTTTAGATCTAAGACTTATGTTACACTCGAACGCAACAATCGGGCTTATTACAATAAGCCCGATTGGTCTGACTAGCCGACTTCGCATTGCTTTTTATGTTGCTTCGGCAATACACTCTGTTTAGCAAATTCATCATCGTCAAAGCATTAAATATGACTAATAAAACTGAGCATAATTTCTTATATATTCCGTATTCAGGACCGAATTTATTGGAAACGCCGCTGCTGAATAAAGGCAGTGCGTTTACCCAACGTGAGCGTGAAGCGTTTAATTTATCTGGCTTATTGCCACCACGCTACGAAACCATTGAAGAGCAGGTTGAACGTTGCTACCAACAATACAGTAGTTTCCAAGACAATCTGAACAAACACATTTATCTGCGCGCCATTCAAGATAACAACGAAACGCTTTACTACCGTTTAGTGCGCTCGCACTTAGAAGAGATGATGCCAATCATCTATACGCCAACGGTAGGCGACGCGTGTGAGCGTTTCTCGGATATTTACCGTAGTTCTCGCGGCCTATTTATTTCCTACGAAGACCGTCACAATATCGACGATATTTTACGTAATGCGACTAAAGGCAAAGTCAAAGTTATCGTTGTAACAGATGGTGAGCGTATTCTTGGCCTTGGCGACCAGGGTATTGGTGGTATGGGTATTCCTATCGGCAAACTGTCACTTTACACTGCGTGTGGTGGTATTAGCCCAGCTTATACTTTACCGGTAATGCTTGATGTTGGTACGAATAACGAAAAATTGTTAAACGACCCTATGTACATGGGCGCGCGCCACAAGCGTATTAGCCAAGAAGAGTACGACGAGTTCCTTGATAGCTTTATTAAAGCGGTTAAGCGCCGTTGGCCAAACGTATTACTACAGTTTGAAGATTTTGCTCAGCCAAACGCAATGCCGTTATTAAAGCGCTACCGAGATGAAATTTGTTGTTTTAACGACGATATTCAAGGTACTGCGGCAGTAACAGTAGGCTCATTATTAGCGGCGTGTCGTGTTAAAGGCGCAAAACTGTCTGAGCAAAAAGTGGTGTTTGTCGGTGCGGGTTCTGCGGGCTGTGGTATCGCCGAGCAGATCATTGCGCAAATGGTGTCTGAAGGCATAAGTGACGCGCAAGCCCGTAGCCAAATCTATATGGTTGACCGTTTTGGTTTATTAACTGAAGGTATGGCTGACTTACGTGATTTCCAAGCGGCTTTGATGCAATCTAAAGCGGCGATTGCGCAGTGGTCATTTAGTGGCGAATTTGCCTCACTATTAGATGTGATGCACTGTGCAAAACCTGACATCTTAATTGGTGTTTCTGGCCAACCGGGTCTATTCACCGAACAAGTGATCCGCGCAATGGCAGCAGGTTGCGAACGTCCGGTGATTTTCCCATTATCTAACCCATCACGCCAAGTTGAAGCACATCCGCAAGATGTATTTACATGGACTGAGGGTAAAGCCATTATCGCTACTGGTAGCCCATTCGGTGAAGTCGAGTTCAATGGCGAGAAGCAACTTGTACCGCAGTGTAACAACAGTTACATCTTCCCTGGTATTGGTCTTGGGGTTATCGCGGCTAAAGCCAGCAAAGTAACCGAGAGCATGCTCATGGTGGCCAGTGAAACTTTGGCTGAGTCATCGCCACTTGCCAACACGGGCAAAGGTAGCTTATTGCCAGCATTGGTTGAAATCGAATCGCTCAGTAAACGTATTGCTTTTGCCGTAGCAAAAAAAGCGATGGAAGAAGGCGTTGCACTAGAGATGGATGACGATGCGATTTGGCACGCAATCGCGAAAAACTATTGGTTACCAGAGTACCGTCATTACAAACGCCGTAGTCTGTAATATCAAGTAAAATACATAAAGGCCAGCAAACCGCTGGCCTTTTGCTTTGTAACAATTGACAACAATTTACCTCCTGAGCAATTCATAGCGAATTCAGTTGAATGTGCTTAAATAGCGCCATACGCACCAATTAAGGAATCGCGATGAAAAAACTGTTAGCCTCCGCTTTATTATTTTGTTCTTTAACCGCAACTGCTGGTAGCTTACCTGAAGCGCCACATCTTTATGTGCAAGGCCAAGCTAAACTGCAAGTTAAACCAGACCGTGCAACAATTCGCATGGCAATCAACGACCAACAAATGCAAGTGGCAGATGCAAAACGTAATGTCGACGCCGTAATGGCCAAAGCCATAGGTATTGCCAAGAAATTCAATATTATCGAAAAAGACATTCATGCTGAGCAGCTTAATGTTTACCGCCAAAATACCTACAACCGCGAAACCAATCAGCAAGAATTTGCAGGCTTTCGCGTAACGCGTACTTTGAACCTGACGTTGTCGGATGTGGATAAATACCCAGAGCTGCTACAAGCGCTAGTAGAAGCCGGTGTAAATGAATTTTACGACACTCAATTCAGCGTTGCTGAGCACAACAACATTCTGAAAACCGTACAAAAAGCAGCGATTAAAGACGCTAAGTTAGCGGCAAAAGAGCTAGCCAAAGACTTTGATGTAAAACTTGGCAAACTTTACTCAGTATCATTCGCGCCTATGGATACCCCAGTTGTGCCATTCCTTCGTGCGCAAGCCAAAATGATGGATGCCGAATCAAGCAATGTCGGTAACGCTTACAATACCGGTTACATCACCATTGATGCACAGGTTTACGCTGTATATTTTATTGATTAAACATTTTATACTTGCCCAAACGTAAAGCGCCTAACTAGGCGCTTTTTTATTTGCGCGTGAAGTGCGTTTGAGTTTGGAGCACATGTGAAAACCTTGATTGTTGGCTTACCACGTACCGGGACTACCAGCCTGTGTATCGCAACTACCCAACTTGGTTATAAAACTGCCCATACAGCCTACACTCAACAGGCCTTGCAACAAGCCGAAGTGATTGCCGATACGCCTGTATTTCATGACTTTGCAAGACTCGCCGCACATTTTCAAGCATGCCAATTTATTTATCTCACACGCTCGTTTGACCTCTGGTTGCCATCTATTCGCAAGTTATTAAGCCGTATGCAAGCGCGCTTAATGACCCAACAAGGCGGCTTTAATGACACGATAAAACGGTGTTATCTTGAAACTTTTGGTCATTTTACCGCGCAAGATTTAGCGAGTGATGACTATTTAATTAGCTGCTACCAACGCCACCAACAGCGAGTTAGCACCTTTATGGCTAAAAATAACCTAAGGTGTTTAACGTTAGCGCTTGAAGAGGAAAGGGCTCTTGAACAACTAAAGAGCGTATTACCTGCCAAGCCCGGTTATCAATGTGATATCATGCCGCGCAGTAATATCAACGGCAAAGTCACCGCTTGGAAAGATCACACCCATCCATTGGTGATACCCTCCACCCGTGACGGAAAAGCCGACAAAGACAGCCAGTTATTAAATTTTGAATAAGCTATGTTTGAACTGAAATACCACACACCAATTGCCTGGGCACATCAGGCCATCGAAAATTTTGATTTGTTTTTACAAGATCACGCGGCTGCAGAGAAAAAAGCCTCCGGCATGGCAATGGGCATGCTTGGCCATTACCCAGACAAGATAAAGCTGGTCAAAGCCATGACTGACTTAGCCATTGAGGAAATGATCCATTTCAAACAAGTGCTGAAGCTATTGACCGAACGTGGGCAAACGTTAGGCCGCGATGAAAAAGACGATTATGTTAAATTAGTCAGAACTTTTATGCGCCAAGGTAAAGAGCAGTATTTATTAGACAGATTAATCGTCGCTGCGGTGATAGAAGCGCGTGGCCATGAGCGCTTTTCTTTAATTGCAGAGGCACTTCCAGCAGGCAAGGAAAAGGACTTTTACGTTGCTATCGCAAAGTCTGAAGAAAAGCATAAAAATCTATTTATCGAGTTAGCCTATGAATACCATGACAAACAAATGGTAGATGAGCGACTTGAGGCGTTTTTACTATTTGAAGCAGAAGTGTGCCAAAATTTGCCATGGCGTGCGGCATTACACTAATTCAAAATTACTAAGGATAAGTAATGTTTATTGTAAATTTAACCTATCAATGTGAACTAAGCGAAATTGACCAACACTTAGCCGCCCACATTCAATATTTAGAAAAATGCTACCAGCTAGGATATTTTCTGATGTCAGGGCCTAAAGGACCACGCAACGGAGGGGTTATTGTTGCAACCGCACCGACTAAAGCGCAGTTGATGGACATTCTCAGTGAAGATCCGTTTTATCAACATAGACTCGCGCGGTATGACATCATCGAGTTTGTTGCAACCAAAACGGCGCCAGCTCTAGCCCAATATCAGCAGTGCTAAACCACCGAACTGCACTGTTAAACGCAAAAAAGGATGAGGTTAAGAACTCATCCTTTTTTGTTGATTCAATCATACTGGCTGTCAGCGTTTTAGTGTTAAAGGATGGTGTTTTTTGATTTTTCTCCATCTTTTATACACATTTTTATTTTTCTGATTTCCTTCATTCATAGCTATTTTCTCTTATGACATCAATATATTACGAAATTTTTCACCCTGAAGTGTCGCAGCGCCTTAGATTAGATTGATAAAAATAAGATGAAAGGCTGATTTAGATCCACTAAAATAAGCCGTATGTTTGATAAAGCTTGCAGCGAACTAGGAAAAAAGGTGAGTAGAAATTTAATCGCTTTGTGTATTGTTTCCCTATTAAGTGGGTGTCAATTATCCGAAGGTGAACTTGCTGAGGTAAGGGTCAAATCTATTCGTAACGGTTTACTGACCTTTGGCTTAGTGCCGAATCCGTCCAGTGAGGAATCAAAACAAGAGTTTTACTGCAACTATAATGGTAAAACTGACTTCGGCTTTGTCAATCGCCAGCACGGCATTCGCTATCACGCAGCAATTAGAAAAGATGCAGATGGCGGGTTAAAAAGTTGCAAACTCACCGAGCAAGCTGACCAAGCGCTAACGGTAGCGCTAAAGCAGTATCAAAAAGACATTTTTTCGTTCGGGCCGCTGTAACATAAAACCTTTCTCATCCCTTAAAACAACATAACTGTTAATCAGAGCTGTAGGTTAGGGCGTTTCGCACTTTGTCCTCGGCGCAATTTATGGCACGATAACAACACCTACAATTTCATTGCCATAGCTCATGAATTTGCAATTTTCAGACTTTAACGCCAATCAAATCTATCATTTAATGACCCAAACTATCATCCCGCGGCCAATCGCATGGGTGCTAACCGACTCAGATAATGAAAACTACAATTTAGCGCCGTTTTCTTATTTTTGCGCCGTTTCTAGCGCGCCGCCATTACTGATGTTTTCAGTCGGGAAAAAGCCCAATGGTGACAGCAAAGATACGGTTAGCAATATCATCAAACAAAAGTACTGCGTGATCCACATTGCCTCAGCGCAAGATGCTAATCTAGTCACCCAAACTGCGGCAACCCTCGCGCATGGCGAGTCTGAAGTAACCGCGAATAACATTGCACTTACTGATTTTGCTGGGTTTCCATTACCGCGTGTGCAACATTGCACCATTGCCTATGGCTGCGAACTTTTTGAAATCAAAGAGCTCGGTGAAGTACCGCAGACATTGGTGTTTGTAAAAGTCACGCAGCTCTATGTGGATGATAAAGTCATAGAAGCCGATGCAAAAGGGCGCCTAAAAATCCATGCCGACCTAGTAAACCCATTAGCACGTTTAGGCGCGGGTGAATACTCCGCCATTACTAAACCTTTTACCTTGATTCGGCCAGAGTAAATCGGTTTAGGCAGCAAGCGATAAGTCTGTGCCCAAATCCATACTTATTGCTTGCTATCTCTTTGTTCGTAATATACAAATGGCCTTTTGTTGGTGTATTAGGGACTTTTAAGTGTGCTTATGAAGTTATTTGCCGCTTTAACACTCACCACGTTACTTGCAGGATGCAGTACAAACCCGCAAGCCAAACAAAGTAATTATTACTGCCATCCAAACCAAGTTTTGGCCATTGTTTGTCTGGGCGCAGCAGTGGTAGAGGCCTTGACTTATACCTCTGATAAACGTTGTGACGAAATGATGGGTGAAAGAAGAAAGCAGTGCGAAGCTCAAGTTGAGTCTATTACCAAACATATTAACGACAGTAAAAAAGGCCAATAAATAAGGAGCTTAGTTAATGAATACACCCAGAGGCATACGGAATAATAATCCACTCAACATTAAAACTGGCGAAAACTGGTTAGGTTTAGCAGGCTCAGACGGACCTTTTGTGGTTTTTGCGACATCAGGGCACGGCATCAGAGCCGCTGGAAGAATATTGCGCACTTATTCAGAGCGCCATAAACGCCGCACAATTCGCAGTATTATCGAGCGTTGGGCGCCACCATCGGAAAACAACACCAATGCCTACATTCAGTTTGTTGCCCACAAAACCGGTCTTGATGCGGATAGACAGCTCACCTTAGACGATTATCCAAAGCTTTTAGATGCCATGATACAGATGGAAAATGGTCAGCAACCGTATAGCCTTAACGAAATAAAACAAGGGTTTGAATGGGGTTTTAATCGGTGATTGCTTTTAATGCCTGTTACTGCGAAGCATGCACTTTACTTTACTTAAAAAAACATTAAATTCAGACCAATGGTTTTTTGTTTGGACAGCAGACCTTGAGGATTATCAGATGACATTGTGCATAATTTGCAAAGGTGAAAATCCAGTATCAAAGGAAAATCCCATAACAGATGAACACATTGTTCCTGAATTTATTGGTGGTTCATTAATTGTAAAGAATGTTTGTAAAGTTTGTAATAGCAGGATGGGAGAAGGCTTTGAAGGAAAATTATCAAACTATGACTTCTACAAATTTCTTCGTATTCGTCATAACATTATAGGTAAACAAACTAATTTGCCGTTTCTATTGGCTGGATCCTATGAAGATGACGATATTGGGAAGTTTCAGGTCCTTCCCAATTCAGACCTATTTGTCACTCCTAGCTTTATCATCCATGCAGATGAAAATCGTGTTGATATATCAATGTCAATTGATAGATCCGAATTAAGTAAAGCCGAAGATTATTTAGAAAAAAAATTATGCCGGCACTTTAAAGCCCAAGGAAAAAACGTAAGTAAAAGCAACTTGTCTAAGCGTGTAAGAGAGTTAATTAAACATGCAAGAATAGAAGAACAGACAAAGGAAAAGTTACAGATTGCAAGGGCAATTGACTTAGATTTCTATGACTATCAAGTGATGCTTTACACAAAAATTGTTTACGAGCTTGCGATATTTCATTTTGGGGAGGGCTATATAAATGATCCCATCGCAAACAAACTTCGTTTAGTATTGAAAAATCAACAGCTTGACGCATCATTGCATGGGGAGTTTCCGTTGCGAAAACAATCTCTTGATGAATTTTTCGATAATGAACATCATTGGGTTATGTTCTTTAATCACCTTTGTTTTATCAAGTTATTTGGATTTCCTGCAGTAATAGAGTTTTCTGAAAGGGGGTCAATGTTTAGTCAAGAGGAGAAAATCGTCTATAAATTTTGCTACAAAACACTTTCTTTCATGAAATTACCTTATCTAGAACAGATGCGGCGTTGAAGGAACAAACCTACAATATGCGTTTATTTATGTCATTTAACATAATATAAATTATAGGTTATTATGTACCTCAGCATAAGCGCCTCCTTGCAATGTCCAATACTAGACGGTATCGGACATTTCTAGTTTTTACCTATCAACTTTTAGTTGAGCTATGAATTGGCTTGGCTTAGTATGTGGTGAGTTTAATAAGAAGTAACATCATATGGAATTTGTAAAACCTCTCGAACCTATCTTAATCATCGACGACGCTCCAGAGATCCGCGATTTCCTGAGCGACATTCTGACCAACTTAGGCTACGAGCAAATCTACGAGTCTCAGGATTTTAATTCGGCTAAGCCGCTAATCGCGGACAAACAACCCAATGTGATCTTTCTGGATATTGAATTGCCAGATACCGACGGCACGCAAATCCTTGAATTTATTAATGACAACTATCCTCACATTCATGTGGTGATGTGCTCTGGTCATAATAGTCTGGAAAATGTGCAAAACACTTGGGAACTTGGTGCTAAAGGTTTTATTGCTAAGCCTTTCAATGCTAAGAAAGTCGATACCGTTATGAAGCGATTAGAACTAATTTGATGGCATTGAGTCAAATTAGTCCGCAGTTTAAGCCAGTTTTGAATGCGCTGGATAATGTTATCCTAAGCAAAAATAATGAGCTGAAACTTGCCCTTGTATGTTTGCTCTGTCGCGGTCATTTACTGATTGAAGACTTACCGGGCATGGGTAAAACTACTT
Source organism: Pseudoalteromonas fenneropenaei (assembly GCF_042643375.1). NCBI lineage: Bacteria > Pseudomonadati > Pseudomonadota > Gammaproteobacteria > Alteromonadales > Pseudoalteromonadaceae > Pseudoalteromonas > Pseudoalteromonas fenneropenaei. Next base: position 217,412 of record NZ_JBHRSD010000002.1, read on the forward strand.
TAGCGCATGCTTTGGCTGATGTGTTTGCTGCGCGTTATCAACGCGTTCAGTTTACCAGCGACCTATTGCCATTGGATATTACCGGTGGCGCTATCTTTAATGTTAAAAGCCAAACTTTTGATTTCCACCCTGGGCCAATTTTCACTCAAGTGTTATTAGCGGATGAAATTAATCGCGCGAGTCCAAAAACCCAAAGTGCGTTGTTAGAAGCCATGGAAGAACGTCAAGTTACCATTGACCGTCAAACTCATACACTTGATGCTACGTTCTTTGTAATTGCAACACAAAACCCGCAAGATCAAGCCGGCACCCATGCGTTACCTGAGTCGCAACTCGACCGCTTCTTTATGCGTTTGAGTTTAGGTTTTCCAAGCCCTCAAGCTGAGCGAGAGCTTATTTTAAATCAACATACAGGTCGTAAGCGTTTAACTGCAGTAGCTGATGTGGCAACGCTGCAAAGTTGGCAAGCGGAAATCACACAAATCCCTTTAAACGATGTGGTTGTCGATTATATTCTCGCTTTAGTTAAACGCACCCGTTTAACCTCTGGTGCGGCCTTGTCGCCCCGGGCAAGCATTGCGCTTGGCCTTGCTGTGCGAGCTTGGGCGTTCTTAGCTGGGCGTAATTATGTCTTACCTGACGATGTACAATTTGTCGCCCCTTATATTTGCGCTCATCGCATCAATATGACGTTGGATGAGTTCCAACTACAAGTAATTAAGCAAGTGCCTGTCCCGGTTTAACGGAGTAAACCGGGATGCTGAATGTGCAGAAGCGTTTTAAACTTTGGATTAAAAAGCGGCATTTAAGCGCTACGTTCACCCTCGCCCATCATAATATCTACGTATTGCCGTCCAAGCTTGGCTGGTTGTTTGCGTTCTTTATCGTTTTGTTGTTTGTATTGGGTGTAAACTATCAGAACAACTTACTACTATTAAGCAGTTATTTGTTCGCGGTCATTTTAGTGGTTGCGCTGCTGATTGGCTTTAGCAATCTCAATGGTTTGAAATTGCAAGTCACAAAAAAAACCGCAAGTTTTGCCCCTCATGCGCCAAGTTTTGATATTCGCTTAATTACTACCAAACCTAAGTATTTGCTGACCATAGAAAGTGATCACCAAGGTTATGACGTACCAGAGGTGGCAAGCAGTGAAGACTGTACTGTATCGCTTGCCTTGAATACGCGAGGATTGTATGCGCTGCCTTTATTACGTTTACAATCGGATTACCCGTTTGGTCTTGTGAAAATTTGGAGTTATTGGTGCCCTGCCCATTCGGTCCATATTTACCCAGAAGTGGCTGAACACCTCCACTTTAAACAGCAAGTCGATAACACTATGCCATTGGCAGAGCAAGAGTTTGGGGGGCTTAATCAATATCAACCAGGTGATGCACCACAGCGCATTGCTTGGAAGCATTTTGCCAAATCTGGAGTACTGCAAACAAAAATATTTGCAGAGCGTAAAGGGCCTGATGCACAACTGATTTTTGACTTTAATAGTTTGGAAGGCTCAACTGAATATCGTTTAAGTGTGCTTACCCGCCTGATTGTTGATGCTTATCGAAATGGCGAGCACTTCACGTTAAAGCTACCTTGCAAAAATGAACTTAGCGGTAAGGATGCTGACCATTATCAAGCTTGCTTGGAGTCGTTAAGTGTATTTTAAGCAATCCGCTCCTGCTCAAGTTACCTTTGCACTGATGTATGTGGCACAGCTGGGTTTACTTTATAATGAGCTCAATCCTGTCACGCTGGCGTTAAATGCGGTAATTATTTGCGCGGGTATGTTGTTTAAAGCCAAAGCGGCTAATGAGTTTTCTAACTTCAGCTTAAACACCATGGCTTTGGCTGGCAGCGCAACTATTTTATTTAGCTTTGGTTTATCGCAAAACCTGAATCTGTTTGTTGCCCTACTCATCTTGGCTTGTGTACTTAAGCTTATGCAAGCGCGTAGTCGCGTGATGCTGCAACAATTGGCCGTGCTAAATTGTTTTAGTCTTTGTTTGGTTTTTTTGTTTAAACAGGATTTACTCACCACGTTAGCTGTGCTGCTGCTGTGTTTTTTAAACTTTGCGGTGTTAGCTTGGTTGCAAAAACCAACCGCAGCAATCTCCAAAGTGAGTATGCAAGTTATTCCTAAACTGCTCTTTGCCTTGCCACTGGCAGCGCTGATGTTGTTATTGCTGCCGCGCTTACCCTCATTTTGGCAACTGCCCAATGCCAAGCTGGCACAAACAGGCCTAGCCGAAAACGTCGACCCTTTTCAAATTAGCCAACTGGCTAATTCCGATAAACTGGCGTTTCGTGTTGAGTGGCAAGATAAGCCAAAACTTGAGCCGCTGTATTGGCGCGCCATAGTGCACGACCGTTTTGACGGAAATGCGTGGTTAAAGTCCCGCTGGATGGACACCCCGCAGTTTTATCCCAGTAGCAATGGTGCCAAATATACCGTGATTGCAGAGCCAAGCAATTTACCTTGGTTATTTGCTGCTGATTGGGCGAAAAGCCCAAGCCGCTCGATTAGCAGCAATAGTTTTGGCACTCTATTCAATGACTCCTTTACGCCAGCAACGCAAACCTACCAAGTTGAAGAAGTCGCACAATTGCCACGCAGTTATTTAAACTGGCAATTAGCAGGATTACTCGCTCTACCGGCAGAAGGTAATCCACAAAGTCGAGCGCTAGCCAAAACACTCTTGCGCCTCACGGAATCCGAACAGCCAGATATCGCTGCGACACTCACAAATTTGAGGCGATACTTTCAAGATCAAGGATTTAGCTACACCCTATCACCCCCAACTATGGCGGCAGAGGACAATATAGACCAGTTTTTACTGAACCATAAACGCGGCTTTTGTGGCCATTACGCCTCAGCGAGCGCCTTTTTGCTGCGTGTAATGGGTATCCCGAGCCGCGTAGTTTCGGGCTATCTTGGCGGTGAATTTATCGCCGCTAAAAATTATACTGCGGTATATCAATATGATGCACACGCTTGGGTGGAGTATTTTGATGGTCAATATTGGCAAGCGTTTGATCCAACAGCTTGGATAGCGCCCGAGCGTTTAAGTGGTTCATTGTCACAAACTCGTTCATTACGTGAGGAGTTTGTTGCCAATTTAGGATTGAGTTTAGCGGGGTTAAGTGACTATCAGGCGCTTGCGTGGTTACGCGCCAAACTCGAGGAAATTGATTATAGATGGACTCGTTGGGTAATTAATTTTGATGGCGAGCAACAGCACGGCCTACTGGAAAACTTATTTGGAAATAACTGGCAAACCAAAGCGGGGTTAGTTGGCATTGCATTGATGTTAGTGTTGTCTGCACTATTTTTATGGTATTTGCAAAAACGTCAAGACCTAACTTTGCCTTTACCGGTTCGGCTTTGTCAGCAGTTGTTGGCTTTCAATTCAAGCTCTGTGGCCACCACACCAATTCAAGGGCTGACTGATCTAAGCGTGCAATATCCGGAGTTAAAACCTCAGATAGAGCAATTTAAGCTTGCATACACTTTATATAGATATAACAATCAGGCTTTCTCAGAAACTCAAACTCGCAACTTAAAGCAGTTAATTAAGTTAATAAAAACAAAAGAAAAGAGTAAAAAATGAACTCAGTGATTATTGGTGTTGTACTCATGCTTGGGCTCTCTTTGGCCCGCGTCAACGTAATTGTTGCCATGACGGTCAGTGCGCTGGTTGCAGGCCTTACAGCAGGTTTACCCTTATCAGAAACATTGACCGCATTTAACAGCGGCTTATCCGGCGGGGCTGAAATTGCGCTTAGTTACGCAATGTTAGGTGGCTTTGCGGTAGCGATTTCGAAATCTGGACTCACGCGCATCTTAGCCAATCGTTTATTGCAGCGTGTGAATAACAGCGATGAGAGCCACACACATATGCTTTCCATGCTGATCATGACGATTATTCTTGGTTGTGCCATTGCCTCACAAAACTTAGTGCCAGTCCATATCGCGTTTATTCCTATCTTAATTCCACCGCTGCTGAGCATTTTCTCTAAGTTAGCTATCGATCGCCGCGCCATTGCTTGTATTCTCACCTTTGGTCTTGCTACCTCCTATATGGTGCTGCCTTATGGGTTTGGTGGTATTTATTTGTTCTCTATTTTACATAAGAACCTGACAGAAAATGGTCTTGAGGTTGCACAAAACCTCGTGCCTTACGCTATGGTTATCCCTGCTTTAGGCATGTTGGTGGGGTTAGTGATAGCGGTTTTTATCAGCTATCGTAAGCCCCGCCAATATCAGGAAAATGCCGCGGTAAATAGCAGTCAACATAAGCCTATCGAAAACGAGCGCAAAACTGTGATCATCGGTACAATTGCCATTGTTGCTTCACTGATTGCGCAAAATGTCAGTAATTCTATGATTTTAGGCGGTTTGGTTGGTGTAATGGTGTTTAGCTTATTTGGCCTTGTAAAATGGGAAGAAAGCTCGGACGTATTTACCAAAGGCGTGGCTATGATGGCCATGATAGGCTTTATTATGATTTCAGCCCAAGGTTTTGCTTCGGTAATGAAAGCCACTGGCGAAGTTAGTAGTCTTGTTGCAACTTGTGCGCAATGGGTTGGCGCCAATAAACCACTTGCTGCAGCCATGATCTTATTAGTTGGCTTACTTATCACTATGGGGATTGGTAGCTCTTTCTCTACAGTTCCAATTATTGCCACCCTATTTGTACCGCTTTGTATGGAGATTGGCTTTTCCGCCATGGCGACCATCGCATTAGTTGGGACAGCTGGTGCGCTGGGTGATGCTGGAAGCCCAGCTTCGGACTCGACTTTAGGCCCCACGTCTGGACTCAATGCAGACGGCCAACATGACCATATCCGAGATTCAGTGATCCCGACTTTCATTCATTTTAATTTGCCACTGCTAGCTTTTGGTTGGATAGCTGCACTTACCCTTTGATGCGTTAGCCCTTTAATGTTTTATCTGACCTCTATGTAGACTCTACATAGAGGTTTATTGTCTCATTTGTCTTCTATACTATCCTGTGCTATACCCAAATAAGCACACTCAGTTGTTGTGGAGAGTATGAAGACACTCAAACCCTGTGAAATTGCCAAATACTGCAATGTCCACCATCGCAGCGTGAGCCGTTGGATTGCCAATGGCACACTGAAAGGCTTTCGCCTGCATGGGCGCGGTAATTATAGGGTTTTAATGTCTGATTTTATTGAATTTATCCATGAAAACAAAATCCCCCTTACTTCCCCATTATTAGAATTATTACCACTGCAAGAGGTTTCTGAAAACAGTAAAAATAAACCGCTTATTCTAGTTGTTGATGACGAAATCGCATTATGCCGTGCAGTCAAGCGGGTCTTGAGTAACGACTTCAATGTTCATATTGCCAATGACGGTTTTCTTGCCGGTGCTCATCTACTTGAATACCAGCCCGCATTGGTAACGTTAGACTTGGCCATGCCGGGTTTACATGGTAATGAAATTATTCAGTACATTCGTAGTAACCCGAAACTTAAACAAATAAAAATTCTCGTCATATCTGGGCTTAAGGATGAAGAATTAGAGCTGGCTTTGGCGCTTGGCGCAGATGATATTTTGAGTAAACCATTTGAAAATCACTGCTTAGTGGCTAAAGTTAAAGCACTTCTTATGGAAACTAGCAATGTATAAAAGTGTTTTAGTGGTCGATGATGAACCTGAAGTGCTCAAAGCAGTTAGCCGAGTCTTGACGCGCGAGGGCTTAGTTGTCACAACCTGTAATGACCCATTGCAAGCAGTTGACCTTGCACTAGAGCTAAAGCCTAAAGTTTTACTTACCGACTTTCGCATGCCAGCGATGGATGGTCAGCAGCTCATCCAAAAAATCAAAGAACAATTACCTATGACTGAGTGTATCGTGTTAAGTGGTCACGCTGATTATTTTGACATGGTAAAACTGATAAATTCTCGTAATACCTCCCGTTTTATACCTAAACCGTGGAAAAATAGTGAGTTAGTTGAAGCGGTTCTATCGGCGCTTCATAACTACAATCAAAACCGGATAAAGCAGCAAATTTTAAGCATAAATCACGTCCCCCTGTTAGAGGTTGACGGCGAAGGTCGTTTTATGAATTATAACGACGCGTTTGCGAAAGAGTTTTTGAGTGGTAACAATGCCTTAAGTCTACAAGATCTGTTCGATTCCGAAGAGGTAGCTAAGCTAGGTAGCTCTCTTTCTGGTAGTATTGTAATTTCGTCGGCTAAGAATGGCCTCTCTTATCAAATAGAAGAAAAGTTAAAAACCGACTTCTCGCGGCTCATTGAGTTACTAAGCGTATTTAACTCCAATGAATCGGTTGAGCAGTTTAGTTTTGTGCGCAATAAGAAGGCCTTTATTGATAAACTGGATAAGGTTAGCAATGCCACGCTCGTTGCGTTCAAAATTAGAGATTTTTACTTTTGGAGTACCCTAGTTGGCTACCAATTGGGCGCAGACAAATTAGAACAGATGCTAAATTTGTTGCAGTCTTACCATGATAACCACCTGGATATTTTTCAAGTTTCAGCGGATCAAGCGATTATCGCCAGCGGATCATTTACAACTGAGATCGACGTGCATGGCTTTATCGATGGAATTATAGATAAGTTAAAAGCGGAACTTGATATCAGCGGTGTGGCTAAGCTTGAGCTCACGATTACTTATTCACTTTACCCCGAGGATGGTACGCAACTAGATAAAATCATTGATAATCTGATTATTTACAATCAACTTATCAGCGAGGCTAAAAATAGCTTTTACATGCGCTATAGCCATGAGTTACTAGACGCCAAGTTATTTGAGCATAAAGTCAATGAGGCGCTTTATAAGGCAATTGATGCAAAGGAGTTTTATCTTAAGTATCAGCCTAAGTTTGATTTACGGACCCGAAGAATTCATTCCTGTGAAGCACTGATCCGCTGGAATAGTGCACTCGTAGGTTCCCCCTCACCGGAAGTGTTTATTCCTCTTGCTGAGCGAGAAGGTCAAATAGACAGTATTGGGCTATGGGTTGTAGAGGAAGCGTGTAAAGCCATTGTTGGATGGCATAAGGATGATATTGAAATCACCAAAGTCAATGTAAATGTGTCACCAAAGCAATTAGAAAGCGAACTCTTCTTTAGTGCGCTGCAAAGAATTGTCGCCAGTTATGGGTTAAGCCCCTCAAATTTTGAACTAGAAATCACAGAAAATTACCTCATCAGTGATATCAATAAATCGTGCCAGATCTTGCAACTGTTTAAAGATGCGGGCTATACCATAGCGATAGATGATTTTGGTAAAGGTTATTCATCATTGAGCTACATCGCAAAGTTGCCCGTAGATGTGGTCAAGATAGATAAATCCTTGATTGATGACCTTGAGACCTCGAAAACCTCACGAGATGTGATCCGCAATGTAATTCGGTTAGTTCACGACCTAGGTGTAAAAGTCATTGCTGAGGGGATTGAAACAGTAGAACAACTCGAAATATTAATCGAATTGCAGTGTGACGAGGCCCAAGGTTACCTGATAGGTAAACCCGTTATGTATGATGAATTGTGCCATTATGTCTTCTGATCTGCACGGCCAACTTACCGCTTTAATTATTGATGATGATACTCTGATGTTGCGCTCGCTCAATCGAGTCTTAAAGCAATTAGAGCCTCAACTACACATAGTTTGTTTAGATAGCCCCGCTAAACTAGATGAAACACTAGCATCCTTGCCTAACCTGCACTTACTCATTGCAGACTACCTGATGCCAGTAATGCTCGGCACTGAAGTAATCAAGCAAGTGTCGTCGCGTTATGTTGGTCTTATTACCGTGCTTATTACCGGCGAAGCCTCAGGCAAAGCGTTGGATGGGAATAGTATTCAATGTAGTTATTTCCTTTCTAAGCCTTTTGAAATGGCGCAATTTGAGCAGATCATGGCTGATGTTAAAGTGATTAGTCGGCTCAAAATCGAGCGCGAGGTTAAACAACAATTAGAAGGGCTGTTTGTTAAAGGCCAAGTGTCTTTTAGCATGCTTAATTTGCTGAATGCACTCAATGATCCATTTTTAGATTTTATTAAGTTGCAAAAACTACTTTCTCCTGACCCACTACTCACTACACGTATTATCCACTTAAGTAATAGCGCCTATTTTGGTCAGAGAGCTCCAAACTACACCTTAGAAGGCGCAATTAAACGCTTAGGGCTAGAGATGATCCGTAGGATAACCTGTGCTATGGTTTGCGGTGACGTGTTTTGTTTAGTAGCTGACAAACTGCAAATTGAGCGATTAGTAGACCAGCACCTGCTAAATTGTCATAAACTGACCTCTATTTTAAAAGCCGCGGGCTATAAAACTCAGCAAGCTGATAAAATAGCATATATTCATACCTTGCTCTTGATTGGCGAATTAACCGTAAAAACTAAAACAATTATCAGCAATGGGGCACCTAGCTCTGTTTATCTAAATCGCCTAACCTACACATGTTACGTCGCGGCTTTGCTGGGATTTGAGCGTGATGTAACCAATTTTTATTTTAATTGCATTTTGGCTTTGAGTTCGAAGGATATTGGATCTTTTGAAACAGCACTCTTTTTGTTGGCGGATTCCAAGGACTATGAAGCTGAGCATCAAAAAATTAGACAGCTAATTAGCATAAGCGAAAACAGTGACTTAGTGGAGATGTATGATGCACAGTCCGTTTAACTTTCCTTTTGATGCCAAACTATATTCGATATTGCTAGTAGACGATGAGTCACACATATTAAAGTCATTAACTCGATTGTTGCTGCCATTAGGCTTTAATGTCACTAGCTTTATTCGTCCTGAAGACGCCTTAGAGTTTTTAAAAAGTGAATATGTGCACTTGATTTTAAGTGATTTCAGAATGCCAGGCTTGAATGGCGCAGAGTTTTTATTGCAGGCCAGCAGATATAACGCTGATGCCGTTGGAATGATACTCAGCGGGTACACTGACTATGATATGTTAGTTGATACTATAAACTCAGGCGTGGCGTTTAGGTTTCTTCAAAAACCTTGGAGTAATGAAGAAGTACTCACTGCGATAACCGCAGGGTTACAACAGTATCAAGCTAAATTGTATCTACAGAAAAAATACCAATTGTTACTCAATGATAGTGAGCTTATTTTAGAGCTTAACAGGGAAGCAAAGATCACAGCCAGTAATTTGCACGATTGTGATGACACAACTTCGGCGGCTTTGGTATTTTACCTTAAAGAAGATATCGTACCGCTTTTACACAATCCTACAGTCCAACATGTTGTTGCGCAGCTCCCTACTTTTGGCGAAATTCAGCTGCATACTTTACTCACCTCAGCGCAAAACACTATGATAGGTATACAAATAAGTGGTCTGTATGGTCATTGGCCGGTAAAACAACAATGGCGATTAATCCATGACTTGCTGCTACCGGACAAAGAGTCTAACCACTTCATGTTGGCAAATTTGTACATTCAGGCAATGCCATTATCGCTAGACAATCGTACGGCGTTAGTCACGGCTCTGCATCCTATGCTCGAACGAGAGCAATTGCGCATAATCTTTACTCATAATGCCTTATTATTAGCAATAGCCGCAGATAAATTGTCACATCAAGACAAGTTGTTAATTCGCCTTGAAACTGAAATTGAAGAACGGATTTATGATGCACTTGATCTCAATGTCAGCGTCAAGCTAGATATGTTTGATGATTAGTCGCTAGGCAGAAAATCATCAGCTGAGAGTTTTGGCAGCACGATGGTAAATATAGTACCAACACCAAGGGAAGATTCGACTTGTATTGTACCTTTGTGCTTACTGATAATGCTAAATGATAACGAAAGTCCGAGCCCTGTTCCTTTGCCAACAGGTTTGGTTGTAAAGAACGGGTTGAATATTTTCGTAAGATGCTCTGGCTTTATGCCATGCCCCGTGTCTTTGACAATAATGACAACGCGCTCAGCATTTTCAGTAACTGTTATCGTGATTTCGCCTTGTTCCGTTATGGCTTGCGCTGCATTGACAATTAAGTTTAAAAACACCTGATTTAATTGCATTGGCTGACAATACAGTAGCACTTGTTCGCTACAAAATTCGGTTATCACGCTTGCATTGTACTTGATCGCATTGTTGGCAATTTTTAGTGTGTTCTCTATTCCTTCAATGATGTTGGCATACTGCCATTCATTGTTATCGATGTGAGAAAAAGATTTGAGATTTTTAACTATTGCAGCAACTCGCTCTATCCCCTCCAATGATTCCTCAAGTAACGGCAATGCGTCTTCCTCGATATATGCGAGATTTAATTTGTTGCGCATATCTTTTTGCATTAATTGGAACCCATGATTGTCAGTGCTATCAATGACTTTCTGATAAAAGCTCAGCATCGCTAACATGTTAGTTATATAACCTTGTAAGATTTGTACGTTGGAGCTGACAAAGCCGACCGGATTATTGATTTCATGAGCAATGCCCGCAGCCAGTTGTCCAATTGCCGCCATTTTTTCCGATTGCAACAACTGATTTTGCGCGGCTTCAAGTTTGTCGTTTAGCACTTTTAGTTCGTGCTTTTCTAATTCAAGTTCGTTACTTAACCGTTTCTCTTCTTGATAGTAGCTAGCAAGTTCAGTCACATCTTGCACAATAATGCCAACCCGTTTTAGGCAATTTGGTTCATCACAAAAAGGAATAAACTGAATATTCTGGAACATGGCCACTTCACTACCCGTAACCGGCCGACTGCTGCGCAGCGGAAAAACATGCGGATTGTGCTCCCAATAAGAGAAACTAGGTGAATTTAACACCAACACACTTTTTATTTTGTGCTGCAAAAAGCTGGCATGATCGCTAAAAACTTCAACTAGGTTTGCACCTACAGAAAAAGGCTCAGCGCACATTAACCTGTCAAGAAAGTAGTCGTTGACGTAAAGTAACTCTAGCTCTTCATTTACGATAAGCACCCCTACTGGAATATGGTGTAATAGTGCTTGCTGGATCATAAAGTGACTACTCTATCCCCATAAGTCTATCTAGACTTATCAGAGCAGTGGTAATTGAATCAGCATCAAAGCAGATCACCACCTTAGCATCGAACGACAATGATTCTACATAGAATGCAATTTTCATCACTAGAGTATCACTCCATTTTAGCTCAGTACGAGCGAACTGATTTGCCTGCATGATAGTTGGCATACTTAATGACGTTTTTAACCCCAATTGAGTTGCAAAACCGTTTAAGCAAGCCCCTGCTAATATATTCGCTAAATCAAGCAGCAAGGCGTGTTGTTGCGCTACATCGTCGGCGTCTTGATAAGACATTAATTTGCCAATTTCAGATAAACCTTGCTGTGAAAACAAGGTTATGACTTCCCCGTGTATTTCGCCAAGGAAAGATTGCCGCGTTAGGCAAAAGTCATTACTAACACAAATTGCTTTTAAGCCTTCTGGGCCAAGGGTTTTAATTTCTGGAATAGATAAATTGATTTTTGCTTCTATTAAACGAGCGAGTGAATTCGCGGCTTGCCCCATAGAAATATTCATTAACTCTTGGAGCCCGTCTTGCTGAGATTCAGAGATTGTCACGCTCATAATAAGCCCAGCTCGTGTAAGGTGAATTTGAGCTGCTCTGCTTGCAGAGGTTTATGCAAAAAGCGAAAAGCGCCTAAAGAATCAACCAACTTTTTTGCCTCAGGCTGAATATCCGCTGAGATCACGATGACCACTGTTTTAGCATGATGCTCATGAAGATAGCTTAAGACCTGAAAGCCGTCCATTTCTGGCATAGTTAAATCAAGAAACAGTACATCGGCTTTTCCTTCCGCGACCGCTTGTAACGCTTCTTTACCATTCTTCGCTTCATTGACTGTAACGCTCCACTCACTAGGTAGCGCTCTGATCACTGCTTTTCTAGACATTGTTGAGTCATCGGCCACGGTTACCGGAATTGGCATCATTAACCTCCTACTGTGTCTCATTTGTCCTTTCAGTATGGTTGGTTAACTTATATGTGTCAAAAGCACTTGGTTGCTGAGGAAATATTTTTGATATAATATGTATGATGTGTTCTTTATAATAAGAGCATAAACTCTTATTATTTAAATCCATTTAGCATTTTGTCACATACTACTGGGGTTGGTCTGTGATTGTCATCTACCGCCACAAAGGTAAAACTACCAGAAATAGCTAGATGTTTATCATCTTTGTGCATTCGCTCAAGATAAATATTCACATCAACTTTTAAGCTGGTATTGCCAACGTGCACCACTTCCGCTACCAATTCTGCAAATGTGCCAGCTGGGATTGCTTCTTTAAAATCAACTCTATCAGATGAAATAGTCACCAGAGGCTTGCGGCAAAAACGTGTAGCGGCAATAAATGCAACTTCATCCATCCATGCCAATGCATCACCACCAAATAACGTATTGTGGTGATTAGTTCGACCAGGAAACACTGTCTTGGTCACTGAGGTAACAGAACTCTTAATACGCTGTGCTATTACCTGTTCTTTATCTAAACTCATTTCTTCGCTTCTTTTACTGCTAAACGATCATTCATGATTAAAGCTGGGTCTAACCTTTCGTTGAACCAGTTGAATCGCCAATCTAAATGCGGACCTGTCACTCTGCCAGTCGCGCCAATATCTGCAAAATGTTCACCTAACTCCACGGTATCGCCTTCTTTGACGTACAGTTTGCTTAAGTGAATATAAGTTGAGGTAACGCCAAAACCATGGTCGAGGATCACGGTACCGCCGCTATAGTAAAGGTCAGGATCAGCAAACACCACTTTACCAGCTAAAGGCCCATATACCGGCGTTCCTGTTTTATTTGCGATATCTAAACCAAAATGCGGGTTTTTAGGCACACCATTGAACACTCTTTGACTACCGTAAACCCCTGAAATACGCCCTTGTGCAGGTTTGTAGACTGGCTGTAGAAAGTAAGTCAGATCAGAGGCGTTTGCTCGGGCTGCGGATACTCGAGCAGCGTCATCTTTAATCCGTGCTAAAACCTCTTGTGGCGGCGAGACATATTTTTGCTCTACACCGTTCACTTTATCAATCTTGTACTCGCGCGGTTTAATTTCTAATTGGCGAGTAAAAGTTTTGCCTTTAACGCGCCAACTTAGCTCAGCTTGAGCTTTTGCATCACGGCCAAAACCAAACACAAACTCACCCTTATCGGTAAATTTAAGTGCTTTACCATCCAGCGCCACATATTCAAGTTCAGCAACTTTGCCTGTGATTAAGCCACCTTGCGTGAGCGGACCACGCAACTCTAACGCTTGGGTGGCCGAGCTTGCGATTAAAAAACCGGATAATACAAGCCACTTCATACTAGGCTATCCCTATCGCGCCTTTACCTACACCTTCATAAGCGCGCACCATGACTTGTTTGTCAGGGAATTGCGCCTTAATGTCACGCGCCAAGTAGTCAGCGATGCATTCCACGGTAGAATCACAAGGAATGATATCGCAGCGATCTTTTGAAATCGCGAGTTCGAAATAACCTTGCGTTGAGGTATAAGCAAAACACAAGTCGCTGTCGCGCGCAGTAACCTCTTGAAGCGCATCTGCTGTCACTATATCGTCTTCACTGCCCAAATAAATATCCTGCCAACGCTCTGCGCGCTCTTTTTGTAAACGAGGCATTGGAATGCCATCAAGCATAATTTCGATTTGTGAGCGATGACCGTGCACGATACGTTGGCAATTGCCATCGTGCTTCTTAAGGCCGTGACTGTAGTGATAGTAAAAACTGCGAGAAGGTTCTGGACGCAGCGTAAACTCCACATCTTTGACGTTCTTTGGCAACTGTGGCAGCACAGTTTGACGTAAAAACGCGATGACGCTGTCATAATTAATACTGTCACCGTTGATAAAGCACACGGCATCTTTGGGCGCAGCCATTGCAAGATGATGACCACTAAATTCGTAGTCTATGACTACACGCTCGTCGTCGAGTTGATATTTACCATTTAGGCTCGTCGGCACAGCGAGTTTATGGTCTATGCTGTTGTCGATAATACGTTTAATCTGCTTTTTAACTAAACTAAAGTCTAACACCATAGATTCTTCATTCAGATTACCATGTAGCGTAACGTCTACTATCCAGCTTTCGCCTACGGCGCCACGTTGATTACAAAGATAAGAAAAATCGATAACGGTTAAATCGTTTACAAAAAGTATCATAAACAGCCTATAGAGTAATAAGTAACAGCTGGGATTATAAAGATCTTTCAGACAAAAATCGCGGTAATTTGTCCTAAAGCAATAATAGCGGCGTATTTTTACCCGTATCCAACTGTTCAGAGTTGTTTAGCGTACAGGTGTACGCTAAAGTAGCGTCAATTTTTTAAGCAAAGTTAAAAAGTTATGGAACCTAAAAATAGTTATACAAAAGAAGAACTCGTACTGTGCGGTGAGGGAAAAATGTTTGGTGAAGGTAATTGCCGTCTACCAAGCGACAATATGTTAATGATGGACCGTATTATTGAAATCAATGACAACGGCGGCGAACACGGCAAAGGCCTTATCGTTGCTGAGCTTGATATCAATCCTGATCTTTGGTTCTTTGCTTGCCATTTCAAAGGCGACCCTGTTATGCCTGGCTGCTTAGGTCTCGATGCAATGTGGCAGTTGGTTGGCTTTTTCTTAGGCTGGTCTGGTGGTCCTGGTTTAGGTCGTGCACTTGGCGTGGGTGAAGTGAAATTTACCGGTCAAATTCTTCCGACCGCTAAAAAAGTGACGTATCGCATCGAAATGAAGCGCGTAATTAAACGTAAACTGTTTATGGGCATGGCCGATGGTACAGTAGAAGTTGACGGCCGCGTGATTTACGAAGCGAAAGACCTTAAAGTAGGTTTATTCCAAGACACTAGCGCATTCTAATCGATTCTGCTCGTGCTAACACAATAAGCCCCAGTCATTTGCTGGGGCTTATTGTTAGGATCCTATGCTAAATCATGTTTTGTATAGATTTCGACTATCTAGCGCCTCACGCCAACCGCCTAACCATTCTGATCGGGCTTCAATTTGTTGGTATGGGCACAGCTCCTTAGACCGCCCCTGCAAACCTGCTTTATAACCTTGGGAAAATGCTCTTTCTAAACGGTCTCTTTTCTGTCTTTTCATAGGTAATGTCCTCACCTTTGTTCTGTTCAAGAACGTCTCTGTCAATCGACATCAACACTTAACAAATAGATAATAAAACCGTAATACGCAACTTTTCGTGTTGGCAATGTATGCACTTTTTTAAGTTACGCTGTAAGCTAAATCTTGCCTAACTTACGGTTCATTCTCGGCGCAATGAAATAGAAATCAGGGTTAAATCCATTGCGTATTATTGAACAAAATCGAGAGTCAGCTCGCGTTGGAACCTAGCTTTTTCAAGTATTCCAAAACGACACTCACGTACCACATTATGGGTTTGGCCAAACCTGCCCTTTAAATTAATCATATTCGCAAGCGGGTTGCAATGGCATTTAACGCGATAGTTTTTGCGATGAAACGAAATTGAATGTTCAATTCAAAATGGAAAAGGAGTTTAGAAGAGTAAGATCGAACTATAATTAAAAGAAAATAAATTTACCTAAAAACGCTTTAAAAAAACATTCATACTTCTGACATTTTTGAGTCATAAAAAAAGCCGCCTAGTGGCGGCTACTTAGCGTTGGTTACTGGTTATTTGCTCAGTACTTCTAAACCGCCCATATATGGACGAAGTACATTTGGCACAACCACTGAGCCATCTGCTTGTTGATAATTTTCTAAGATTGCCACCAACGTACGACCAACCGCTAAACCAGAGCCATTTAGAGTATGGAGCAACTCAGGCTTCTTTTCACCTTGGCGACGGAAACGTGCTTGCATACGACGCGCTTGGAAATCCCCCATGTTTGAACATGAAGAAATTTCGCGGTAAGTATTTTGCGCAGGCAACCACACTTCAAGGTCATAGGTTTTGCATGAGCCAAAGCCCATATCACCAGTACATAAGATCACTTTACGGTACGGCAGTTCAAGCGCTTGTAAAATTTGCTCGGCATGACCTGTGAGCTCTTCTAACGCTGCCATTGAATCTTCAGGCTTAACTAGTTGCACAAGCTCAACCTTGTCAAACTGGTGTTGGCGGATAAGACCACGCGTGTCACGACCATAGCTGCCCGCTTCACTACGAAAACATGGCGTATGCGCTGTCATCTTTAATGGCAGTTCGCTTTCTTCGTAAATCACGTCACGTGCACAGTTAGTTAGCGGCACTTCAGCGGTAGGAATTAAGCTAAAGCCGTCGTCGCTATCTGTCAGTGCTTTGGTATGGAATAAGTCTTCAGCAAACTTAGGTAATTGACCTGTACCGAATAGACTGTCCTTATTTACTAAATACGGCACATACATTTCTGTGTAGCCGTTTTTGTCTGCATGAGTGTCCAACATAAACTGCACAAGCGCACGGTGCATACGCGCCACACCAGAGCGCATCACAGAGAAACGTGCACCGCTTAACTTCACGCCAGTTTCAAAATCTAGGCCTTTGTTTAAGCCTTCACCTATATCAACGTGGTCTTTCACCGCAAAATCGAACTGGCGCGGCTCACCCCACTTTAATACTTCAACGTTTTCGCTCTCATCTTTACCCGCTGGCACATCGTCAGCTGGTAAGTTAGGCAAAGATTGAATGATAGCATCTAACTGGGCAAGGATTTTGTCTTGCTCAGTCTTGGCTGCCTCTAACTCGTCACCTAAAGAAGCGACAGCGTCTAACAGCGGCTGAATGTCTTCACCTTTCGCTTTCGCCTGACCAATTGCCTTGGCACTACTGTTACGCTCGCTTTGTAGCTCTTGTGTCCGTGTTTGCAGTGCTTTACGTTGTTCTTCTAATGCAGTAATCGTAGCAACATCAAGCTGATAGCCACGTTTAGCCAGCTTTTGCTGCGCTTCTGCGATGTCCTGTCTCAAAAATCTTGAATCTAACATGAGCTAATTTTTAACCTTTTTGCGTTATGAGCGTCAGTCCTAACCAAGCTACCGTGACACACACGATAACGTTGAGCAAAATATTGAGCGCCATTTTAACCAGCTGCCCTTGTTGAAACAATAACAGCGTGTCCATTGAGAATGTTGAAAATGTCGTCAGGGCGCCTAAAAAACCGATACCTATCAGGGCTTTTGCCGGGGAAACCGCGATGACTTGTTTTTCTATCAAGCCAAATAAAATCCCCATCAGGAACGAACCAAGAATATTAACCAGCAAAGTGCCAAAAGGGAATCCCTTTCCGAGTAGTTTCAATGCAGTTTCGTTGACAAAATAACGTAAACAGGCGCCCGTTGCGCCACCTATGGCAATCATTAAGTAAGTCTGCAGCACAGCTTAGTATCTCTTGTTATCACTATTTTGATCTAACTGGTTTAAATAATTCAGTTTTTCTTGCAGTTGTCGTTCAAGCCCACGCTCTGTTGGCACATAATATTGCCTGTCAGCAAATTCTGGCGGAAAATACACTTCACCTGCGGCGTAAGCGCCTGGCTCGTCATGAGCGTAACGATAACTGTCGCCAAAACCCATTTCTTGCATCAGCGCCGTTGGCGCGTTACGTAAGTGCAAAGGTACTTGGACATTAGTGTCCGCCATAGCATCCTGTTTAGCCTGTTTAAAGGCGGAATACACGGCATTGCTCTTAGGTGCGAGCGCCATATAAATAGTCGCTTGTGCAATTGCGCGCTCTCCTTCCGCTGGACCTACACGCTGAAAAATATCCCACGCATTGAGCGCTACTTGCATTGCTCTTGGGTCGGCATTGCCAATATCTTCTGTGGCAATAGCTAACAATCGCCTTGCAACATACAAAGGGTCGCCACCGCCCGCGAGAATGCGGCAATACCAATATAATGCTGCATCAGGCGCACTACCACGAACAGATTTATGAAAAGCAGAGATTAAATCGTAAAACAGGTCACCACCTTTGTCGTAGGTAGCAAAATGACTAGGGAGTACCTGTTTCATCACCGCAAAGGTGATATGGCGTTTACCCGCTTGTGACTCACACATTTCTGCCGCTTGCTCAAGTAAGTTGAGGGCTTTACGCGCGTCGCCCTGAGCGGCTTGGCATAATGCTTTAAGGGCTTCAGCTGCTAAACTCACCTGCCAAGCCTTGAGTTGCGCGTCCTCATTAAGCGCGCGCGCAATCACTAGCTGTAAACTGTCATCACTCAAGGTTTTTAAAGCATAGACGCGCGCACGCGACAAAATCGCGTTGTTTAACGCAAATGAAGGGTTTTCCGTGGTCGCACCAATAAAGACAAAGGTGCCATCTTCAATATGGGGCAAAAACGCATCTTGCTGCGCCTTGTTAAAACGATGTACTTCGTCAACAAATAGCAAGGTTCGTTTACCAAACTGAGCTAAAAGCGCTTTAGCTTCCAACACCGCATCGCGAATATCCTTTACGCCACATGTCACTGCAGAGAGTTTACAGAGCTCAGCGTCGACTTGGCTGGCGATTAATTCTGCCAACGTGGTTTTGCCCACACCTGGTGGGCCCCACAAAATCAAACTATGACATACTCGCGCTTGCAGAGAGCGATATAGAGCAGTATCCGGCCCAAGAATATGCTCTTGGCCAATATAGTGCTGTAAACAAGTAGGCCGCATGCGAGCTGCAAGCGGCCTGACGTCTGGTGCAAAATTAAATCCTAGACTACTCACTACTCACCTTGGGTTTGGTCGTCTATGGCAACACCATCAGGAATGGTGAAGGTAAATTGCGACGCAGCAATTTCAACATTGCTTGCGACCTCACTAAAAGTAAAGCGCGACAACTGTCCCGAAACATCTTTCAGATTCAGACTCGACAGCGCGCCTGAATCACTAAAGCGCACTTCAAGTTTTTCAACCTGAGCGCCTGAGTCTGGTTTTGGTACAATCACAAATGCTTGCCCAACCATGGCAATATCATACTTTTGCCAGTCGTTTGGATCTTCACTAGTTAACAGCACAAAAGGCGTTTGTGCGACTAATGCACTGGCATTCATAACCGTAACTTGTTCTGCAAAGCTATCGTAGAAATAGCCCTTATTGCCGTCGGAGACAAACAAAGTGTCGTCTGGACTTTCTTGTTGCCAACGAATTTTGAGTGGCGCTTGTAACAACAACTTACCCTCAGCATTCATCACTGGCGAACCTTGTTCGTCAGTAACTACCTGATTGAAACGGGCTTGAAAGCTCTTAAGCTCCGCAAGTTTTTGCTGCAAAACCATTTTTGCATCTACCGTTTGTTCAGCAAAGGCAAAGTTAGGCGTGCTTAAAACGCCCATTGCTAATACAGATAACAGGAGCTTTTTCATTAATGTGCGCCTCCTCTAGGCACTAGAACATCACGCGCGCCGTTATGGCCTGGGGCACTGACCACGCCGGATGTTTCCATTTGTTCTACTAAACGCGCAGCACGGTTATAACCGACTCGTAATTTGCGTTGTACGCTCGATACACTGACCTTACCTGTCTCTATTACGAAGGACACTGCTTCGTCATAGAGTGGATCTGCCTCCCCGTCGCCTTCGTCTGAGGCTTCGCCCGGCAGTAACATGTCATCTGTGGTATCGCCACTTAAAATATCTTCAATGTAATTCGGCTTGCCGCGCGCTTTCCAATCATTTACCACCGCATGCACTTCATGGTCATCTACAAACGCACCGTGAACACGGATAGGCACTGATGTTCCCGGTGGCAAATACAACATATCGCCCATACCTAAGAGGTTTTCAGCACCTTGTTGATCCAAAATAGTGCGCGAGTCAATTTTACTCGACACTTGGAACGCCATCCGAGTTGGAATATTGGCTTTGATCAAACCAGTTATAACGTCTACTGACGGACGCTGAGTGGCAAGCACTAAGTGAATACCAGCGGCACGCGCCTTTTGCGCGATACGGGCAATCAGCTCTTCGACTTTTTTGCCGACAATCATCATCATGTCTGCAAATTCGTCAATCACGACGACAATACTTGGCATTTTGTCGAGCTCTGCCGGACCATCTGCCATCCCGTCGGTATCTTTAAAGAGCGGATCTAGAATTGGATAACCCGCTTCTTTAGCATCCAACACTTTTTGGTTGTAGCCTTTTAAATTACGTACGCCAAGCGCCGACATCAGCTTATAGCGGCGTTCCATTTCGCCCACGCACCAACGAAGCGCGTTAGCTGCTTCTTTCATATCGGTGACTACTTCACACAATAGATGTGGAATACCTTCATAAACCGACAATTCAAGCATTTTTGGGTCAATCATGATCATTCGCACATCTTCCGGTGGCGATTTATAGAGTAAGCTTAAGATCATGACATTAACGCCAACTGACTTACCTGAACCAGTTGTACCGGCAACCAATAAGTGCGGCATTTTGCCTAAATCTGCCACAACAGGCTCACCAGCAATATCTTTACCCAATACCATAGTCAGCGGTGACGGGTTTTGTTCAAACTTCGGTGCGCCAATGACTTCTGACAAACGCACGATTTCGCGATGTTTATTTGGCAGCTCAATCCCGACGTAAGTTTTACCCGGAATAACTTCTACTACCCGCACACTAACAGCAGACAACGAACGCGCTAAGTCTTTAGAGAGACTGGTGATTTTCGCCACTTTAATGCCAGGGGCTAGGTCTAGTTCAAAACGAGTTACCACCGGCCCCGGATACACGCCAACAACGCTGGCTTGAATATTAAAGTCGAGCAGTTTTTCTTCCACCAAACGCGACACCGCGGCCAATTCTTCCGGAGAAATCGGATTCTGTTGCTTGTCCGGACGGTCAAGCAAGTCTAACGACGGTAATGGGTCACTCGGCGGCTCTTGTGCTAATAGCTCTTCAAAACGTTCTTTTGCCGTTGGCGGCGGTTGGTAACCTGGCTTTTCTTGTGCCGCAGGTTTAATTGGCCGCGCAGGTGAAACCACTACAGTTGCTGGTTTATCCGCGGCAAACGGCACAGTCTCATCCAGCTGATTGAGCGCAGCAACCGTGTCAAAGTTTTCGTCATCAATAGCGCTAAAACTCATTTCTTGGTCTAACGCAGCATCTAAATCAGCAAACACGTCTGGCTCTTGGCGTACTTGAGCATCCAGCACTGGCTCTGCACGCTGTGTAGGTTGCGCTTTAGAAAATAGTTTGTCTTTTAGTGAGCGACGCGGCGGCGCAGCTTCTTCACCTGACTTGTCGTTGTCTAAGCTCACTTGTGGTAAAGCTTCGATGTCATTACGCAGATGAATAACAGGTTTGCTGTCTTTAAGCGGCTCTTTTATCTCTAACGTTTCTGGCATTTGCTCGTTATCTTGCGCACGCACGATCTCGCTAGTATCAGTAAAGGCTTTAAACTTTTTGGCTAACCAGCGGCACACATACACCACTTGCTCACCTAAATAGTCAACAAATTGTACCCATGAGACCCCCGTCATCAGAGTGAGTCCCGCAAAGAAAAAGCACAACAACAAAATAGATGTACCAGTAAAGTTGAACGCTGGCATCATGGCGTGGGCAATTACATCCCCCACTACCCCACCTGATGAAAAGGTGAAAATATCATCAAAATTAATGCTGCTAATGGCACTGGCTGAGGTTAAAAACAGCGCCATACCAATAATACGCAAACTTAGCGTTACGTAATCAAGCTGTAAGATTTTATGCGGCTTTTTAAAAAGTAGATAACCAAATAGCTGTAATCCGGCCGGCACTAAAAACGCTAGCCAACCGAAAGTCACCAACAAAATGTCTGCAATCCATGCGCCCGCAGCGCCGGTTACGTTGTTCACTTTGACGAATTCGCCTGTTTGCGTCCACGCAGGATCGGCAGGGTCAAAACTGATTAAGGCACAGAGTATAAAAATTGCCGCTGCAGTGCTGACAATTAATCCCGTTTCTAAGAGGCGTTGTACACCATTTAAACGCATAGCAGCGTATTCCTCTAATTCTTGTTATAAACTTATGTTTTACCGTTCTATTTTAGCAAATTTAACAAACATAAGCTGTCTTAATACTTAACCTGACAACAATAGCAAGAAAAAGCTAAGGAGCATAAGGTTTTATTACCTCTCCTTCCTCACCTTTTACTTCTTCCATTACGACATAAGTACGACTTTCACTGACATTTGGCAATTTTAACAAAATCTCACCAAGCACCCCACGATATTCTGACATATCCGCCACGCGCGTTTTTAGTAAGAAGTCAAAATTGCCTGAGACTAAATGACACTCAGATATTTCGTCGTGTTTTTTCACTGCTTGGCTAAAGCGCTCAAACACGTCTGGTGAATTTTTATTCACCGTGATCTCTACAAACACCAAAAGGCTCTGTCCGAGCTTAGCAGGATCCACTACCGCTTTATAACCGCGAATATAGCCTTCCCGCTCGAGTTTTTTAACCCTTTCCAAACAAGGCGTTGCGCTCAAACCCACGCGCCGCGCGAGTTCTACGTTAGAAATTCTGCCATCTTTTTGTAATTCGACTAAAATTTTTCTATCTATTCTGTCTAATTGTTGTGCCATCTTGGTAGTGCTTAATTCTATTTAATGAAAATATATAGTTTTATTCACTAGATATCCAGCTACATATGGTGAGACACACTAGATAGGCCAAGATATAATAGTGAAATATCTTATCCCGTTCTTATTATGAGGCGATTTATTATGATCATCGGTGTACCAAAAGAGATTAAAAACCACGAATACCGCGTAGGTATGGTTCCTGCTAGCGTCCGTGAGTTAATCAACCATGGCCACCAAGTGTTTGTTGAGCACAATGCTGGTAGCGGCATCGGCTTTACAGACGACGACTACATTGCAGCAGGCGCTGAGATTTTAGCAACAGCACAAGAAGTGTTTGCCAAAGCAGACATGATTGTAAAAGTAAAAGAACCACAAGCTGTTGAGCGTGCAATGCTACGTGAAGGCCAAATCCTATTCACTTACTTACACTTAGCTCCAGACCTTCCACAAACAGAAGATCTAATCAAGAGCAAAGCTATCTGTATCGCTTACGAAACCGTAACTGACGCTCGTGGCGGCTTACCTCTACTTGCACCAATGTCAGAAGTTGCTGGCCGTATGTCTATTCAAGCTGGCGCGCAAGCACTTGAAAAGTCACGTCTTGGCCGTGGTATGTTACTAGGTGGCGTACCAGGTGTTGAGCCAGCTAAAGTGGTTATCATCGGTGGTGGTATGGTTGGTCGTAACGCGGCGCAAATGGCTGTTGGCCTAGGTGCAGACGTGGTTATTCTTGACCGCAGCATCGACGTACTACGTTCATTGAACGCACAATTCGGCAGCCAAGCTAAAGTGATCTACTCGACTGCTGACGCACTAGAGAAGCACGTTTTAGAAGCTGACCTAGTTATCGGTGGCGTACTTGTTCCGGGTGCTGCGGCGCCTAAGCTAGTGACTGCTGAGCACATCAAAGCGATGAAGCCAGGTTCTGCAATCGTTGACGTAGCAATCGACCAAGGTGGTTGTGTGGCAACTTCTAAGCCGACAACTCACGCAGAGCCAACTTACATTGTTGATGACGTTGTTCACTACTGTGTTGCGAACATGCCAGGTGCAGTACCACGCACTTCAACTTTCGCCCTAAACAACGCAACGTTACCTTACATCGTTAAGCTAGCGAATAAAGGCTATAAGCAAGCATTGCTTGACGACCCACACTTTATGAACGGCTTAAACGTGATCAACGGTCAAGTGACGTTTAAAGAAGTTGCTGAAGGTTTCGGCATGCCATACGTAGATCCACGTACAGCGCTACAAAACGCTTAATGAGTTCTACCGTACATCTACTTTAAAAGTGCATAGGCCCAGCAATTTGCTGGGCTTTTTTATTTTCACCCCTAAACCACCTACTTCAGTAGGTGGTTATCATCAATTAGGCTTTGCCTTTAAATTAGTGGCCTTGGATTGAATTAGTGAGAGGTGAACTCTCCCAACAAAGGTTTTTTTTCTCTGTAGGCGCGACTTTATGTCGCGCTTATCTTGGATAATATGGTGACAGGAAAACACTGAAGTCGATAGAGCTCCTTCGAGGCGCTAATGCAAAGCCACCTTCTTTAGAAGGTGGATCTTTTATTTGCATTAATGTTCTCTAGTTGAATCTAAACCGTGCTCAGCTATGCTTAGAGAAACGCTCTGGAGCACGCTAAAAATATGGCTATCACCCTGACACAACAAGAAAAACTCATTTTAAAACAAGTAGCCTTACCACCCCGTCCCCAAGCTTTGCTCGACTTTGCCGCAGAAACCAAACAACCTGAGCCAGATATCAGTAAAATCGCGAAAATTCTACAAAGTGATGGCGCAATTTCAGCCGCCGTATTACAGGTGGTCAATTCTGCTGCATTTCGCCGCAATCGTGAGATTGACGCGATAGATCAAGCAATTATGATGCTTGGCCTGAAACGTATTATTCCCTTAGTCAAAGCCGTTGCGCTTAAATCGTCAGTAAAAACCTCAGCCGCTTTGGCAACCTTTTGGGATGATCAAACTAAAATTGCTGAATGCTGTGCACAACTTGCTCTAAGATTAAACAAACCGGGACTGAGTAATTACGCCTACATGCTTGGCCTGTTTCACTTTGCTGGCGTACCAATTCTTTATCAGCACTTTAAAGATTACGATTGTGTGTTTGAATTTGCCGAGCAAAATGGGTGGGACAAAGCTAATGTGTTTCAATCACAGCAGTATAATACCTGTCACGCCACTATCGGCGCACTTCTTGCCCAGCAATGGGGATTGCCTAAAGCCATGATCTACGCCATTTATTATCAACATGATATGGAGGACTTGTACAGCTCAGGCGAGTTGGATGAAGTGGGCTTAGATTTGCTGTCAATTCTAAAGATTGCCCGTAGCGCCTGTTATGGCGATAAATACCAACAAGATTGGTTGGTTGCCACAGATCAAATTTGCGATCACTTTAATCTTAGTGACGATGAAGTAACTGAGCTCATTCAAGATATTATGCTTGCTTAGCGTCCAGCACGGCTTTTGGATTACGCGGGTAAAATGCATCTACTTGACGTTCGCACAAGTTGAACTCACGGGTATTTTTGTACGGTAACTTCATAAAGCCAGCCACCCCAACATCCTGAATGCTCATGGCGTACTGCATAATGCGGTCGAGTAAGGACTTAAAATGCGCCTCTTTTGAGGCATCTAACAAACGATAATAATGGTGTATTTTCAAACGGTTATGTAAAGATTCAAAAATAATACAGCCAGTATGATGAATTTGGTTCAGCTCAAATACGCATTGAATAATAGCTTTAGGGAGCTGCAATTGTTCGTCTGGATCTTTACCGTCTTCAAAATAAGAGTGTGGGCGCGTAATTTCACTGGCTTTCACATCCACCACATCATATTTAAGCTTAGGTAAGTTTTCGAAAATAAACGCGCCAGTGCCGTCGCGCTCTAGTTGGATCGTCTGCCTTGCATCAAATAAGCAGCATTTAAACAAACCTTTTTGCGTGATCCCTTGTGCTAACATCACAGCTGCATTGACGGCATCGGTAAAAGCTTTACTGCGCGACTCGTCATACAATATTAGGCTTGATTCAACAAACAGCGATTCTTGCTTCCAATGAAAACTTAAGCCTCCCACCACTGGGTATTTTGCTAAGCGGCTGATAGACGCCAAAAAGGCTTTTTCAGTATCGCCAGTATCAAACAAAAACTCTTTATAGTAACGGTCTAGCTGAGCGTCGTTAACATCACGCAGCTGCTGGTTTTGGTCGGCACGGCGTAAAAACTGCTTACGTGAGCTGTAAACAACGGTGTCGGGCTTTTCTGGCCCACTGGATAGCCAAAACGGAATTTTCGCCTTGGTCGTTTTTGCGGGTAGTTCGGGCAAATAGGCTTTGGCCATGGTCGGCATATTACGAATAAAATAGTCGCCCGCTTGATCGCGTGTTTTTTTGTCTTTCGACAACATCGCATCAATCACCGCTGCAAACTCTTGCGGTAATCCTAAACTCGCGGCAGGAATAACGCCCGCACCAAAGCGACAAGACTGGGCACTCGCGAGTGCATATAGCGTAGAAGCCACACCTTGTTCATCAAAACGAGGCGATGATTGCGCGCCCGACATCTGTTCATCGCCAATAAAATATACATCGCCCATGCGCGCATTGGTATGACTGACATCGCTCGACATCAAATCCATAATATTACTTGCGACTGGCTGACCATCGCTATCGAGCTGGGCGTATACCGAGCTGCCCCAATCGACCAAAGCGAATGAATCACTCGTCGCATCCCACACTATATTAGAAGGTTTAATATCGCCGTGCACTATCGGCTGTGGTGACATACCATTTTTGTGGTCGCGCAAATCCACCAGAACATTGCGCAGCTTAAGTGCCAACGCCACGACTTCGTGAGGTTTAAAACGCCCGCGCTTGAGTGAGACTTTTTCGAGATCTTCTCCTTTGGCGCGCGCCATCATTAAGATCCCTTGCTTTTTTAAGCGCTCAAAGCCAAAAAACTTTGGCACCATAGGGTTATGAATTTGCGACAGCATAAAGGCTTCGTCTTCGAGCCTATCGCGTACGCTTTGCGCTAAGGTAATACGGGAAAACTTAAAAACCCACTCTTCACCATCTGCTGCCACACCCGCAAACACAAAGCCAAACGCACCAGAGCCAACCACTTCAACTTGTTGATAGCCGAGCATACCCAATTGCTTTTTACAAATGTTCAGCCACTGGCGGTGCTTTTTCGCATCTTGATGAGAGAGCAAATAAATTGATTGCTCTTCATTGATATAAAAGTTTTGAATAGACTTAGTCGCAGGCACAGCAATTCTTAATGGGTTATTTTTGACTTAGTTTACCTTAATTGACGGCATATATTCACGGCCAATTTCTGGCTTTGTTGTAATAACGCCAAATCGTTTTTTAAGGGATAAACTTACACATGCCCAAGCCAAGTGGTTCACCCGTCCTTTCTAAATAGTGATATTTCCGGTAGAAACCTTCTTTACCTTGCGCCGCCATTAACCCCACGGTCGCACCTGAAGTCACCACATCGGCTAAATAGCGCTCAATTTCATCCATGATCCTTTGACCGAGGCCGAAACCTTGTAGTTCGGGCAATACAATGACATCTTGGATATAAAAGAACATCGCCTTGTCGCCCACCACTCTACCACTTGCGACCAGTCGAGTCTGTTGATAAACAGACACAATAAATAATGAGTTGGCCAAACTTGTTGCAACCACATCAGCACGCGGGCTAGTCCAACCGACTTGATTTCGTAGTGCGATAAATTCGTTTACGTTCGGTGTTTGGTAACACGCCACAAAATCACTAGTTTTTTGCTTTAACTGCATCTAAAACACCTGAGCGTAGTTTAACTTTGTTTATTTTTATCGTCCCACAGCATAGGTTGCCATAGCTCGACCTTATTTCCATCTGGGTCCATTATCCACGCAAACTTACCGTTTTCGTGCGACTCTGGCCCACCAATCGCTTCAATCCCTTCGGCTTGCAATTGTGCCAGTAACTCGACCAAATCATCAACGCGATAATTAATCATAAATGATGATTCACTTGGGCTAAACCACAGGCTGTCTTTGCTGGCTAACGCCCACACCGTCATACCTTCGTCGTTGACTTTATCGTCTGGCCAGCGCAATACCGCCCCACCAAAAGATTCTAGCTGCATACCTAAGTGCTTTTCGTACCAAGCAGCGAGCTCGCCACTATCACCTTTACACTTTAAAAACACCCCGCCAATACCTGTAACTTTTGCCATGACTTTCACTCTTGTTGTTGTAGTTAAACCAGTATGGCACAAAGAACCCATTGTTCTAGCGGGAAATTGGGCTTTTACTTTTGCATTCTACTAACTGCGAATGCGAGATAGAGCTAGAGCTAGCGCTAGCGCTGTTTCATCATAGCAATCGCAAGCGAGGAAGAAATAAACGTCACCCCAGCCCCCACATTTAATCCTTTTACTAACTTAGGAGTACGTATTAACCACAGCGTTAATTTCGAGGCAAAAATCCCCATTAAACTAAACCCAGCAGCGGTAAGAAGCGCAAACCACACACCATAACCTATCATTTGCAAAGTGACGGAACCCAATGTGGGATTAACAAATTGTGGAACAAACGCCAGCACAAACATACCGGGTTTTGGGTTTAGCGCGGCAGAGAGAAAACCTGACGAAAAAATACTGCGTAGCGTTTGTACGTTGGCTGGCTCTAAATTAAACAAACTACGCGAACGGAGTACTTTAATACCAAGCCACATTAAATACCCCGCACCGACAACTTTAACAGCGTAAAACGCAAGCTCAGAGGTTTGAATTAACAAAGTTAAACCGCAAGTTGAGGCTACTACATGGAACAAGATCCCCGCCCCAGATGAAAAGCCCGATACAACAGCAGCTCGCTTACCTTGACTCAAACCTGTAGAGGTCAATACTTTTTAGCCACCTAATTAGAGGTGATAGAATCACCACAACTGACTACCAAACCAACGACCATAGAGAGTAAAATATCGTCGAAAAACATATTTTCCAGTTACAACAGTGTCGTATAGTGGGCGAACCAATGAGCCTAGGTATTTGAACAATCGCAGAATCCTCGATGTATACGCGTTACCTTACATCGTGAAAGCGATAGATCCGACCATTCTCGTTAATTTCTGCAACCTTTCGCAAAGCCTCTGCAGGCGATAAACCGAACTTTCGGGTTAACACAACGAACAGGTGATAGAACTCGGATTTCAAATCAGCAGCAAAGATGCCCGGGTCATCAGATCCAAGACAGATAGACATTGGAACATCACCTTCAATCACTGCACCCGGCAAGCCCATCCAGCGAAAGATATGATGTTCGCTAACATCATAATACTGACTGATACGGGTATTGCTAGTCGGAGGGCACTCAATCGCAATGTTTCGGTCTGCCATTTTTGCCATCACAGTCTGCTGCAATGATACTAATGCCTCGTCCGGCAAATATTCCAGAGCAACCTCAACATATTCAGCACGCTGCTTTCGCACGTTGTCATCTGTCAGCCATTGCTTATACAACTTCAGTGGCCTTTTCATTCCCGCCGTTTTAGCCAACTCTCTAGCGCGCTCGTACTCTTCCAACCAGAGGGATTTGGGCTTTAATGGCCCATCCAATTCACCCAGCAGGCCTTCCGATTCCGCTAACTCACCCCGCAACTCAAAAACCTGATCGAGGGTGATAATCGAGATTTCGTCTTCCAGCGAAAACACCTCATGGGCTAAACGAACCGCTTCAATCGCTGCATCACTGGCGTAGCGCAGTAGCTCCGGATGACTTCGAAGTTCCCGCCAGATAAACACCAAATCGAGCAATCGCGTTTCTTTGACCATGGACAAAGACAATGGCAGAGAGCGTTTCCAGATGTTAGGCGTGATGCCAATCGCCGTGCAGTGCCCAAGACGGTCACCATTACGCAACGGCAAAAACCTCAAGGCATCATCAATAGATCTAATACCACTGATCAGATGCGGAAAGTCTTCGCCAACATGATAGGTAAAATGAGCAATACCCGATTTGGCCAGCACCCGAAACAAAGGGCCAAACAACTCCGGTGGCGCGTGCATCTCATTAGCAGCGGCATCTACTCCTCGAATCCAGCGTGTCAAGCTCGGTTCATTACTCAGGATGTCCATCAGGATAGCAGCCTGATTCTTCAAATCTTTGAACAGCAGCGCGTAGGGGTAGACTTCATCCTTTTTGGGCTTTCTCTTGATAAAATGCGGCACCAGCGCCAACTCGGAACATATACTGCCAGACTTAACCTGTTCAAGATTATCTAGCGTCTGAGTGATATTCAGTGGCTGAGGATGCTCCCATTCCACGGGAATATGACCTTTAAGATATTCCCAGTACCCACGCAAAACGCTGAAGAGCAGTTTTTGCATTTTACTGGGGTCGCTCTTAGGAGCAAAACGTCCTTCCAAATAACGCACCTGAGAATACAGACCAGCACCATGTGCATGTTTGAAACGAGATAAATAAGATTTCTCGGTTTCTTCTCTTAGCTCCGTCATGGTGTACTTCTGGAACTGATCAAAACCGAAAAAATCGTCTCGCTGAACCAGCAATGTCAGATACTGATTCTGAATCAGCAGGTAAATCCAAAACAGTCGCTCCAATCCTTCGGGTGCACCATACCGCCATTTTTCCAACAACCCGGTTAACCAGAAAAATTCAGACTCCTGACGGTATTTGTCGTCCGTTGGCCAAACTGTTGCAAACCCGTACTCCTTTCCCCTATGAAGAATTGTGCTATCCACCAACTGCTGCGGGTGCTGCAACGACGCCATCCACTCTGGTAACTCCATGCTCTGAGCTACGCGAAAAAGAATTTCGCGAATATTGCTGGCGACCTGTAAACGATCCTTGAAGGTTTTGGGAGTTAGTGAATTATCAATCTGTGCACAGAGTTGTTTCATCTCTTGCGAGGCCCAGCCTTTCTCAAAATCTCTGACGGTCACTTCAGGGTGCTTGAGTGCATCCAGCCAACACTCTTCCGCACTGGTACTGCCATTAAGATGCTGGTGAGTTTCGTGCAAGCGTTCACGGGCAATGTAGTCCTCAACAGCCGGGTGATAAGGGTACAAAGGCCAGCTAAAACTATATTCCTTACTGGCAGGGCCAGAGTTAAATACCTGATGACACGCCATAATTGGTAGGCAAGATAGCCGACTCATCAGCGTTTGCCATTCCGAGAACAAAGCAAGGTCGATTCTGGGGCCATCTTTCTCGTTTTTAACAAATTTCTCAGCAACTAGGCGTAAGGCCGCAACCGGGCCGAATTTCATATTTCGCTGTTTGAGTTGCTGTTCCAAGGATGACCAAGCGGATTTGGCGACATGATCAGGCAAACTACGCGCCTGCTCGTATTGAGTAAGAAATACAGATGACTCCACACCGTCACTAGGCAACACCTCACCCAATGAAACGGAGCTAAGCTGAGTCAATAATGCTGTTGAGTTAAGAAGAAACCTTTCCATATCCAATCCTTATATGGTGGTCATCATTTCTTGCCTGCCTTGTCACCAGAAGAGGGAGGGGCACTCCCCACTGCTGACATTGAGTCAGCGTATTTTGCACCTGCGATTGTAGCTGAGTTTAGGGATTTAATGATTTTATTGAACGATTTACTTTCATCAGGATCGCTTTGTGCAGTCAAATCATTCCAGTCATCTTTAGAAAACAACTCAAACCCGACAATATTAAAAATAAGATCACGGAACCCTTCTTCTTTTTTAAGTGATTTCGAAGAACTATTAACACCACCAAATGGGAATATAAATGGATGAAGGATAGGACAACTAATTAAAAGGAAAAATATTGGATTAGTTTCGCTCCACTTCTTTCTAGATTTTTTCAAAACAGAATCCATACTCCTGAGTTTTGTCTCAAACTCCCCTACTGATGTAACCGGATTAAGCCGCAAACCATCTCCAATATAGTCTCTATCCTCCACCGCATGATATAGACTTTCCTCAACCAAAACAGCGTGAAGAAGAGCTAAAACATTAAATCGCATGATCTTTGCAGCATTAGAGTGCATAGCAATAACGCCAAGCCGTGCGTTTGGTTTATTCAGCCTACTCTTATGCAAATCTTCCACGTTATTAATATTAAAATAGAACCTAGTCCATATTTTACCTATCAATATTGCAGAAGGTCTAATTCTCGGCTCTAACTTTTTGACACTATTAAGCCACTTACTAATAGCATCAAACGCATCTTTAAATTCCGCTTCTACCGTTTGGTTAATACCGACTGATTCGTCATCATCTTCGGTTTCAATTTCATCGACTACCTGATGGAAATTTTCGTCTTCATTATCAGTTTTACCAGTCTTCACTTCCGCGCGTGCAGCAGCATTGCTCCAAGGAGGCGCAATACAAGTCGGTTGGGATATAGTTTTATTGAAAACTTTAGAAGCTTCAGAAATATCACTTGAACATGCAGCGAGATCAGAAATAGCGCCAATCAAGTTGAAAACACTGCTAAAATCCATCAAGTTACTTGATGCAACCGTACTTAAAGATGCAGCCATTGCCGCTTTGGCTAAGCCACTTTCTTTATCAAGTTTAAAATAGTTAAAGTTCTCTATTTTCTCTTTTTTTGAACCACGGTTCAATTGGACTTGGCCGATGAAAACTCCAACTTTTCTGTCGGTACTTGCATCCGCTATAACTGCAGAGCAACGGTTAGCCCAATGAGAGGCGCTTTCATTTCTGCCAACTGACATATAAGCAACATACTCACTGACAAGCTGCTCAAACTTTTCCTTATCATTTCCCGCCTGAACTAACCCGGAAACGAACTGGTTAAATATACTGATCGAACCACAACCGACTAAAAGCATCTGTAATACTTTGGAAAGACTTCCCTGGCAGTTCTCACTTACCTGAGATGCCAAATAAATCGAACAATTCCTTAATGCCTCACTTTCAGACTGAGGCCGCAAATAAAATCCGGTGTTAAAATCACGATCCTGCTTTACATAGGTAAATATATCCTTGCAGAGTGAATCCATACCAAAACGATGTTGTTCATAGTTCAAGCCCGCACGATAAATGCTACTAAGCATTGAGCCATACAAGGCATTTCTAAGTAAATTAGGAACTGATAGCTCATCAGATTTTTCATCGTTGCCTGGCTCACCTTTGATTTTTACCGATGGAGCACGATATTTTTTTGTATAGAAATCTTGAAGCACCTGCATCAACAACCGGACAGGCTGCTTCAGCAGTTCGTTGACATACATATTTGCATCGGAGCCATCTCGAAGATTCAACCCTTCTCTAACAGCATTTCCAATAGCATCGCGAACTTCTATCGCAGCCTCAGCGCTCATATCAGGCCTAGTTTTAACCCTGATTTTTTCTTTTCGGACTTTTTCCTTTTCGCCAACCAGCTGCAGCATCGTTTTCAGTTGAATTCGTTTTTGTACTGGAAAGAGTTTTAATAAATATTGCTGTTCAAGATGTTCAACCATATAGCCCCGCTCGGCTAAACGGGCACTCTCTTTTTCCTGATCGAGCAACGTTTTGCTGTAATTTTCGTATTGCTTTCCACGAATCAACTGGGAATATAGCCGCAAATCACCAGTCGCGACCACCACCAATTTCTGGCTATTAAAGAATCTACGAATGGACTCAAGCACATCCCAACCAGTATCAAACTGAGTGTCGATATCATCAAATGAGATCAAAATCGCCTTGCAGCGGAGAATCTGACACGCGCATTCAACCAGTTGATCAAAGATTACTGACAAATCCTGGCCACCGATGGAATAATCCAGCTGAGCATCCAGCTTCAAAGCGTCACTGAAATATTCTGGTTTATATTCCTTGTCGGTCAACAGATGTAACCCACGTTTCAGTTGCTCAAGATGATTCTGCCAACGCTCTTTATGCCCTTTATGGTCATTAGATGACCAGTTCTCTTTTAGCTTATCTGATACCATCTTATTCAAGCGAGCTGTCACTGTGACCAGAATGGGTTCATGACGAGGCAGCTTAGTAGGGTCAATCGTCGGCAGACACTTGATGCTGATACTAGCATCACCTTTATCACTGTTCAGGGATTTAACTACGCTGTTGATAAAGGTGGTTTTACCTGCACCGCGAGTACCATCAACAAAGAACACATTTCGGCCTGATTCATCAATAAATCGGGCGACCCCTGACGGATTGTTAGATTCCGAAGGAGTAATAGAGTTTCGAATGCTTTCAACCAACTGATCACGCAATGCTTTCTGAATTAAATCGCCTTCATTGGTACTGCCTGGAAGGTTGGGCGCAAATAAGTCGATGATAATTTCGTTCGTCTTTATGTTTTCGCTCTGCTTGCTATCAGTCATATTGGCGTCGATCCTGTTATTTTGTTTTTTGGTCCAGCCTGTATCAGTACTGGCGCTTTAAATTTACACCGCAATAGATTGATACAATGCACAATTTTTTCGCTTTCGCTAATAGGTGGGGCGTAGGTAAAGCCGACCAGCTCATTCACTCCCAATCGGCTTACATTTATTGCGCTTTCAGCCTGCTCGCTTATTCATTGCACCGCTTTGGGGAATGCGAGCTCAATATCTGTATTGGCTTTGTCGCACTGGTGGAGTGTTAACGCTCATTTCCTGCCGGCTTCAACACTAGCCTTCATGATTCACCCTACAATTTAATATCAAGCGATTGGGTCGTTTTTCTGCTTCGAACCCGCGCGACTTTCTGATTGCTAAATTTTTATCATATCGGATAACTTATTGCCATAAAAAGCTTTATGCGTTTGAGCGCTCTTGGCAAACCACCTTCGGTGATGTAACTGAACGAACTCAAAGTACTAATGCTGCATCTTGAAAAATATAATATGTATTTGCAGGGTTAATGTTTGGGAGTAACGTGCGTGCTTTGGGCATAAAAAAACGCCATAACATTGATTTTAAATCGATTTTTATTAAAAACCAGCATAACAAACAAAAGCGAGTAACCAAAAATTAAAGGCTCCACTTTCTAAAGAAGGTGGCTTTGCATTAGCTCCTTGAAGGGGCGCTATCGACTTTAGTGTGTTCCTGCCACTGTATTACCTAAGATAAGCGCAACATAACCTCGCGCCTACAGAGTAAAAAGCCTTTGTTGGGAGAGTTCACCTCTCGCTAATTCAATCTAAGGCCATAAATTTAAAGGCTAAGCCTAATTGATGATTACCAACTACTGAAGTAGTTGGTTTAGGGCTGGAAACAAAAAAGCAGCTTTCGCTGCCTCTTCGTTATCTTGCGCTTAACGCACTCCAAGCTGTGCGGATTTTTCAGCTTGGCTTGCAAGGTATTCATCGAATGTACCTTGGAAGTTAACCACTTGCTTGTCTTTAATATCAATTACATGAGTAGCAAGTGATGAAACAAATTGGCGGTCGTGGCTAACAAAGATTAATGTGCCCTGATAATGTTTAAGGGCAGTGTTTAACCCTTCGATGGCTTCCATATCCATGTGGTTAGTTGGTTCATCCATGATCAGCACGTTGTTGTCTTGCATCATCAATTTGCCATACAACAAACGGTTTTTCTCACCACCTGAACAGTTACTGGCTTTTTTATTGGCATCATCAGCGGTAAACAATAAACGTCCTAACATGCCTCGTACCATCAGGTCGTTGTGCTTAGGCGTGCGCCACTGCGACATCCAGTCAAATAAAGTAAGATCGTTGTCGAAATCTGCCGAGCTGTCTTGTGGGCAATAGCCAATTGAGGCATTTTCTGACCATTTTACCACACCGTGATTGGCTTCAAGCTCGCCGATTAAACACTTCAAGAAAGTGGTTTTACCTACACCGTTTTCACCGATAATGGCTAAGCGTGAACCAGCTTCAAGGATCAGGTCGCCATTAGCAAATAACGTTTCGCCATCAAAGCCATGACCAAAATTTTCTAAAATCAGTGCCTGACGGTGTAATTTTTTGCCCTCACCAAAGCGAATATACGGCGCAACACGACTACTGGCTTTGACTTCATCTAAGGTGATTTTTTCCATCCGTTTAGCCCGCGAGCTGGCTTGTTTGGCTTTAGAGGCGTTGGCACCAAAACGGTTTACGAAGTCTTGTAATTCGTCTAGCTCAGATTGCTTCTTGGCGTTGCCCGCTAATAGTTGCTCGCGAATAAGGGTTGAGGCTTCAACAAACTTGTCGTAGTTACCTGGATAAATGCGTAGTTCACCGTAATCCATATCCGCCATGTGCGTACACACCGCATTTAGGAAGTGACGATCGTGCGAGATGATGATCATGGTGCATTTACGTTGGTTAAGCTCGTTCTCAAGCCAACCTATGGTATGAATGTCCAAGTTGTTGGTCGGTTCGTCAAGTAGCAGAATATCTGGGTTGGCAAATAGCGCTTGCGCCAAAAGTACCCTTAGCTTCCAACCCGGTGCTACTTGTGACATCAAGCCAAAATGGAGTTCTTCTTCGATACCCGCTTTAAGCAAAATATCGCCCGCGCGCGCTTCGGCGCTGTAGCCGTCCATTTCACCATAGAGGCTTTCTAGTTCACCGACTTTCATGCCATCTTCAATGCTCATTTCTGGCAAAGCATAAATACGGTCACGTTCTTTTTTAACGTCCCACAAGGCTTTGTCGCCCATGATCACGGCGTCAATAACACTGTATTGCTCAAAAGCGAACTGATCTTGGCTTAGCACGCCCAGCTTTAAGCCGGGGCCAATTGAAACGTTACCTGAGGTTGGCGTTAGCGCCCCGCTTAGGATCTTCATAAAGGTTGATTTACCACAACCATTGGCACCAATTAGGCCATAACGGTTGTCGTTACCAAACTTTGCCGAAATATTTTCAAATAATGGTTCTGCACCAAACTGCATGGTGATATTCGAGGTCGAGATCAAAATCAATTCCTAAGCTAGGCTTTAGCGCGACAATTACTTGTCTTTGCGCTAAGAATAAAAGTACGGTATTTAAGGGCGCGAATTATACAGAGGCAGTGTGACTGCTGTCGAGCTTCGCATGGCTCTTGAGGGCGATTAAGTGAATAAATTGGCTCTTTAAACAAAAATGCCGGGAAACCCGGCACTTTATTAATTCGGCAATTGCAAGCTTAGCTTTGCAGCTCAGCCCATAAGTCGTACTCGTCAGAATCTGTAATTAGGCCTTTGACTACATCACCCGGCTTTAATGAGGTTTCGCCGTTGAGGTAAACTAAACCGTCGATTTCTGGTGCATCAGCATAAGTACGGCCAATGGCGCCTTCTTCGTCCACTTCATCAATCAAGATTTCCATCACTGTACCAACGCGTTTCGCTAAGCGTGCTTGGCTGATGGCTTGTTGTTTCAACATAAAGCGCTCAAAACGCGATTCTTTGACGTCTTCTGGTACTTGATCTGCCAATTCGTTAGCTTTTGCGCCTTCAACTGGTGAGTATTTAAAGCAGCCCACACGATCTAACTGCGCTTCTTCTAGCCAATCTAGGAGAATTTGGAAGTCTTCTTCCGTTTCACCTGGGAAGCCCACGATAAAAGTAGAGCGGATCACAAGCTCTGGACAAAGCTCACGCCATTTTTTGATACGCTCTAAGGTGCGCTCTGCTTGGCCTGGGCGTTTCATCAGTTTAAGGATACGCGGGCTGGCGTGCTGGAACGGGATATCTAAATAAGGCAGCAGTTTACCTTCCGCCATTAATGGAATAACGTCATCCACATGTGGGTATGGGTAAACATAGTGAAGGCGTACCCAAATACCTAATTGGTTTAGTGTCTTACACAAATGAAGCATATCAGCTTTAACTGGCTGGCCATTCCAAAAACCAGTACGGTGTTTAACATCAACGCCATAAGCGCTGGTGTCTTGGCTTATCACCAATAACTCCTTTACGCCGGCTTGCTTTAAGCGCTCCGCTTCGGTTAGCACTTCACCTACTGGGCGAGATACTAAATCACCACGCATTGAAGGGATAATACAGAACGTACAGCGGTGGTTACAGCCTTCTGATATTTTTAAGTAAGCATAATGCTTGGGAGTTAACTTCACCCCTTGATCTGGCACTAGGCTCAAAAATGGATTGCGCTTAGGGCGCTCAGTGTATTTGTAAACATGCTCCATGACGTTTTCATAGGCGTGCGGGCCTGTAATACCTAATACATTTGGGTGCACTTGACGGATTTCGTCTTCACGCGCGCCAAGGCAGCCCGTTACAATTACTTTGCCGTTTTCTTTGAGTGCTTCACCGATAGTGTCTAACGATTCTTGCACTGCGCTATCGATAAAACCACAGGTGTTAACAATAACCACGTCAGAGTCGTGATAGCTGCTGACCACTTCATAACCTTCTGTACGAAGCTGCGTTAAGATGCGCTCAGAATCTACTAAGTTTTTTGGACACCCTAACGAAACAAAGCCAACCTTTGAACCTAGCTTGTCAGCGCCTGATGCAACACCGGCATCCAACTGCTTTTTAGCGGTTTCCAAAGTGGTGGTTTGTTTTGGGTCAAACTGCTCTACTGTCATTTACTTGCTCATTGTTACCACGACGAAGAGACAAATTATACCTAAAGCCTTGCGGGCAAGGAAGCATGGGACATAGAGAATGTATAAATGTCGCGCAAAAAAACCATAAAAGCGTGAATTGCGCCCATCCCCCTTGTTTTTTATCAGACTTGCCCCTATAAATGCACTGGGAATACTTGGGATAACCTACTGTTACTTGGCTTAAGTAACTGCTTTGGCTCGCTCATCTGTGTGCTTGTTAAAACTTAAAGTGCAATTGGATGAGCAAAAGGCTCGGTGTGAACCGTGCAGCGCATGTCGTGGGCACCA
Source organism: Pseudoalteromonas fenneropenaei (assembly GCF_042643375.1). NCBI lineage: Bacteria > Pseudomonadati > Pseudomonadota > Gammaproteobacteria > Alteromonadales > Pseudoalteromonadaceae > Pseudoalteromonas > Pseudoalteromonas fenneropenaei. The sequence goes on from NZ_JBHRSD010000002.1 coordinate 255,748, forward strand.
ATAAAAACAACTTGGGTGCTTACAGACAAACATGGGTACGGAGCACTTAGTTAAGACAACTAATTTTAAACTAGGGTTATTTATCATGAAACGAGTCATATTATTTCTCATCACCAACTTAGCCGTGATGCTTGTTCTGGGGATAGTGCTATCTATCCTAATGAGTGTTTTCGGTATTTCTAATCGTAGCCTTGGCGGCATTCTGATGATTGCAGCCGTATTTGGTTTCGGCGGTGCGTTTATCTCTCTACTTATGTCTAAATGGATGGCAAAAAAATCTGTTGGCGCATATGTAATTGAGCAACCACGTAACGAAACAGAACATTGGTTAGTTTCAACGGTTCAACGTCAAGCGCAACAAGCTGGTATTGCTATGCCAGAAGTCGCGATTTACGACAGCCCAGAAATGAACGCCTTTGCGACTGGCCCAAGTAAAAACAATAGCTTGGTTGCGGTAAGTACAGGTCTGTTGCATAACATGAGCAAAGATGAAGCTGAAGCCGTACTTGCCCACGAAGTATGCCACGTTGCGAATGGCGACATGGTGACGCTGACGCTTATCCAAGGCGTGGTAAACACCTTTGTTATCTTCATTTCTAAAGTATTGGCAGGCATTGTAGACAACTTTTTCAATAGCAACGAAGAAGGCGAAAGCTCAGGCCACAGCTGGACTTATTTTATCTTTGATATGATTTTCCAAATGGTGTTCGGTATTTTAGCCTCTATGATTGTGGCTTACTTTAGCCGTAAACGTGAGTTTGCTGCTGACCGTGGTGCCGCGAACTTAGTTGGCGCACATAAAATGCGTGCTGCACTTGAGCGTTTACGCCACAACCATGAATCGCAACTTGAAGGTTCAATGATGGCGTTTGGTATCGCATCAGGTAAGAGCATTGCCGATATGTTTGCTTCTCACCCACCGTTAGAAGAGCGTATTAACGCATTACGTTAATCCTCATTTAGATTAAAAAAGCCTTGGCATGCCAAGGCTTTTTTTGTTGCTAAACAAGAATATCAATAACCGCTCATCATGCTGCATCAAGCTGTAAGTGCAGCTAACGCTGCGCACAACATCAGCAATAACGCCGACAACAACCATAATTTACTGTAGCGATAAGCTTGTTGTGCATTATGGTGACATTGCTGTAAGTTATCTGGATCAACCCAAATATGGGTATCCAATTTAGCTTGAAAACGTTGCCAAAGCGTATCGCGAAACGCCATTTGACAGCTGTAATGCTGACCTTGATATTCAAACTGCGCTAATAAACCCGACTCAGATAACAGCTCTAATGGGCCTGTTTTAGCCGCTTTGACCCGCGTTAAGCCCGTTAGTTTTACACTGCGCCATTTACGTTTTTTAAACGCCTTACGGCTTTTCACCCAACTAGGTAACACGGCTAATACCAACAGCACTGAGCACAATACCAACCAATATCCATTTAGGCTAAACATGCTGCGGCCTCGGCTTTATCCTGTTGTTGGCATAAGGTTAACACCAAATGCGCGGTCAATAAGTCCGCCAGTGCCGTGCCCACAGATTTAAACACAGTGATTTCATCCGCACTGCGATTTGGTGCTTGGCGACACATGTCTGCCAGCTCTGCTTTCACTTGCGCGGCGCTAAACACACCTTCCTTGATAGGGATTAATAACTCCCCTGCTTCATTCAGTACATTGGTGCGGCTATCAACATAAACGCTCGCGCGTATAATTGTAGTGGTATCACATTCACGACTTTCTTTATGGTGATTCCCCAATAAGTCCACATGGCAACCTGGCGTTAACCATGCGCCATTAAATAGCGGACTGCGCGCCCCCGTTGCACAGCAAATCACATCGGCACTGCTAATTAGTGCTTCATCCGCCTGATCGACATAGGCAAACTCAACGCCACTAAATTCGTTGGCAAGGATAGTGATTACAGCTGCCGCTTTAGCGTGATTACGCGCCACCAGAGTAACTTGAGTATATTGACGCACCGCCAAGTGTGCGCGAATAAGAAAAGGCGCCAATTTTCCTGAACCAAACAACACCAAATGCTTAGCATTAGGTTTAGCCAACAAGCTTGCTGCGAGCGCCGACACCGCAGCGGTACGCCAGAGCGTTACACTGGTGCCATCAACTAAGGCTAATGGCTCGCCATGCGCACGCGAAAACAGCATAATTTTTGAATATAAACTCGCATAACCAGAAGCTTCATTATCAGGAAAATAAGTAAAGCTTTTTACCCCTATCACCTCGTCATTCCACGCTGGTAATACCGCAAAGGCGTCATGATTGTGCGGGTTTGAATCTAATTCAAATATTTGCCGCTGTGGCATAGTCGCTGGTGCAGCAAAACCTTGTGCGAGTTTGTTCAGCACGGTTGGAAAGGCCAAATGCTGGTGAACTTGTGATGCCGTAATTATCTGCATTTACCCTCCTTGCAGCACAAACTGTTTAGGGGCATGAGTCAAAAACTCAAAACCCTGTTCAGTAATAAGCACGTCATCTTCTAAACGCACACCACCAAGCGCAGGAATATACACGCCCGGTTCAATGGTAATTACGTTACCCGCTTGTAATTGATAGTCAGTGCTACGGTTGATAAACGGCGTTTCATGTAAAAATAGCCCAACACCGTGACCAAGCCCTTTACCCGCAAATTCACTATAGCCAAACTCAGCCAAAACTCGCTCTGACGCCGCGTTCAGCGTTTTACAATCCGTACCCGCTTTAAGAAGCGCAAAACTGGCTTGCTGCGCCGCAAATACTGCATCAAAGATATGCTGTTGCTTAGCTGACGCTTCACCCAGTACATAAGTGCGGGTCATATCCGAGCGATAACCATTCACCACTGCACCAAAATCCACCAGCAGCATATCGCCATGCTGTAAGCGCGTATCGCCCGGCTTACCATGCGGCAGACTTGAGCGCGCGCCAAATAGCAAAATGGTGTCAAAACTCACACCATCTGAGCCAAGCTGCTTCATGCGATAATCCAATTCTATGGCCAAATCGCGCTCAGCCACTCCCGCTTTAACTAGCTTTAATGTCTCTGCTAGGGCTTCATCAGCTATGGCTGCCGCTTTTCTAATCGACGCCACTTCCCAGTGTTCTTTTACTGTGCGTAAAGACTCAATCAAGCCATTACAAGCTTGGCATTGCCAGCCAGTTAAGGTGTTGGCGATATCCTGCCAAACTGCAACGCTTACACTAGCTGATTCAAAACCGACCACACCTTTGGCAAAATGGCGCTGTAAACACGCACCTAAGCTTTCTGCCTCACGGTCACGTTCAACTACCAGTGCACCATGGGTTTCTTGCAACGCACGTTGGTAGTAACGGTAATCAGTGATGAGAATGTTTTCTTGTGGTGTTAACAGCAAATAAGCGGCGTTGCCGCTATAGCCGGTTAAATAACGGATATTTTCGTAACCTAACACTAAAAGTGCATCAAGCTCACGTTGTTGCAGTAGCGCTTGTGCTTTACGTTGACGTTCTAGATACATCGCATTCATTTGAAAATAAACCCTTGTGAGAGCGGATCGGCCGGATCACGATAAAAAGTATGTTGTCCGGTAATATAAGCAGTTCCCGCTACTTTCGGAAGTACAGTGCGACCAGTTGGGTCATCTTGCGGCACACTATAACTGACACTAAACGGGCAGCCCAAAATACTTTCAATCCTAATTTCCTGCTGTGGCAAAAGCGTCCCTTTAGCCGCCAAAATCGCCACTCTGGCGCTGACTCCCGTCCCAGTTGGACTGCGGTCTAATTCGCCGTCAGCAAAAATACACACTTGTCGAGAATGATGGGCTTTGTCACATTGTGTAGTTGAGGTAAAAATAACCCCATACAGAAAACCTAGGGCTTCATCTCCCGAATGACTTATTGGGTAAGCATCAGCAATCGCTGCCTTAAGTGCCCGACCTAGTGTTTTAAGTGTTGCATGGTTATCCATAGCAAGCGAAAGGCCATATTCATCAGCATCGATAAAGGCGTAATAGGCACCACCATAGGCTAAATCGAAGCGATAAACTTGTCCGTGGTACGAAACTTGCAAAGCTAACTGATAGACAAAACTTGGTACATTAAGAAACTCGGCGTAATCGCCATAGCTCACTGATTGCACTTGCCCTGCAGGTGTATCAATACGCAGCCATTCCCCTGTGGTTTTATAGCCACAACTCAATGCCAATTGCGTCAGTGCGATAATCGCATGACCACACATAGTGCTATAACCTTCGTTATGTAAAAACAACACACCAAAATCGCTGTTTTCACGTTCACTGGCAACCAACCAAGCGCCATACATATCAGCATGGCCACGCGGTTCATACATTAATATGGTGCGTAAATGATCATAGTTTGCTTTGGCATCTGCGCGCTTTGCCAAGATGCTGGAACCCGCAAGTACAGGAAAACCACTTACAAACACCCGTAACGGCTCGCCCGCAGTGTGCATATCTATAGTCTGCCAGCATGCTTCTCTAGACAGTAAGCTGCGCTCCACTTGACCAGCCAATAGTGTTAAGAAATCTTGCACTCTGTGCTCCTAATTAAAAATGCCAGACCTACCTTCCCCCTTACGGACGACGATAACTGGCATCACAACAACTGGCACTTCCTTGTACCAAACAATCACAGGGAAACTAGAATGTTAAACGCGCTACTAAAGAAACTGAACGTGCGGATTGGCGCATCTCAGTAAGGCCGTAGTTAGGGTTTAATTCAACGCCATTATCACCGTACACAGTACGCTCTTCGTTGACGTCTAGTGCGGCATCAGCATTAAGCAAGTTATAGACAGTGCCTTTTAAAGTTAGCTCGTTTCCAAACAAATCCGTTTTGTATGCCAACGACATGTCGATATTGGTCGCCCAAGGTAATGTGCCTGCAGAGCCGCGTGGTGCTGGGTTACCGTGCTCGTCATAGTGAGAGGCATGGTCATAATACACACTGACGCAATCATCCCATGGTGAACCCGTCGCACAGCTGTCTACCCCAGTTGGATGGACCGACAGATAACTTTTTGGTCGTCCCGATGTGGTACGCGCAACTAAACCTAAGGTTAGGTCGTCGTTGATACGATAAGTGCCTGATATTTTAAGCGCGTGACGGTGGTCATTGGGCAAGTTGCCGTAACTGTGATCCATTAAATCGCCGTAGTCATACGACGTAGTCCAACCCGGATCAGCTTGATCGTTATCCGTTTTAACTAGACCTTCAGTGTTACCGTAGCTTTTTGACCAAGTGTATGACGCGTTTAAGTTAATGTCGTCAGTCAAAGCACCTTCTAAAGTAAACTCCATAGCTAAATAACGGCGTTTAGGCGTAGGTAAGGCTAATTCTTCTGCGCTCAACACCACATTATCTATGGTGCCATCGCCGTCAAAATCGTAAGACATAGTAATGTCTTCACCGGGGTTATTCAGTACATAATACGAACCTTGCCCAACATTGTCGGTAATACCCATAGCAGCAAGTTTTTTCGCAAGTACAGGAGCGACATCTGTGTCTTCTGTACTGCGGCGCAAGTCACGATAAATGGCACGCACGCCCGCAGACATGTTGTCAAACACTTCGGTTTGATAACCTAATGTGAATTCGTCTGAGTACATAGGCTTAAGAGATGCTGAAGCAATTAAACCGGGCTCAGTAATACCGCGCTGACGCCAACGACGGTCACGTAACATTGCGCCACGACTTGGCGAGCCGTCGCCAGTGATCACCGGATGACCGGCAGAGTCCACTTGATCTAAGGCGAAATACTCGAACCACTCAACCGAAGCTGAACCTTGGGTAATATTCATATTGGCTGACACAGGTTGAAAGTAACGGCCAAATGTAGCAAACACTTTACTGCTACCATCGCCGCTAAGGTCGTAAATCGCTTGCAAGCGTGGTGCAAATTGGTTGTCAAAATCAACAAACGCGCGACCATCAGAAACGGTGTTTTCAAACTTGCTGTAACGTGCGCCTAAGTTCAGTACCAGTTGCTCAGTCACTTGCCATGAGTCATTAATATAAATTGCTTGTGCGGTCACGTCAGAGTCGACATCGCGCGTACGTACACGGCGTTCGATAAACGACTGACCGAGCGCCGCACCGGATACATCATTTGCGCCAGCATTTTTAATTGACCACCAACCTTCAGCATCACCTAAGCCGTTTTGCCCCTCATGGAACTTAACCTTAACTTTAGTGTGATCAAAACCAAATTGGATTGAGTGGGCTTCTAAATCCCAAGTAAAGTCGATACGCGCTTGATCTCGTGTGAACTTTTCTTCCGTCACAGACGAGGCGGTGTGCTGACTGAGGGTTACAGTTCCATCGCGATAATCCCATACTCCTGGTACTGCGGATGCAACCACGTTTTCAACGTTTTCTGTAACCTGACCTATAACCGCAGTGACTGATAAGGTATCGCTTAAATAGCCGTTATAATTAAAGCTATAGACTTTACCGCCATCTTCACCGGGCGCATCGACACCTTGGCGCTCGCCGATTTCATTTTTTTGCCAATCGTAACGTGAAGTTTGTTTCGTCCATGTCCGCTTGTTATTCATCGCGGAGAAGCCAATGGCATGGTCTTCATTAATAAACCAATCAAGCTTGGCAAACCAACGGTCTTCTTCACGGTCGCGCGCTGTGTAAGTTGTCTGATCAGCCCACGTTTGTTCCTCGCGACGCGGAGCAAAAAGCGCATAAGCAAATAGTTGGTCTTCAATTAATGCACCGCTTGCCCATACCTGAAACTCTTTGAAGTCGTAACTATCTTGCTGAGTGTTAGTATCTATGGTGCCATTGTGCTGGTAAATAGAGTCGTGATTTTCGTCTAATGATTCAGGGTCCCAGCGCGCTTCAATCCCAAAGTTAAAGTCATTTTCACCCGATTTAGACACTGCATTGATAATGCCCCCCATAGCGCCACCAAAATCAGGGCTCACACCACCGGTTTTAATTTGTGTTTGCGCGACGGCTTCCCAAGGTAAACGTATTGCACCAAGACCAGTACGAATGCTAGTGACGTTCAAACCATTAAAATAGTAGCCATTTTCTGCAGACGAAGCACCACCAAAACTCGAGGCGTTTTTGAAGTTAGAGCCGCCCGGCGTTGCTGTACCAGGTGCCATCAGCGCCATATTCTCAAAACCCGTGTTAACCGGCATAAGCTTAAGGTCGTTATCAGTTAAGGTGATACCAGAAGTTGAAGAAGCCATATCAACCCGGCGAATAGCAGCGCCCGTTACCGCAATACGCTCCATGTTACTACCCGCTTGCTGCATTGCGGCATCGATAATAATTGCCTGACCAATCGCGACTGTGACATTTTGCTGCACCACCTGCTCATAGCCATCTTTAATAATGGCTACATCGTACTCGCCCACAGGTAAATTACGCAGTATGTAATCGCCGTCACCATTAGTGGAAACGGTATATTTCAAGCCTTTGGCTTTGTGTGTAAAGGTGAGCGTAGCGCCAATTAACTTGTTACCCTCTACCGAGGTAATTTGGCCTTTGACCAAACTGTTGCCATCGGCTGCAGCAGCAACCCCAGCATGCAGTAAGGCACCAGACAACGCCATTGCAATTGCAGTTGCGGCCAAAGAACGCACGGGTTTAAAACGTCTATCATTATTGCTCTTCATGTTTCGTCCTAGTTGTTTTTTGTTGATGTCGAACACTGTTGATGAGCAAAAGATACATAAATTAAATATTGTATACAATATTTATTATACATTTATTTGTAACAAAACTATTATTTTTAGATCATGTTCGTATGGAATTGATTTCACTGACTTTTATATAGTTGAAAAATGAATGGAAAATTCAGATGAACTGTAAAAACTTGTATATACAAATTTTTACAGCTGAAGTTGTGTAAACGCAAGTGAGCTCAAAGGCGATGAGCACTTCTAACATGTTGAGCCAATAGGCTGATTTTAAAGAAGGTATTTTGGGATTTAATGTATATACAAGAGACCTTAAGGTCTCTTGTATGGTAGACAAGCAAAAAACGCGATTACTTAGGCTGGCTTTCCATTTTTAGCAATAGTTGCTTAATGTCTTCTTTGGCACTTTTAATATGCTGTTTTAAAAACGCACAAGCTTTGTCTGCGTCTTGTTGTTTACATAATTCGAGTAATTCACGGTGCTCTTCAGGTGCGGTTTTTATACCGCCAGCAAGCAAAATGTGCATCCGCACATAACGTTCTGAGTTTTTACTGTAGACGTCAACCAACTCTTGAGTTTGTGGACGGTTTGCTTTGCTGTAAAGCTTACCGTGAAATTCCGCGTTTAGTTTACCCGTCGCAAGTTGTGTATCACCCGCTGTGGTTGCGGCCTCTAGATCATACAATATCGCTTCAGCTTCGAGCAGGTCGCGCGGCGTCAAGTTACGAATTGAGTGCCTGAGTAGCTCAGCCTCCAATAAAGCGCGTAAATCAAAAATCTCATCGATTTGATCGGCGCTTAATTGTGTTGCTGTCGCACCTTTATGCGCTTCAAAATTGACCAAGCCTTCAGCTTCAAGTTGCAATAACGCTTCACGTACTGGAATACGACTCACGTTAAGCTCTGTCGCCAAAGCGGCTTGGCGCAAAGGTTCACCCGCTTTAATTTCGCCCGTTAAGATTTTTTCCCGAATAGCTTCTGCGACCAGTTGTGTTCTGGTTTTATGCTCAATCGCCATATTGCACTCTTATTGTTATTTGCTACGCATACATTATACATCAATCACCTAACGCGCCTACTCTAATTTGGTGGATAAATAAACGCTTAACCAAAAATCGAAAAAGCACAATCATGCCTCCTTGGCTGGATTGTGCTTCGAGTAGGGAAATCGGTTTAAGCGCCCTGATAACAAATCGGCCGCTGAAAACGCTGCATGGCAGTAAGCCCCACCGACGAACAACGCACATCTGACGATGATGGATAAGGCCCTCCGTGATTCATCGCAGGACTGACTTCAACCCCAGTTGGCATTTGATTGGTAATAAGGCGTCCAACCTGATATTGCAATTGTTCCGCCAATGCACTGAACTGGATTAAATCTGCGTGACTGCCATGCATACTGGCCGTGAGCTGCCCTTCTAACACCGCAATAAATTGCGCCAGCTCTGCTATATCTCGGTAAGTAACAATCACAGCTTGTGGGCCAAACACTTCTTCATGTAGCGCAGGTATAGCAAGATAATTAGCTAAGGTGGTTTTAAACAAGACGGCTTCGCCATGATATGGTGCCAATAATTCACCACGGGCAAATAGCTGCACACCGGGCATTTGTGCCCGAGCTGTAATCGCTTGCTGATAGCTGGCAGTAATGGCCGGCGTTAGCAAAGTATCAGATTGGCTTTTCAGGACCAGCGCTTGCGCTTGGTTTAGTAGCTCACATGCAGTTTCTGGAATAAGCCACACACCAGGGCTGGTACAAAACTGACCATTACCCATCAGCATGGACTGCACCAGCGCCGCGGCGAGCGTATTACCCTCAGTAGCAGCCAATTCTGGCAATACAAATTGCGGATTGATACTGCCAAGCTCACCATAAAACGGGATAACTTCACGCCGCGTTTGAATTGTTGCCATCAGTTTTTGTGCCACATTCAATGACCCAGTAAAGCCCACCGCTTTGATAAATGGATGTGCCACCAGTTGATGCGAAATCGCATAATCTTTGGCTTGGATCATAGAAAAAGTGCCATTTGGCATGCCGCATTTACTTATGGCGGTGGCAATGGCACGCGTCATCAATTCACTAGTACCCGGATGAGCCGTATGACTTTTGACCACAACGGGGCAACCCGCTGCCAAAGCCGATGCAGTATCGCCGCCTAAGGTCGAAAACGCGTACGGGAAATTAGACGCACCAAATACCGCAACGACCCCAACAGGCAGTTTTGCCAATTCAAGGCGTGGTTTGGGTAATGGCTCACGTGTTGGCTCAGCGGCATCAATTAGCGTTGCTTGCCCCGCATTCAGTGCGGTTGCAAATGCCCGTAACTGAGTCACGGTGCGGCCACGTTCACCTTGCAAACGCGCAAGCGGTAAATTGGTTTCCTGATGGGTGATGTCCAAAAGCGCATCACCAAGTGCCATGATTTCATCCGCTATGGTGTTTAAAAACGTTGCTCGCTGTGCACTTGTGGCTTTGCGATAAGTTAAAAAGGCTTGTTGGGCAGCATCGATAGCATAGGTTAATTGCGCAGCGGTAGCATTACAATAAGCTTGGTTTAAAAAGCGATTGTGTTTAGGTTCAAAAGCATAGAACTGGCCAGCTTCTGGGTGACCTTGCCACTGTCCTGCAATAAATGAGTATCCAGTTAGTTGCACGTTAATCTCCAAATATAAGCTCGGTTAAATGACCTGAAACCCGTACGCATAAGGGTCATCGTCATCGACTGTGATACAGTTATGGCCGGTAACGCGTGCCCAGCCTTGAATACTTGGCAAAATAGCAATCTTGCCCGCAAGCTCCGTCACCCCTTCCACTTTGCCAATAAACTGACTCCCTATGTAGCTTTCATGGACAAACTGCTCACCCACAGCAAGCAAGCCTTTCGCGTGGCGCTGTGCCATGCGCGCACTGGTGCCAGTGCCACATGGCGAGCGGTCAATCGCTTTATCGCCATAAAACACCGCATTGGCGCCATGCGAGTTACTTTGCGTTGGGGTGCCAGTCCAAAGCAAATGCGAAGCGCCTTTTACCGTTGGGTCGAGCGGGTGTACACACGCCAACTGTTGATTGACGAGCGTACGTACTAACGGACTAAATTTTAAAATTTGCGCCGCGCTCCAGTGCTCAATCCCGGGGAAGTTCGCTTGCGGCTCTACGATAATGTAAAAGTTTCCGCCGTAAGCTATGTCTATTGTCAGCTCGCCAAGTTCAGGTACGGTAATAGAGATATCTTGATAGGCCAAAAACGCGGGTACGTTGAAGAGCTTGACCCAATCGACCTTACCAGCAGTTTGTTGGAACTCGGCGTTCACCCGCCCTGCAGGCGTATCAATTTTCAGTAGGTTCGGTGTACGAGCAACGATTAAACCTTGCTCTAATGCAAACGTCAGGGTGCCAATCAAACCATGCCCACACATAGGTAAACAGCCGGAAGTTTCGACAAATAACACTGCGGCGTCGCCATCTGGCGTGCTAGGGGGATAAATAAATGAGCCTGACATCATGTCATGACCACGCGGTTCAAACATTAGAGCGGTGCGGATCCAATCATACTCAGCAAGAAAATGCTGACGTTTTTCACTCATAGTGGCACCCTGTAATACTGGGTGCCCACTGGTGATTAAACGTACAGGATTTCCGCAAGTGTGACCATCTATACAGAAAAATGTACCTTTACGCATAGCGTTAATCCAAGTTGAATTTACTAAGGTCAACCCGCGTTGTCATGGCATGGTCGTACATCCGGTCAATTGCTGACTTTTCTTCACTGGTCAGCGGTAAACGCGGTGCGCGCACCGTTTCTGTGCCACGTCCTGCCAACTGCTCGGCATACTTAATACACTGGACTAAGGTTGGAATAGTATCAAGGCGCAACAGAGGTAAGAACCAACGCCAAATTTCCAACGCTTCTTGATAACGCTGTTGCTGCGCTAATTTATATATCGCCACAGATTCTTTTGGGAATACATTGGTAAGCCCTGAGATCCAGCCATGCGCACCCAGCATCATACTTTCAAGAGCGATATCGTCTACACCACAAAACACCGTAAAACGATTACCAAAAGTGTTTGCCAATTCAGTGATACGACGGGTATCAGTTGTCGACTCTTTGATGGCGACAATATTCGCTTCTTCCGCTAATACCGCCATGCTCTCTAAACCTAAATCAACACCGTAAGTGACAGGGTTGTTATAAACCATAATTGGTAAACGGGTGTTTCTTGCGATTTGCTGGTAGTGGTAAATTGCCTCGCGTTCAGTCGCACGGTAAACCATACCCGGTAACACCATCAGGCCATCGATACCAATTTTTTCGGCATCCTGACAATATTCAATCGCCAGTTGCGTAGACGTTTCCGCAACACCACTGATGAGCGGCACGCGACCCGCTACCACTTGTTTAGCTTGGCGTAATACTTCTCGCTTTTCCTCGGCGCGTAGCTGACAGTTTTCTCCTACCGTGCCCATAACGATAATGCCATGGACACCATCTTCAATAATGGCATTAAGCATTGTTGCCGTCGCAGGGAAATCTATGCTGCCATCTGCTTTGAATTGCGTGGTAACGGCCGGATATACACCGTGCCAATTTAAACTTGGGTTAGCTAATTGCGCTAAGGCCATGACTACTTTCCTCTTTATAACGCGATACCGCGATTGTGTGATGCTGTCTTTTAGTTATTCGCGCTATTGGCTGTAAGCACAACTGGCAGCAATGAACACTAAACTGACAACGAATTTATCTTGCTTACGTTTTATACTTGCCATAATAGGCATATTGTATACAATATTCAACATTAACTTTTTAGTTAATTTACGAGCGCAGTGAAAAAAGTGCAAATGGCTATGTAATCCATTGTTTTAATATAGTTATTTGCTTTAAAAAAATATTTTATCAGTGCGACTTGCCGCTGATGCAATCTTAGAATTGTTAGTTTGGAGTAAATGAAATGGCACAGAGCGTAGCTGTAATAGGTGCTGGGATCATCGGTCTTTGTACCGCTTTGGAACTCACCAAACGCGGTATAGCAGTCACCCTTTTTGATGGTAAAGGGGTTGCTATGGGCTGCTCGTTTGGCAACGCGGGGCATTTTGCGACGGAGCAAGTGTTTCCGTTAGCTGAACCTAGCTTATTGACTAAATTACCGCGGATGTTATTTGATAAAACTGGACCACTGCGCCTCGATTGGCGCTACTTAGGTAAAGCACTCCCTTGGTTTTGGCGCTTTTTACTGAATATGCAAAAACGCCATTTTGTCGTTCACAGCCAAGCGTTGCGAGCGCTAAATGAAGCTGCGCTGCCCGCCTATCAGCGCTTACTTGGCGAGAGCTATGCAACCTTAATAAACGCCAATGGCAGTCTTTTAACCTTTGAGCATCAAGATTTCGCATTGGTCGATAAGTTAGCTGCGCAATTTCGCGCTCAAGGTGTTGCAGTAAAAGTTTTACGTGGCCAAGAAATTCAAGCACTTGAACCTGAATTAGGGCGAAATGTTCAGCAAGCACTATGGTTTACAGAAGTTGCACACAGTAGCGATCCTCATACGCTCTGCCTTACGATTAAAGCACAGCTGGATAGTGCCCAAGTTCAATTTAACCAAGCACACATCAAGCACATTTACAGCTCTTCACAAGGTGTCATAGTTACCACAGTGGATGACGAACAACATCGCTTTGATGAGTTGGTGATTGCCGCCGGTGCTTGGAGTAAACCACTTGTAAAACAACTTGGCTTTAATGTGCCTTTGGACACCGAACGCGGTTATCACGCCATGCTCAACTGCGCAAATCCAATCACTCGCCCCGTCGCGTCAGCGGACAGGCAATTTATTATCACACCTATGGCAATGGGTTTACGCCTTGCAGGCACAGTTGAATTTGCCGGACTTAACGCACCAGAAAACCACCAACGCGCTCAAGTATTGCTACCCCATGCGCAAGCTCTTATTCCCACGCTTGCTGGCGATACCATTAGCAGCACTTGGATGGGATGTCGGCCTTCATTGCCTGACTCCTTGCCAGTGATAGGCACTAGTCCCAAGCATTCAAATATTCATTTTGCGTTCGGCCATCAGCATCTTGGCTTAACACAAGGAGCCATTACGGCGGAACTGGTCGCAGATTGTATCCAAAGACGCAGCCCGCGTATTACACTTCACCCATATCGAATTGACCGTTTTTAGGAGTCAGCATGAATAACCTTAAGCTACCAGCGGGTATCGGCACACAATCAATAGAACAAGCCCTTGCTAGCCTCAGCGACATGACGCAAGATCTCACCCCAATTGATGTTGCAGAGCACTACTCACGCATTGCCAAGGCGCAAGCCTATATGCAGGCCAATGGTATTGCGGCACTTTATTTAAATGCCGGTACTAATCTAAAGTATTTTACGGGTATGCAGTGGTACGCCAGTGAGCGTATGGTTGGCGCGATTTTGCCAGCCTCGGGACAGTTTCAATACATTGCACCTACGTTTGAAATCGGCTCATTAAAGGATTTTCAATTAATTGAGGCGCCAATTCGCGATTGGCAGGAACATCAAAGCCCTTATCGATTATTCGTCCAAGTGCTGGCAGAGATGGGAATAGCCGTCGATGCAACCATAGCCATGGATGAAAGCGCAGCGTTTTTCCTGTTTGATGGCATTCGCCAAGTTGCCCCTACGCTTAATATTATCAATGGTAAATGCGTATCAGCACATTGCCGGATGCACAAATCAGCCAATGAATTGGCGTTAATGCAACGTGCTATGGATATGACGCTGGCAGTGCACAAAGCAGCAGCAAGTATTTTGCGTGAAGGGATCACCACCACAGAGGTGGAAGCCTTTATCAATCAAGCGCATAAAAAAGTCGGCGCACCGGGTAATTACTTTTGTATCGTGTTGTTTGGTGTTGCAACATCTTTCCCACATGGCGTAAAAGAGCCACAAACGTTAAAAGCGGGCGATATGGTGCTAATTGATACCGGCTGTAAAGTGCATGGCTATCTCTCAGATATTACCCGTACCTACGTATTTGGCGAAGCAAGTGAACGACAAAACACCTTGTGGCAACACGAAAAACAAGCTCAGCTCGCCGCTTTTAATGCAGCTAAACTTGGCAGCCCCTGCGGTGCGGTTGATGATGCTGCACGCAGTTATCTCGCCTCGGTCGGCTTAGGCCCAGAGTATAATTTACCGGGCTGCCCACACCGTACTGGGCACGGCATTGGTTTGGATATTCACGAATGGCCTTATTTAGTCAAGAACAACCCTGAACCACTCGCTGTGGGGATGTGTTTCTCCAATGAACCTATGCTGGTGGTACCGGGTGAGTTTGGGATCCGTCTTGAAGACCACTTTTATATGACAGAAAACGGACCAAAATGGTTTACCGAACCTGCGCATAGCTTGGCGGATCCATTCGCGCTGACGCAATCGCGTTAACCACCTCAAAGACAAGGCAACCCTAAGGTTGCCTTGTAATTACACCCCATTTAGATATACTTTATATATAAAATATATACGGAACACATAATGGGTATCGTAAAAATCTCTGATGAATTGCATGAGGAGTTACGTGTCGCCAGTCAGGTGATGTCGCGCTCTATCAACGCACAAGCCGAATTTTGGATAAAAATGGGCCGCTGGCTTGAACTTAATCCGCATCAAACCTTTATTGATGCCGTGGCATATCACATGCAGCAAGCCAATCACAACCCCGACTATTTAACTGCCAAGGATACTCAACCCCATGAGTAAAGTGATTTTAAAAAGCAAGGAAGAGGCTGATAAAATGCGCGTTGCGGGGCAAAAGCTCGCTGACGTGTTTTTAATGTTAAACGATTTGGTCAAGCCTGGGTTATCAACTATGGCTATCAATGATCAAGTTGAGCAATATATCCGCGACCAGCTGAATGCTCGCCCCGCAAGTAAAGGCCAGTATGACTATCCTTATGCCCTAAATGCCTCGCCTAATGCCGTTATTTGCCATGGTATGCCAAGTGAAAAGTTTATTTTAAGCGACAGCGATATTATTAATCTGGATATCACCTTAGAGTTTGATGGCTTTATTGCTGACTCAAGTAAGATGTTTGTGATGACACAAGCACCGCTTGCTGCCCAGCAGTTAGTCGCCGCAACCAATGAAGCCTTATGGCGTGCCATTGCGCAAGTTAAACCCGGTAATCGCATGGGCGATATCGGTTATGCGATTCAAAGCTTTGCTGAGAGTCGTGGCTATAGTGTGGTAAGAGACTACTGTGGCCATGGCATTGGCCGCGAGATGCACGAATCGCCTGAAGTCCTACACTATGGCAATAAAGATACTGGACTTAAGTTAAAACCCGGCATGACATTTACCATAGAGCCTATGATCAACCAGGGCACTTATCGTGGTAAAACTTTAAACGACGGCTGGACTGTAGTGACCCAAGACCGCAAATTGTCGGCACAAGCTGAACATACCTTATTGGTTACAGAAAACGGCGTAGAAATCCTCACGCTACGTGCCGAAGAACAGCATTTACCCGCTCTATATTTACGCTAAGGAAAACCATGACAATTCAACGCTTAAACCCTACTACAAGATGGTCAGATGCCACAGTTTACAATGGCATTGGCCATTTTGTTGAAGTGGCCGCTGATCCCACCCAAGACGCAAAAGCCCAAGCGCTGCAGATTTTCACACAAGCTGAGGCAACGCTTGCCGCCATTGGCAGTGATAAAAGTCGCTTACTTTCTGCGACAATTTACCTGACTGATTTTGCATATCTTGCCGAGTTCAATCAAGCTTGGGAAGCTTGGCTGCCAGCTGGCACTGCGCCTAGTCGCGCTTGTGTGAAAGCAGAACTTGCCGATCCTGCCTATAAAGTTGAAATTACTTTTGTCGCTGCGTGTTAAACACCGCTCTCGCATATAAAAGATAGGATTGCTGCGTGCAGCTATCCTATCTCCTTCGACTTAGCGCTCCTCAACTCGCTTGGCAAATAGACGAAATGCTAGCGCAGTCAGTAACGCTATCGCCGCGAAAATCCCCCACATATATTCAGGTTTACCAAGTTCTTTAACCAAATACCCATAACTCCAACCCGACAAAAATCCGGCAAATAAAAACCCAAGCGCCATAGAGACAAAGTAATACCCCATAAAGAGCGCGGCTTGGCCATGAGGTGCCATAGTCGCAACATATTCCTGACTTTTCGGTGAGGTAAACATTTCCCCAAGCGCTATCAGTAATATGGTCATCACAATTAACATCCCACCGGTGAGCCAATCACTGGCAATGACCAACAGCAAAAACGCCAGCGTAGTGATAAGTAAACCCGCCACCAGCACGGTAATTTTCCTAAAATGCCGTACTTTATGACTAACCAGCACTTGCAGCAGCACGATGGCGGCAAAATCAAGATTTATCAGGTATTCAGGATTCACTTGGCGATATTGCAGCAGCGAAGTGGCAAGTACACTGATAGTATCCTTTTGCTGCTCGCTTGATAGCCCAACAAGTTGCTTGAGACTTTGCGTAAGCGACAATACATCGCTATCTGGCAACAATAATTTGGTATGACTCAGTGCGGTTTGTAGAGCTTGTGCTGTTATCGGCACATCCCACTTTTGGTCGCCAATAACGGTTTCTAATAGGAGCTTTTCTACCGCTGATAAATCTACATGGGCAAAAAAGCTCACCCATTCTGGGCCAAGTAATGCAAGCGCTTGGACTAAATCGCTCGTATCAACAAAATCGCGGATATACAGCGGTAAGGTGTAAAAAAGCTGATTATAAACCGTCCAAAACCCTGTCAAAATCAGTAAATAAAGGGCGAACTTTGGGTTACTAATGCGAATTGGCTGGCAATACCAAACCGTTGCCACCCTGTTGCGCATAAGTTTACTCCACAGCACATTCGTCGCGCTCCAGCCCACTAAGAGCAAAAGCCCATGATGAAAGTGAAGCCACTCGACGCCCATTGCCATCACGATAATTATGCTAACAAAAAACCACACGCCAAAACGTAAATTACCTAACACTTGCTGTGCGGCCAAAAGTACTTGTTGTAAAGATTGTTGGCTATGAATTGTGTGTTTAGGTGTACGATAAAATAACCCAAGTGGAATAAAGTTGATGAGGATCCAAAGCGCCGACATCATAAATACCGCATCCCAACTGATCACGCGAATATAGCCCGCCACCAATGGGCCAAGAAAGCCGCCGATATTCACCATAGTGTAAAAGATACCAAAGCCGAGACTTCGGTTAGTATCATCGGTGCTTTGACTTATCGTCCCCACCACAACGGGTTTAAAGCAGGCAGCCCCCAACGCAACCCACATCAAGGTCATAAAAAAGCCACTAAAGCTCGTCATGCTGCCAAGTAAAAAATAACCCGGCGCCATAATCGCAAAACTGAGCGCAAACATTTTGCGATAACCATAACGGTCGGCCAAAGCACCGGTAAAAACCGGCAAAATATACAAAAAGAACGGCACTATCCCCAATATTGCCCCACGCTCAGTATCACTAAAGCCCACTCCGCCCTGCGCTACAGGTGTCGTCATATACAGTGAAGCGAGAGCAAAAAAACCATACCAAGCTAAACGCTCAAAAATCTCCATGACATTTGCGGCATAAAAATTTTTCCCAAAGCCACCCCTCGTTATTGACTGGCTCACTGCCATGCTGGTTGTTTTCATTGTTTACATTCTGTCTTATCCAAGGTATTTTTAATATTGCATACAATATACAACAATCACAACCATAATATTGGCCAACGTGGCAAAAATACCCAGTAAAAAATTACTACGTTGATTTAATTAAACTTACCAAGGATTTTTAATGAAACTATGCGCTCATATGATCTCACTGTCGCTGTTAGCATTAGCGACATCGCAGCTCACAGCTTGCCAAACTGAAACCACGCCACCATCAACTTCAAGCTTTTCTGCTAGCAAGGTGTCTAAAAGCGTCCCTGCGCCAAGTGCGATGCGCGCAGACATTGAACTCAGTGGCCGTACTTCAACCCTACAGCAGATTGACATACAGTTTGTCGGTAAGCAGATCCCTTACACCTACAGTGACGGCAAAATCACCAATAGCCGTGGCTATAACTGGTGGGTTAGTAAACATTTCGCATTAAAAAGTGACTTACCTGAAGCCCAAGTACGCCTTTACCTCAATTTATTAGAGCTTTCTTATCCGCACTATGTAGAATTGTTTGGCGCAGAACCCGCTAACATTCACCAGCAACGCATTGCAGTGGTGTATGGTAGTTCGCGAGAGCGAGTGCGCGAAGCCATGCTCGATGATGGATTTCTGCGCGGTATTCATGATACCGCTGGCGGTGAAACCATGTACTACAACCGTGCAGGTTATAACTTCCCAAGCCATCGCTATCATCATCAAAGGTATATCGTTATTCATGAAACCATGCATGCCTATCATATGGCGTTGACTGGGCACTCGAGCTGGGCGCCCAATTGGATCACCGAAGGTTTGGCGGACGCAATAGCCCATCATGTGTACGATCCGGTACAGCAAGCCCTGACAGTCATGGTATTTGACCGTGCACCTATGAATTATCTGATCACTGGCCTTAAGCAATATGCTGAGCAACAGCAACCAAGTATTGAAGCCATTAACGACGACCCGGTGTTGCGTCGCGGTTTAAACTTCTTCATTGTGCATTTTTTATTAAACGACCCTGAGCGGGCACTTTATTTCCGCCATTTTTTAAACCGCTTGATGGCGGCCAATCCGCACAGCGAGCAAACTCTCCCCACTGCCAATACTTTACTAAAAGAAACTTTCCCAGACTGGCCAAAACTAGAACGCGAATTTGCGGCGTTTGTCAGTCAAATTAAACCGACCTTTACCATTAACGATGGCCCGTGGGAACAAGATGGCGAGTTTTACTGGTTGCGCAATACCACCCAAGCAGGACTCGCTCGTCTTGATGTTGAGCCGCAAATGCAAGCCCCTATGCCTTTAATGGATTTTCCACGAAGCTTGCACTTCTCTGCCAATGATACGAACCAAGCTCATCAAGTCGGCGTGGCGATACACTTTCAACCCGAGCAGCTTTCTCGTGGCCGTATCGGCTTTGCTTGGCGTAAAGCGTGGGACGAGGAAACGGTGGCTTATCGCCAAAATTACCTTGGCGATGCACCAGTCGATACCTCTGCAGCGCTACAAATCTTATTAGAAGATGGCAAACAATTAGCCATTTATGCTTTTTCACAAGCCCCGTTACGTTATTCGTTAAGCCCAGCATTGATTGATAAGATTCGCAGCAGCTTAACACTAAAAATAGTGACGCACTTAGTGGACAATACGCTGAAAATTAGCCTGACTAGCCTTGATGTTAGCCAAGAGCTTACTGCTGTACTGGAACCCGATGTGGCTCTTCCCCATGACAGCAATAAGATCAGCCTACTGGTTGAAAATAACAATCATGCACTAACCCCACTGCTCATGACGCGCGGCTATACAAAAGTAGCTCAAGCGACCACTAATCCTTGGGGATATGCGCGCTGGGGCGAGCTCTATCAAATCTTTGCAACTTGTGTTGATTACAGTGCTCTGCTACCGAATTGCCAAGCTGCATTGACGCCACTGTTCACGCAAGTGACAAGCCCAGCCCAACATGCCAGATTAGATACAACCCTTAATGACCTCATGCATAGATGGCAAACTAAACTTGCTAAACAGCATCAAGGTGAAGCCATAGCCTTATTAACAGGCACTGCAGTGCAAGTTGCTTACCATCGCAATCAACCATTTGTGTCTTTATCGACACAAAGCCAAACACCACCACACTTTGAAGGTAAAGTAGAGTTCTATGGCAAAGATGGCCAAGCTATCGCTTCTCATCCAATAAACGCGCAACTTGACGCAATCAACAAACAACTGGCACTACCAACAATTACCCATGCCGATACACTCGCAATAACGGGTAACCTACATTGGCCGGAGGCAAAAGTTGCGGTTGCGCTTCATGCGCCAACCACACCTTTTGATGGCGTTGTTATGCACAGTAACGCGCTAAAACAGGCGCAACAACTGACTGTTGAAGTCAATTTAAGTGGCCCGTATTCAGGTGCTTCGTCAGGTAACGTCAAAGTAAGTTATAGGTCGCCAACGACCAGCGATAGTCAAACTGAGCAACAACAAGCTATCACCTTAGAACCTTATGGTCAGCACAAGCTAAGTTTCGAGCTAACTTTACCGCAAGAAACCACAGCCAACGATGTGGTGTTTATTGAAGCCGTACTTGATGTCGACGGCGAACCTTTAAAGCTAACAGAGCAACTCCGTCTTAACGCATTAATGTAAGCAAATGGCGTAAGCCACAATGCCAAACTTAGTAATAAGTTTGGCATTTTTAACGCTTGGACATTTCACTACAGCAGCCTAAAACAGATGCTGATTAAACACTTTAAAAGTGCCGCGAACTATTAACTGCTTTTCAACTACATAAATACATAGCATATCAATCGTACCTCGCCCTTCAGGGAAGTTTCGAGTTATTCTTTCATGGTCAATAACCACATTGTCAAACACCCGTCGCTCGAGTAACTCAGCGTACAAGTCAGGCTCTTGAAAACGCGCAGCAAGGTTTTGTGCAATGTGTGCTTTATCTTTTGCTAGCACTTCACCTTCAACGTTAAAGAGCTGTGAATGCTCCGCATAGCAGTTCAAAAGCGCAACTAAATCTTTGTTGTTATAAGCATCTAATTGCCGCTGTATTACTTGGACGGCATTTTCTGTGTTCATCCTTATACTTCCTTATGCTAAAACCTGATGAGATCCAGATAACTTAATAAATCGCTAAGCAATAAAAAAGGCTTGTATTAAACAAGCCTTTTAAACCGCAATATGTTGTTACTACTTAGTATAGTTAACTGGCATATTAGTTGGAGTGGTGTAACGCTCACGTAGTTTATCTTGACGTGATTCGGTCGTTACTTCTTCACCGTTAATCCACATTTTGACCACATGACCTTGGAAATCAAGCGGATCGGCATTCCACATTACGATATCGGCTTTTTGACCAACCGCGATTTTTCCGCCATCAATGCCAAATACCTCAGCAACGTTAGCTGTAACTGCTTTTATTGCACCGTCGTAGCTCATGCCATTGGAGACCGCATTACCGGCATCAAAACGCATTTGATACATGTTGTGACTGGCATCACCGCCTACAGTTAGCAGCACTTTCACGCCGGCTTGTTCAAGCTTACCAGCATTACCTAAGTGCGCATGAAGTGAATCAAAGTCACCCGGCAGATTATCCATAGCGCTCAAAATCACAGGTACTTTTGCTGCTGCTATCTTATCAGCTACCAACACCGCATCGTTTGCGCCCCAAAGCACTAGGTTAAGTCCAAAGGTCGCTTTGACTTTAAGTAGCTCAAGAATATCTGACGCACGGTTGACGTGCACAACCACAGGTAATTTACCCGCTAGTACCTCAGTCAGGATTCTTTCTTCAGCACTTGGTTTGTCGGCTTTCTTCTCGTCTTTTTTGTCGTCTTTCTTATCGTCCTTTTTAGCTAACTTGGTTTTTTGACCGTCTAGCTTATCAATCAGATTTTTCAACGACATGGCACGCGAGCCTTTGCTCTTAGCACCTAAATGCACAATCAGGGCAGTTTCTGTTGCCACCACGCTGTCAAACTCACCGCTCAGGTCAACCGTCGCTGCAAGACCAGCAAAAATACTGTCACCACCATCTGGTACGATAATATCTTGGGTAATGCCGCCTTTACGCGCATAAGGGATCAAAGAAGAGCGTGGGTTAAACGCAAGACTTGGATCAAAATCAATGCCGGCTTTGTCGTCTTCCGCATCACGAGAGCGTGCTACAGCACCCACTTCAACTAAACCAAGTTGGTTCATCGAGCTGATAAAACCTGGCGTCACAATCGCGCCAGCCGCATCAATAATTTGATCGGCCTTCACTTCCGCCGGGTTAATGGCAGTAATTTTGCCATCTGTAACGACTATGCTTGCGCCCTTAAGCACACCTTGCTCGGTTGCAGTATGAACTGTCGCATTGGTGATAGCCAATGATGCTGCAAACGCTGAGCCACTCATTAATGTGCCTAATGCCAATGCTAAGGTAGATTGGGTAAACTTTTTCATTGCTCTTCTCCTTAACGTTGACCTAGCATAAAGTCGCTAACCGCTTGGTACTTCTCATCAAAGCGATCGTAGACTTTAGCGCCATCAATAAACACTTGTTCTGCTTTTGCATAAACACTGAATGGACTTTGGTTCCAAATAACCACATCGGCATTTTTACCAGCCGCCAAAGAACCTACTTTTTCTTGTAGGCCCAAAGCTTTCGCCGCATTGTAAGTGATCCACTTAATCGCATGTTCTTCAGAGATGTTAAAACCATTGTCGTTGGCACGGTACATTACTTTACCTGCTTCTTGGTTTAAACGTTGAATGGTAGTGTCTGAGTCTGAGTGTACAATTGCGCAAGAGTTTTTCACTGCATCAACGATAGCAATGTTTTCTTGTACCATATCGTAGGCTTCCATCTTAAAGCCCCACCAATCCGGCCATAAAGCTGCACAATTATTGTTTTCAGCTAATAAGCCTGCAACTTTGTAAGCTTCAATACCGTGATGGAAAGTACCAGAGTGATAGCCAAATTCTTTTGACATGTCTATCATCATGGCGATTTCTTCGGCTTTATAACAATGGTTATGAATCAATACTTCGCCATCGAGTACACCGCGCAAGGTATCAAGTTTAATATCGCGATGCGGTGCTTCTGGGTTTAGGCCTGCCGCGTACTCAGCTTCATATTGTTCCCACTTAGCCTTGTACTCTTTTGCTTCAATCCAAGAGCTACGGAATCCTGCCATATTACCCATACGAGTTGCAGGCAACACACCTTTGCTTCCATAAACGCGTTTCGGGTTTTCACCACACGCCATTTTTAAGCCATAAGGCGCATCTGGGAATTTCATACCTTGCATTGTCGGTGACGGTACGTTTTTCAGCGTTACGCTGCGACCGCCAAATAAGTTAGCTGAGCCAGGTAAAATTTGTAATGTGGTGATGCCGCCCTCGCGCGCACGGTTAAAACCTGGGTCTTGTGGCCACACAGAATGTTCAACCCACACTTCTGCGGTGTTGGGGCTGGTCATTTCGTTGCCGTCTTGATGTGATTCAACTTGTGGACTTGGATAAGCACCAAGGTGTGAATGTACGTCAATAATACCTGGTGTAACCCATTTCCCTTTGGCATCAATCACAGTTGCGCCAGCTGCATCTAAACCTTGTCCAACTTGTTGAATTTTGCCATCAACCATGTAGACATCGGCATTGTCAAGGCGCTCACCAGTGCCAGTTAACACTGTTGCGTTTTTTATCAAAGTTGCCGTAGCTGGGAGTACTTGATACGTGCTTGGGAATGGGTTTTTGTTGATTTCGACCTTATCTCTTTTTGGGCCTTGGTCTTGGCAGCCCGTTAACGCAACCCCAAGGGCCAACGCTAACAAAGACGGAGAGAGTTTTTGCATTGTTGTTTTCTCTGTTGTTTTTTGTCAATCTAACGAATTAAGGTAGTTTATGCTAACAAAAAAGCCAAACTCGCTGCAAATTACGACGAGTTGCGGCATTTTACCTCTCGCAAATTTACCCAGAAAATAATTTTCGTTAATTATTTCAATTCAGACACACTAATTACTATAAAACTGAGTCACTTAGCATAAATTTTAATTTGCTACACACCCTTTTACACTCTGAATAGATTGGTTAACAGCTTTATTGGCTGGTGCTGTCATAATCAATGTGCATCCCAACACCAACCCAAGGAATTGCATCATGAAAACTTTAGCAACGTTACTGACCGCAGGCTCATTACTTTGTTTAACCGCAACCAATGTTGCTGCGCAAGAGTTTATTGCAGCAGACGATTCTGTGGCCACCCGCGTATGTATGGCAGTGGCCAGTAATCGCCCACTCAATTTAAGACTAGAAATGAAAGAAGTCGGCATGCGTACCGTTACGGTACAAAAGAAACTGCATTGTAATGAAATGCCAGTCGCTGAATTTGCTAGCGTGTACAATCTAAATCGCACTGCTAATTTTCTTCATTTAGATATTGGCACTGAAACCAGTATTAAAGATCTCGCGGCGCATAATTTACAACCGATTATGATTAGCGGCAGTAAATGAGCCATTTAGTCGCCACGCGGCATTAATTTTTCTGCTCTAAGGTTTATTAGAGTTAAGTAAAATGATTAACGCCGCGTTGATTGTGCCGCCTTATCTAAACGCTAAATTATACCATTCCAATAAAGCTGAC
The DNA here is from genome assembly GCF_042643375.1 of Pseudoalteromonas fenneropenaei. Lineage (NCBI taxonomy): Bacteria > Pseudomonadati > Pseudomonadota > Gammaproteobacteria > Alteromonadales > Pseudoalteromonadaceae > Pseudoalteromonas > Pseudoalteromonas fenneropenaei. The sequence continues at coordinate 280,721 of NZ_JBHRSD010000002.1, forward strand.
TTAGCCTAGGTGGTTAGACAAGCTCGGCGACTAAGCCAAACAAACCACCAAATACTCCTCCCCAAACAACAAGCCAGCCAAGGTGCGTACGGATCATAGTTTGAATGATGTCCTTTACCATTTTTGGCGTAAGCTCAGCTAAACGTTTATCAACTAATTCTTCAATGGTGGTCAGCAGCTCTTCGTTAGCATGACCTTGGGATAGTTCTTCAGCCAACATGGCGTGAAACTTTTCACTGTGCGCCATATCGGTCAGTGCTTCGGTCATTTTTTCTAGAAACGGTTGGCGCATTGGTTCAAGTGCTTCGCGACCACCAAACATCGCTAACATTCCACCAAATTGCGACCCTTCTATCACGGCGATTAACTTGTCAAATGCAGGGCTTAAGTCTAGTTTTGCGATTACAGGGGCCAAGTCGAATTTTTGCTGCTCTTGCTCGATAAACTGTGCAATTTTCTCGCGGTTAAAGAATTCTTTTAAGATCAGATCTCTGATCCCTGATTTAAACTCCGCAAACTTTAGTACTATCACGCCTGACCCATATAATAACGGCACACGCTCAAACAACATATGAATTGCCAGCCAATTCGTCACCGCGCCTGATAAAGCAAACAAACCAATGGAGAATAATATAGCCTCAGATGCAACATAACCTGTTAACACCAATGCCAAAGCAAGCAAATTAGTAAGTAAACTTTTATTCATGAACCAACTCGTATGATTAAATTATCGGTATTCTAACTAATTATTTTTTATGCTCAATAGGTTGAGCTTTGTCAGGAATAGTCCATTATTACTGTAGGGTCATTTTTTATTGGTGCTGTTATGTGGAATGTAGTTTGCCAACAATTGAGTGAGGTTCTACATCAACCCTTTGAAATATCCAAAAAGTCGGAAATTCCAGGGCATCATTATGAACGACGTTTCCGGATAAGTAACGGCAATGTCCAGTTTCTGGTCAAAGTTGCTCGTATTGAAGCGTTGGAACGTTTTGAATGTGAAGCGAATTCTCGCTCGCTGTTAATCCGCGACTCCGATTTTTTAGTTGCCGATACCATTTTAATTGGCACCACCCTTGAGTTTGCCTATATGGTCATCGAGTGGGTCACGACTGAACCGCAACAAGATAATTGGTTTTCCTGCGGTGAACTGCTGGCAAAAATGCACAGTCGTCATGAGCAAAAAATGTATGGTTTTGAGGATGACAATTATCTCCAAGCAACCTTACAACCTAATCGTTGGCATAAAAAATGGGATACCTTCTTTGCAGAAGAGCGTATTGGTTGGCAACTGCAATTGCTCGCAGAACAGGGTATTCATATGGTCAGCGATATTTCTGCGTTTGTGGGCACTATTCGAGACTTGCTACCTCATCAAGTCACTCCGTCGCTATTGCACGGCGATTTCTGGCGCGGCAACATAGGTTTCCACGATAATAAACCCTGTTTGTTTAAACCTGCGTGTTATTATGGTGATAGAGAAGTAGATATCGCAACCAGTGAACTATTTGGCCCACTTCCCAACGCTTTCTATCAAGGCTACGAAAGCGTTTATCCGCTTCATCATGGTTATCAAGAGCGAAAAGCTATTTATCAACTCTACCCCATTTTGCACCAAGCCAATGCCTACGCAGGTAATTATCTAATGCAAGCCAAACAGCGGATCGATGAGATTTTACGCTAATTTGTTTTATCGCAAACATTTTACATCTACGAGCTGTATTTAGGCTGTCATCAACGTGCCATAATTGAATTTACTGCTATAGTTATAGGGTTGTCAGACATCATTAAGGACACGCGATGAAAGAGCTATATTCACAGCGTATTGAGTGTCCGCACTGCGGACATCATATTTTCGTGTCATTGGATACCAGCTGTGGTGACCAAGACTACTACGAAGACTGTAGTGCCTGTTGTAATGCTATCCATCTTAATATGCATATTGACCACCTTCGCAATAAGCTTGAACTCAGAGTAGACAGTGATGACGAACAAGTTTTTTAGTTGGATTGTTTTCGTAAGTAATTTTCGACTGTGTTAACTATCGTCATGGTTTGCTGATCCACTTCGATATTTAACTCATCACCCACCACTGCTTTACCCATATTGGTGATAGTCAAAGTTTCCGGTATCAAATGTAGCCAAAATCCATCTGCGTCGACTTGTCCGACCGTCAAGCTCGCACCGTTAACAGCCACAAAGCCTTTATACATTATAAATTTAAGCCACTTTTGCGGCAAAGTTAACTTGAGCCGACAATTACCATCTGGCCTATCAATCTCTGCAATTCTCGCCGTGCAATGAATATGACCTGAAACAATATGCCCACCCAGTTCAGTACCAAAGGTCACTGAGCGCTCAAAGTTAACCTGATTACCATGACGCAACTGACCAAGATTGGTTAATTTTAGTGTTTCGTCGATAACATCAAAATGAACTTGGCCAACAACATCTTGAGCCGAAGTTTCAAAGTGCGTCACAGTTAAGCAGCAACCATTAACCGCAATACTTGCTCCTATATCAAGACGCGCCAAATATCCCTTTTCTACCGAGAGAACTAAACGTAACACCCCGTCATTATTATGCAGTGAAATTACTGTTGCTTGAGTCTGAACAATTCCTGTGAACATAGTTTTCTCTTCATTTGGCAAACCGCGTCATGGTAACCGAAGGCTATCGTATTTGTCACTTAACTCGACGGTTCTTGAGTGATCATTTCAATCACTTTGATTACAATGGAACTTTATCGCCGTTGGTGTGAAGTTATGAAGTTTTCTGCTTGGGAAGCACGCCGTCTTTTACAATTGGCTATCCCGGTCTTTTTTGCCCAAATTACCTTAGTTTTAATGTCTGTCGTTGACACTATGATGGCAGGTCAGGTCAGCCCTGAAGATTTGGCTGCGCTCTCCATTGCTGTCGGGATCTGGAACCCTCTGCTATTTGCGCTGCAAGGCATTTTGCTGGCTTTGACTGGCGTGGTCGCGCACTGCCACGGCGCAAATGACAACACCGGCATACGTCTTTATTTTCAACAAAGTTTATACTTAGCATTGCTTCTTGCGGGCTTCGGTTTAGCCGTTGCGCCGCTGACTGATGTGGTCTTTGCGCGGCTTGATATTGCCGCGTCGGTTACTGATAAAGCCAGTAACTACATTTTCTTTGTTAAATGGGGCATGCTCGGCTTTTTGCTGTTTACCATTTATCGTAATGTCACCGAAGGGGTTGGCCTAACAAAACCAGCGTTTTATATCAGCATCTTAGGCCTTGCCCTTAACATCCCTGCTAATTACATCTTTATTCATGGCAAATTCGGCATGCCGGAACTCGGCAGTGCAGGCTGCGGCCTTGCAACTAGCCTAGTTTATGCGTTTATGGCATTGATACAAATTGCTTATAGCAAGAAAAGCGCGGTGCTGCGTAATCTTGAGCTCTATAAAGCGTTTACTAAGCCGCAATTAACTAAACTTGCCTATCTTTTCAAACTCGGGCTACCAATTTGCTTAGCAACTTTCTTTGAAGTGACGCTATTTGCGTGTGTGCCATTATTTATTGCTGACTTAGGCCCAATTGCGGTATCGGGTCATCAAATAGCCACCAGCGTTTCTGTTGTGTTGTTTATGATGCCATTGAGCTTATCTATGGCCATCGCCATACGCATTGGTAATTTGGCAGGACAAGGGCTAGTCAATGAGCTCAAAGTTGCCATTAATACCAGTTTTAGCTTGGCTTGTATTATCGCAGCATTTGTTGCATTGGTGACCTACCTTGGTCGTGATTTTGTCGCAGGTTTGTACTCTTCAGACCCTGAAGTACTCGCGTTAGCAGTGAGCATTTTAGTGCTTGCGTGTATTTATCAATTACCAGATGCTCTTCAAGTTGCCGCCAATGGCGTTCTCCGAGGCTTGAAATATACTAAACCTATTTCCTATATTACTTTTATCAGTTATTGGTTGGTGGGTTTTGTTTTGGGCTATGTTCTTGCAAAGACAGATTTAATCACTGCACCTATGGGCCCGCAGGGCTTTTGGGTCGGCATAATCGTTGGCCTTAGCATAGCTGCAATTTTATTGGTCATTGCGGTAAGACGCCGTGTTGCGATTTTGGCTGCTCATTAGTGTCGTCTTTATGTTGCAGGGCTGTGACCATAGCCCTGCATCATTGTACCTTGACTATCAAAAACGTCTTGCGAATGTATCAAATGGCACCTTTACGCCACCCTCAGCATTAACGCCACTGCCATTGGCGACTAAAAGTAAGCCAGAGCCCCAAGTAACTATTGGCTTACTCGAACTTTCCGCGATAAATCACTGCCCATTGTCCACGCTTATTGCAGAGCATAATTCACAATTAGGCAAAGTCGCCGCGCCAAGTGAACTATTTAAATACCAACTGCGTTTTATCCTTCAGGCACCAAACTGTATTGCCAGTTTACAGGGGAAACAGCAGCCGCTTGCCGATAAGTTAGAGCAGGCGCTGGAGGCAAAGAAACAACACTTGCTGGATTATTTCAACTACATGCTTTACCAAGAGGTTGAATTCCGTGCACTCTTTAGTTTAGCTAACCAAGGTTTTAGTCGCGAATTAGCAGGCAAAGAAGCTGCCATTGAAGCACTAGCATTTTTTAATCGCGTTAAATCTAAGATTATCGCAGACTCCATTGATAACGATGACGTCAATGAGCTTACTTCACAACTTGCAAAGCTACACCGCAACACTTATGTTAAGACCCTACTCACAGAAGCGCAGCGGCAACGTGAGTTTAATTTAGTCACCACTGCCACTCTGGCCACTTTGCCAATTGAGAGTCGCCTCTGTGTCAAACAGCGCCCTTCTGATACCGCCCAGTTTATGCACAATGTGTTTCAAAAGTTTTATATCGGCCAGCTTCAACCACTCCAAGCTGACATCAGTGGGGAATTACAGGCCCTACTCCCACTTCTTTATGAGCTATATGTGCAAGATGCGGCATTATCAAATCAATTAAATGTGGAAAGCAAACTTAGTTTATTAACACAACTTAAAATGTCGGCAAAATCGCACGTTGAGTGGTGGCAAAGCTTTTATCAACGCTGCGCCATCAAGCCTTATTAAAACCTAAACGCAATTTTGTTTAAAAACTTACCGCGAATGATGCAAAAACAAGCAGTTAAACAAAAAAAGTGTTTTTCGACTTGCAACGCTGCTAACACCGCTATATATTAGCGCCCTGTTGAGGCAAATAAGCCATAACAACTTTGTACGACCGTAGCTCAGCTGGTTAGAGCACCACCTTGACATGGTGGGGGTCGGTGGTTCGAGTCCACTCGGTCGTACCAAACTATTAAAATATCGTCTTCTGTACGACCGTAGCTCAGCTGGTTAGAGCACCACCTTGACATGGTGGGGGTCGGTGGTTCGAGTCCACTCGGTCGTACCAGTTCTATTATTAGTAAATCACGCGTTAAATATTAAAATAAAAGCTCCACCACCCGCATTTAACTATGCCCCTCATCATTAATGAAACCCCACTCAGATTGTATCAATTTCATTTTTAATGTACTAAAAAAGCATCACTGCTCTCTCTGACACGACCTGAAGGTCACTGAACCAATTCTACTCGCCTCAACTACGCATTGATGATTCACTTCCAGTTTGCTCAACCGCAATTGACTTTAACTCTATCTTGTTGAAGTTTTGAACACAATTGTATATTGTGCTTTTTTAGGTACTTTAATTTAAAGAAGGAAACGCCAAAATGAAACACGCTCTCACTTTTGCTGCACTACTCATGCTTGTGGGATGTGGCTCCACAAGTGATAACCAAAGTACTCAAGCCTCGTCCGATTCCAACATGCAACTGGCAAAACAAAATAGCAGTGAAATATTAAACACTGAAGGTTACAAATGCGACAAAGAGGTCACGACGGGTTCTAGATTTACCAAAAAACGCTGTAGAACTGCAGAACAAAGAAAAGCCGACCAACAAGAAGCTAAAGACATGCTAAGTACACGCGGTAACGCAGTGAGCCAAGTTAAATAAACTTATGCATTTTATTAAAGACCGTGCCAACAATATAGTTCGGTCTTAACATAATCACTTATAGACTTTTTTACCTTATACTTTCTAAAAATCACAACAAACACATCTAAATATCTACTCTAAGCACGCCCTATTTATTTTGTTACCATAATCTTTGTAGAATAAAAAAGCCCAAGACCGTGCTTGGGCTGAATTCAATTTACGATTAATTAAAACGACAGCGTCACGCCTGCGAACAAGTAACGTCCAAGCGCGTCGTATGGACCAGGGAAGGTATTACCATTAGAAATACCTGATGGACCGTTTGGTACAATCGGAGCCTGTCTATCCAACAAGTTGTTAATACCTGCACGGAAAGTCACATTCTCATGAGCTTGCCAAGTACCTGCGATATCTAAATAAGTAACGGCACCTAGAGTAGTATCACCTGCTACAACATTATTGTTTGCATCACGAGTGTATTCATCCGCTTCACCAAAGTAACGTACTTTAGCCGTTATGTTCGCATCCCAAGGCGTCACCCAAGTTGCTGAGAAATTAACACGATATTCTGGTGTTGGCGCTTCACAAGTGGTACGGTCCCAATAACCTACGCAGTCGTCAATATCGCCGCCTGGAAGGTTTTGCGTGGCAAATTTATTTAGCCATGTACCAACAACTGAGTAACGCATTGAACCATAATCACCGATATCATTACGGTATGACACGTCAAAGTCGATACCTGACGTTTCTATCTCACCAATGTTAACATCGTATGAGGTAATTGCATTTTGACCTAACCAAAGTGCACCAGTTGCCGGATCACGACTAATTTGCTTACAAGCTTCGTCATTGCCACCTACCGCGCATTGGTTGTGAATAACGCCAGAAGGGATAGCTTGAATTGCATCTTCGACTGTAATATTGAAGTAGTCAATTGCGATGTCTAGTCCGTCAATAAACTCTGGCGACAATAGTATACCAAAAGAATAGGTATTTGACTTTTCAGGATCTAAAGCTGCATTGCCACCTCTGACTTCATTGTACTGACCCGCTGGGCTAGACAACGCATTGCTAAGGTATTGGCTTTCCTTTAATCCTGTACGCTGACATTGCTCTAACGTCAAACGTGCGGCTTCAGGCGCGCCTGCACCACAGGGATCTTCCCAGTTAAACAGTTCAATACCTGCTGTTCTAAACAACTCGCGAATATTACCAGCACGTACTGCTCGCTGATAACTAGCACGAAGACCTAGTTCGTCGTTTACACGAACATCAAAAGCCGCTTTATAAGTATGTGTTTGTTTATCTGTTGAATAATCGGAATAACGGTACGCAAGCTCAAGATTGACGTACTGCAAAAGACTCGTATCTTCTAGTAACGGAACGTTAAATTCGGTGAAGAATTCATTTACGTCAAATTCCCCCGTCACACCAAGTCTTGGACCACCTTGGCCTGCACCATCACCCGAGGTAAAGTTTTGGTCCGGCAGTAAAGACAGATATTCTTTGCGATACTCGTAACCAAACACAACGCCTACGCCTGTAGAAGTACCAGGCACAATCACGCCAGCATCTGTCAAATCACCAGTGAGGTAGCCACTGATTTGCGTGGTTTTTGTATCACCACGTGCATACAGAGGTACGATTAAATAGTTAAGCTGTTCTTGATCAATCTTTGACGGTTCAAAAATATTCCAAGGCACACAAGTAGGATCAGAACCATCAACTACAGATTTACAGACGATATTACCGTTTGCATCACGAGTTGCATTTAACGCTCGGCCAATACGCGTATTAGATAGGTCATTTTGATAGGTTTGAACATAGCCAACTGAACCAAAGTTCATAAACGCATCGTATGACCAGCTATCATTGATATCGCCTTTCACACCTAACACGAATCTTGAAGAAGTGTGACGTAAGTCATCTTGACGTGGGCCACCTTCAACATTACGTTTACCAATAAATGCACCTTCAATTACGGCGTCATCGGCAAGGCCTCGGTCGGTACATAAAACTTTACGTTGTTGAGCCGAGAACAATGGGTTATCGCAATGCAAATCAACTTGTTCGAAGAATGAACCAGAAGGCGCAATTTGCGCAACTGTTATGTCATCCATGTAGCTTGCTTCAGCATAAACACGGATGTTGTCACGGATATCGTAATGACCCGTCACACCAAACGTTTTGCGAGTGTCTGGACGTTGGAAGTAGTTCAGTGGACCATAGTTATATACTGTCCCAGCTGTTGGCACAAATTCATTGCCTTGAACCTTAAAGTCGTACGTATCAAAGTCCGTAATACGACCCTCTGGAATAGTACCAGAGCCTGCACAAACTCGCTTACCTGTTTTATCAACGTTCATCGCACAAGCGCTGAAATCACGCTCAGATTGAATTAATGCATCAACATGACGCAGCGTTGCATACGCAGTAATGTTACCGCGTCCATCAGCAGTATTTGCACCAAGTACCACTGTGAAATCATCAGCTTTACCATCCCAAACATTTGAATCTGGTAGTGCAAAGTTTCTGTCAGTTACTGCTCGCTGCATATCAGCATGATCATTATTGTGCTGATAGGCGCTGGTTTGATACTCAAACTCAAATCCTTCAAAATCATCACGTAGAATAAAGTTTACCACACCCGCTACTGCATCAGAGCCATAAGTCGCAGATGAACCACCTGTTAGTACATCAACACGCTTGACTAAAGCTGCAGGAATTTGGTTTAAGTCAGCTGAAATGCCACCTGCTGATGGCGAGCCTGACGGCATTCGGCGACCATTGATAAGCACAAGCGTACGTTCTGGACCAAGGTTACGTAAATCTGCCGTAGCTGTACCTGTAGCCCCATTTGCAGTACCCGCTGTTTGGCCAGCAAACACTGCTGGCATATCGTTCAACAAGTCTTCAACGCGAGTAATACCTGCGACTTTAATATCTTCAGCGGTGATGGTTGCGACAGGACTTGCTCCCAACATTGCCGAACGTTTGATCCGACTACCCGTTACTTCGATACGCTCTACATTTCCTTCTTGAGCTCCTGCTTGCTCATCCGCTGCCATTACTGAGTTTGATAGCCCACCTGTAATAACACCTGCGAGCATGGACGCTCTGATAGCATATGAAAGTCTAGATTGTTTCATATTTATTTCCTTTATAATTATATTTAAATCGCATTAGATACCAAAAAACAACCTACACAAATTAATCAAGCCAGTCAATATACGCCTATAGCAGGTCCAATTTTAAAATTAACAAAATAAACAACCAAATTCCAAAAACAACAACAAAAAATACCAGACATAAAAGACGGCAAAAAGATAAACAACAACAGATGTGAATGGCTAAAAACAACTTACAAAGACAGAGTGGATTAAATTAGAAAAATTTAACCCACCACAAAGAGAGGAAATTAACTTTTAGAGTTTAAAAAATTTAAATAATGTACTTTTTGGTTCAATGTTCATCTATCACTTAGCCCTTATTTGAAAAATAAATAATAAGAGCTACGTATAAAAAATAAATGAATTTGGAGGGGTAGCAAGTTAAATTGCATGACTTACATCACCAGCAAACGCGCGATAAACAGACGTAAGTGCGACAAACGTACGTGTATTAGCTTGAGTAAGTTTATCTTTTGCCACAAGCGCGGTACGTTCACTATCGAGCAAATTCAAAAGATCAATCGTGCCTGCTTCATACTGTAATTGCGCCAATTCTAGTGCTTTGGCACTTGCAGTAACTTGAGCTTGTAACAAATGCTGTTCTGTTTGTAAAAAAGCATAATCACTTAACGCTGTTTTTGCTTGCGTTACCGCAGTAAGCCAATCTTGTTGCAATTGCGCAACAGCTCCTTGTTGTTGAGCTGATGCAATATCAATTCGCGCTTGCAGCGAACCTAAATCAAACACTGGCCAAGACAACGAAGGTGCCACCTGCCAAGCTTTGGTTTGATTACCTAGTAAGTTCACTTCTGGTGATAAAAAACCAAGAAAACCACTAATGGAAAGATCAGGATAAAGCGCGGCTTCATTAGCATTGAGTCTGGCATTTGCGGCAAGTAAACGCTGCTCAGCTGCCGCAATGTCGCTGCGTCGACGCAGCAAACTTACCGGATCTACAATCGCAATTGGCATATCTAAGGTCGGCAAATTGCTACGCTGTAAGTCAGTCAAATTGGCATCTCCGCCAACTAAGGCTTCTAACACAGCTTTTACTTGTGACGCTCTAGCTTGCAAAGCGGGGATACTTGCCGCTACCCCTTTTAACTGAGCAGTAACACGCAGTAAATCCAATTCGTTAGCGTAGCCAGACTCAAGTCTTACGGTAATGACTTGATGGGTTTTGGTTAAACTCGCCACATTTTGCTCGGCGACCTCAATTTGTGCTTGAAACCCTAGCCACTCAACATAAGTTTGCGCGGTCCGCGCAACTAACTCTACTTGTAAATCGCGCCACGCCAACTCAGCAGCCATAGCATCGGCTTGCGCCGCTGCTATGGTATGTTCTATGCGACCAAAGAGGTCTAAGCTCCAATTAACATCAAACCCGCCACGGATTTGACGGCTGAGCACGCGGTTTTCTGTGCTTCCGTTATATACTTTATTGCTATCTTGACTGAATGACATATTGCCCTTAGGCAAAGTGTCATTATCCACATCTTGAAATACTGCTTTTGCTGCTAACATATTTGCTTTGGCTACGGTCAATGACGGATTATGCTGCAACGTAAGCGATACCAATTCACTCAGTTGCTGGTCATTAAAGTGTTGCCACCAAGGCTCTACCTTGAGCTGGGGCACTGCATTTGCACTGGTGCCAAAATTCGCACTAACGAGTTCCACTTGTGGCACCTCTGAAGTGATAGAGCAAGCGCTTAAACCAGCAGTAACTGCAATAGCGATTAGACTACTTTTTAACATGTCGCGCTTTTTCATGCTTGCTGTCCTTGTACTGATTGTTGATGAGAGAGTTCATCAGCCTGCGTGTCTGATGCCTTTTTAGCGCGACGTTTACGCAACATGTGGTAGAACACTGGCGTTAATATTAAGCCAAAGATAGTCACGCCTATCATGCCTGAGAACACCGCCACGCCCATTGCCTTGCGCATTTCTGCGCCAGCTCCAGTTGATAGCACCATAGGTAACACCCCCATGATAAACGCAATTGAGGTCATTAATATTGGGCGTAAACGTAAACGACTGGCTTCCTTAATCGCATCCAAAGTACTCATCCCTTTGTCTTCCAACTCTTTGGCAAATTCCACAATCAAAATCGCGTTCTTCGTCGCAAGACCAACTAATACAATGAAACCAATTTGAGTAAAGATGTTGTTGTCACCGCCATAGAGAATGACCCCTGTCATCGCTGAAAGTAGCGTCATTGGCACGATTAGAATAATAGCCAGCGGCAAACTTAAGCTTTCGTACTGCGCAGCGAGCACCATAAACACCAGCACAACAACCAGAGGGAATACCAGTAACGCTGTATTTCCCGCTAAAATTTGTTGATAAGTCAGCTCAGTCCACTCATAACTCATACCTAACGGCAAAGTTTCGTCTAAGATTTTTTCAATCGCGGCACGAGCTTGGCCAGAGCTATAACCCGGAGCTGGAGCACCATTTACTTCAGCGGTGGGATAAGCGTTGTAATGCATTACTCGGTCTGGACCCGCAGCATGCTTCACCGAAAGGAACGAACCGAGTGGGATCATATCGCCATTATGGTTACGCACTTTCAATTGAGTGATCTGATCTGGCTCCTGACGGAAACTTTCATCCGCTTGCACATTTACTTGATAAGTACGGCCAAAGCGGTTGAAGTCGTTCACATACAGAGACCCCAAATAGGCTTGCATGGTGGTAAACACCGTATCCACATCAACACCCTGGCTCATGGCTTTAGTACGGTCTAAATCAACATCCAGTTGTGGCACATTGACTTGGAAGCTTGAGAAGTTCCCTGTCAATTCCGGTGCTGCCCAAGCCTTACCCACCACTTCTTGAGTTGTTTTGTAGAGCGTTTCAAATCCTAAACCGGCTTTATCCTGAATTTGTAAACGGAACCCCCCTATCGTGCCCAAACCTTGCACTGGCGGCGGTGGGAATATCGCAACAAACGCATCTTGAATAGCACCAAATTCCTGATTTAACTGCGCGGCAATCGCACCCGCTGCAAGCTCTGGTGATTTACGCTCAGCGAACGATTTCAAGCGCACGAACACGATGCCGCTACTTGGGCTGTTGGTAAAGCCGTTAATGTTTAAGCCAGGGAATGCCACCGCATGTTCAACACCAGGGTGTTTCAACATGATGTCTGACATTTGACGGATCACCGCTTCGGTACGCTCCAGCGACGCCGCATCGGGTAATTGGGCAAATGACACTAAGTATTCTTTATCCTGACCCGGCACATAACCCGTTGGTGTTGTGGCAAACTGCTGATAAGTCAAAGCGATCAGGCCACCGTAAAGCACAACAATAATACCGCTTAGACGGATTAACTTACCCACACCTTGCGTATACCCTTTCGCACCACGGTCAAAAACTCGGTTAAACGGTGCAAACACAAAGCGGCCAAATAGCTTATCCATGGCTTTTGTTAACCAATCTTTTGGTGCATGCGGGCTTTTTAGCAACAGAGCAGCTAAAGCAGGACTTAAAGTGAGTGAGTTAAAGGCTGAGATCACAGTAGAAATGGTGATCGTAAGCGCAAATTGCTTATAAAACTGGCCGGTTAAACCTGACATAAACGCGGTCGGAATAAATACCGCCCCCAAAACCAAGGTCGTCGCGATAATCGGCCCAGTTACTTCACGCATGGCTTGTTTGGTCGCTTCTAATGGTGACAAACCATCATGAATATTACGTTCAACGTTTTCGACCACTACGATGGCGTCATCCACTACGATACCAATTGCCAGCACTAATCCGAATAACGATAACGCGTTAAGTGAAAAGCCGAGCAAATGCATGATGGCAAAAGTACCGACCAAAGAAATGGGTACTGCAACAAGTGGAATAATCGACGCACGCCAAGTTTGTAAAAACAACACCACAACCAAGACGACTAATAACACCGCTTCTAACAGCGTATTCATTACCGCTTTAATTGAGCCACGCACGAATACGGTCGGGTCATACACTATGGAATAATCAACTCCCTCAGGGAAGGCTTGCTTAAGCTCCGCCATTTTAGCGCGGACATCATCAGAAATTTGAATGGCATTAGAACCCGGCGCTTGGAAAATCGGTAACGCCACCGCAGGTTGATTATCAAGCAAAGAACGCAGCGCATAAGTGCTTGCCCCAAGTTCAATGCGCGCGACATCGCGTAAACGAGAGATCTCACCCTGAGCACCGACTTTAATAATGATGTCGGCAAATTCTTCTTCGTTCTCTAAACGACCTTTAACGTTGATCAAGAGTTGGAAGTCATTATCACCAGTAGGCTGTGCCCCCAAACTACCCGCTGCTGCTTGTTGGTTTTGCGCACGAATAGCATTAACGATATCACTTGGGTTTAAGCCCAGTGCGGCGACTTTGTTTGGGTCTAGCCATACTCGCATGCTGTATTCGCCAGCACCGAAAAGACGCACATTACCCACACCATCAATACGTGACAGCTCGTCTTTGACGTTTTGCTCAGCAAAGTTCGACAAGTACAACATGTCATAACGATTATCAGGTGAAATTAAATGCACCACCATAGTTAAATCTGGTGACGATTTCTCTGTGACAACCCCTAAGCGCTGTACTTCTTGTGGTAAACGCGGCACCGCACGGGCAACCCGGTTTTGTACTAAAGTCGTGGCATTGTCAGGATCAGTTCCGATAGCAAAAGTAATGGTTAATGTCATACGACCATCAGAAGTTGCTTGCGATGACATATAAAGCATGTCTTCAACGCCATTGATCGCTCGCTCTAATGGCGTCGCTACCGTTTCAGCGATGACTTTTGGGTTTGCGCCGGGATAGTTTGCTGTCACCACCACAGTTGGCGGCACCACTTCTGGATATTCAGTTATGGGCAATTGCCAAACTGAAATAGCGCCTGCGATAAAAATCAGCAGTGACAGCACTGCTGCAAATATCGGTCGACGGATAAAAAACTGCGAGAAATTCATCTTAATCCCCTAACCCCAAACCCGCGGTTGCAGTTGCAAGCGCCATATTGACCTCTTCACTGTGCTCATCTAAGCGTTTTTGCAAGGCTTGTAATTTATTGAGTGTGTCGTTGTCGCTCATTTCAACGAACTGCGGATTAACTGGTGTCCCTGGGCGAACGCGCTGTAAACCGTTAACCACTATTTTGTCGTGAGCTTGTAAACCGGCTTTAATAATGCGCAAACCTGCTAATTTTTCGCCTAGCTCAATACCGCGATATTGCACGTGGTTGGCTTCATCCAATACCAAGACAAATTTATGATTTAAGTCGGTGCCAATTGCGCGGTCTTCAATTAACACACCTTGGAAACTACCACTACCACTTAACTTAATACGGGCAAACATGCCGGGTAAAAAGTTGCCATCAGCGTTATCAAATACAGCTCGGGCACGGATGGTGCCTGTGGTTGGGTTAATTTGATTATCCATAAAATCGACGACACCGTGATGCGGGAAGTCCCTTTCACCAGCAAGTTCCATAAATACTGGATGCGCCACTTCACGCACATCAGGACGCTCGCCATGTTGTGCAAGCTTGATGTAATTTAGATAAGTTTGCTCATCAGCATCAAAATAGGCATAGACCTTGTCGGTCGAAACCAATGACGTGAGTAAACTTTGTCCTGCGGTGACATAGTTACCTTTGGTGATTAAGGCACGTGACACTCGACCACTAATTGGTGCCTTTACCTCGGTATAACTTAGATTCAATTCGGCCAGCTGCAGTGCCGATTTAACTGACTGCAACTGCGCTTCAGCTTGTTGTAATTGCGAACGACGTTGGTCAACTTGCTCAGCAGAAATCGCCGATTGTGAAGACAATTTATGCGCACGAGCGTACTCAGATTTAGCCAGCTGCAAACGGCTTTGCGCTTGTTGTAGCTCACCGTCTAAACGTTGTACCTCGGCTTTAAAAGGTGCTTGGTCTATCACAAATAAGGTATCACCTGCATTTATTAATGCGCCTTCTATAAACGCTACGCTTTCGATATAACCAGAAACACGTGGTCTTAGTGAAACTTGCTCTGGCGCTTCTAAGCGGCCGGTGAATTCATCCCATTCAGTGATCCTTTGACTGATAACAGGCGCAACTGAAACTTGTGGTGCTTGCATTTGTGCCTGCTGCATTGCTTCCCCATCACTACATCCTGCCAGCGTCAAAGCGCCTAATATGGCAGTAGCACGAACCAAGTGATTTAATTGCATGGTGGTTTCCTCATTGATGACCATTTGCGACGTGTACCAGTATGAGGCTTAAGATAGAATAAAAATAATTATTTGTTTGTATGGATTACATCACAAATTATGATATGTTTGCGAATAGTAGGAGTTGAACAATACTTCACTTGACTTTTTGGGGTGGGCATATGAGACAGCAAGACTTAAATTTACTAATGGTATTTGACGCTATCATGACCGAAGGTGCCATTACCCGTGCAGCCACGCGTTTAGCGATGACTCAACCTGCGGTATCCAATGCCTTATCGCGTATGCGAGTGGCTTGGAAAGACGAATTATTTGTCAAAGACGGTCGCGGTATTCAGCCTACTGCTTTTGCACAAGACTTGTGGCGTCAGATAAGAGATCCGCTTCGTCAACTTGAAGAAGCGGTTGACCCAGGTCAATTTGACCCCACAACTGCAAAGCGCACTTTTCGTGTTGTTACCTCAGATGTTATGGTCAATATTGCGTGGGGCGCTTTACGTCAACATATCGAGCAATTTGCACCTAACATCAACATTCACGCCATCCCCAATACCATAGTGAACAACCAAAGTGCCCTTAATGATGCCGAAGTGGATATCGTGCTTGGCGGTCAAATGGCGGTGTCGAATGTGATCCGCACTGAGTTTTTGTTCAGCCCAAGATACGTGTGTGTGATGCGCCCAGAGCACCCACTGGCCAAAAAAGCGTTGTCACTAGAGGATTTTATAGCGGCAGAGCATTTGCTGGTGTCTATGTCTGGTGATACCACGGGCATCACTGACACCTCTTTATTAAAAATTGGCTTGTCGCGACGCGTTGCAATGTCGGTCAATCACTTTTCAGCTGTAGCGCCGTTACTTAAAAGCTCAGATCTCATCTGTGTCGTGCCTTCTATGGCTATTGAGCGGGAAATTTTTAATGGTGAATTGGCCGTTTATGAGACACCGATAGAAATGCCACCGACTCAACTGGGTATGCTCTGGCACAAGCGCCAAGATAACGACCAAGGCTTGATCTGGCTGCGTAACCTACTGGGGAAAGTGATCCGCGAGCACAGCAATGACCATTTTGCTCGCCTTTCACGGTGTTGCCGCAAAGGTGCATGCCCAGAGCTACAACAAGCCAATGCCGAGTTTCTTAGCCAAGTTCGCTAAGATTTAACGCAAACTCGGCTGGCGCGTCTATTTTAGCGTGTCCGTTAATTTGACTTGAGCTGTATCTGAACCCGCGGTGTGCCAAACATGTTGGGCAAGCCGCCCCTGTACAGCAACATTGGTATTAACAAAACTAGGACTTTTACCTGTCGAGCGTTGAATTCGATAATCTTGTAAGGCTGCTTTGATGGTCGGCGTCAACAGCACTATTGCATAAATATTCACAAGTGTCATCAAGCCCAACGCCATATCTGCTAAGTCCCACACATCTTTTAGTGTTGCGTTGGCCCCCCAAAGCACCATTACCAGATAGAGCATGGTATAAATACTACGGCCAACGCGATTATCAAGATGGAAGAAGTGTAAGTTGCTTTCAGCATAGGCATAATTTGCCACCACAGAACTAAACGCAAACAGAAATAAGATCAGTGCTACATACGCCACACCAAACTCACCTAAATGTGCACTCATGGCATTTTGCGTTAGACGGATCCCTTCCATTTCACCGCTATCGCCATTTCCAGCCAATAAAATAATCATAGCTGTACAACTACATAGCACTATCGTATCAAAAAACACCCCGAACATTTGCAAATAGCCTTGTGTGACGGGGTGATTAGGGTTTGGCGTAGCACATGCAGCGGCGTGAGGCACGCTACCTGCACCAGCTTCATTAGAGTATAATCCGCGTTGTACGCCATTTTTAATCGCCGCCGCAAAGGCGCCAGCCCCCGCCTCTTCAAGGCCAAACGCACTACGTACAATGGCGGTAAAGACATCAGCAAGCATTGAAAAATTGATAACGGTAATCACAATTGCAGTACTGATAAATACAATCCCCATTACGGGCACTATCATTTCTGCAAAACGCGCGATACGACGCATACCACCCAAAATAATTGACCCAGCGACAAGGGTGACGACAATTCCTGTATACATGGGCGGAATTGCAAAGGCATGACTCATTGCGTCACTGATGGTGTTGGCTTGCATAGCACTGAAGCTTGAGCCATAACCTAAAAACAAACAAACAGAGAAGAGCGCCGCTAACCAAGGTTTATTTAGACCAAGACGAATATAATAAGCAGGACCACCACGAAACTCGCCGTTGCTATCGCGTACTTTATATACCTGCCCTAACACACTTTCGGCAAACCCCGTGGCCATACCCAGCAAGGCAATGACCCACATCCAAAATACTGCGCCGGGGCCACCTAGCGAGACAGCCACTGCCACACCTGCCAAGTTACCTGTTCCAACGCGCGCTGACAGCCCTGTACATAGCGCTTGAAACGAGCTTATTTCACTTTTATCGGATTTTACGCTGACCTTCAACAGTGCCAGCATATGTGCAAAGCCACTAAACTGAATTGCACGAAACTGCCAAGTAAACCAAAGACCAGCAGCAATCAATAAGAAGATCAGTAACTGCCCTTGGCCCCAAAGGATTTGATTAATAAATTGAACAAGTTCCATGCTGCACGGCGCCCATTATTATTAGAATTAGGTGACTACATGTCACCCTAACTCAAGCGTGAAGCAAAAACCACTTTTAATGCATTTGTATGCAGCGGGTGGGATTTATCCTACAGCAATAGCTGACCGGTTTGGCTTATCTGCAAACGTGTATTATCAGTCCCTTTAATTAAAATCTGGCATCCGCCAAACTCAGGTTTAATTTCAAAGCGCATCTCTTTGCTGATTGGTAACGTCTCAACATGAAATGCGCAGCGTAGTTGTACCTGCTGTAATTGTCCTTGTTCAATTTGCATTTTTATCTCGCGACGGACTGGAGTTAGCAACCGCGTAGGTAAATAGCTAAACTCAACTTGTTGTACAATCGCAGGCTGCGACGACGCAAACGAAACCACATCTGAAACTGCTTTTTCTACTGTTTCAGGCTGAATGTTAATGCCTTTTAGATAGCCAAAACTAGCTGCAACTCGCTTGGCATCGCCAAATTGCTGGGCATACATATACCAATCAAGCATGTTTTTTGCCGCAGCAAGACGATATTCCTGAGGTAATTTACTCCTCAAAGTAAACGCATGTAGTACATGGTATTCGTAGCGCGGCCAATCTTGTCGTAGCTGCGCTAATTGCGATGCTAAGTAATGATAAAGCACTTGCTCGCTGGTATTTTTGCCGTGGTCGTCATGCAACTCCTTTAGCGTAACTTCTGCTTGAGTTAAATCTTTACTGGTGTTGATTTTTTGCAAGCGACTGTAATTATTTAAAAAACCACGTTTAACACTGTCGTTATGGTCGCCAATAAAACCTATATTGTCTTCAAAACAGTTAGTTTTTGCAGCTGCAACAAGCTCTCCTGCAACGAGCGCTGGCGCATACTCCAACTTCGCATAAAACTTCTCGGCTTCAATTCGATTATCTTTGACGCTCGAGATCAAAATGGCTCTATATCAGTAACTTGTCCTTGCTCGTTAATCACATAACTATTTAGCGCATATCCCTCTAAGCGATTAGTTTGACTGGTTTTATTCTCAACTTGATTGTGGTTAACCTTCAGTTTCGCTTCTACATTAGCACTTTGTGCTAATGCTGCATTACTTAAAGTGAGAGCAACGACTGTAAGCCAAGTCTGCAGCTTAAAACTGCCAAGTGTCATGACGAGATCCTTGTTATAAATGATATTTTCACTTTGCGAGGTGCAAGGTAACAGAAAACTCAGTGATTTTTTAACCGTTAACCTTCAGATAAGTAAACAGATGTAAAATCTTTGCTCCGTGGCCGGCATTACATACGTATTCATAAATTTTGCAACTGAAGCTCAAATCGACTACCTAAAACAGCTCCAAACATTTGCCATTTAGGTAAAAAACAAATGTATATACAAGATTTAATTCTTATATTTTTCATATAGATGAAATTACCTGTAATGATTTCTTACGTTTTGATGAATTTCTTAATTGACGGTTAAATACTATTCGCCTACCCTAATGAAAGCGCTTACATTTGCATTTAAAAATGTAAGCGCTTACAGTAACAATACAACAACAAGACGAGAACAAAGATGACAACCACACGCTTGCAAAGGACCCAACTGGCGACCGCTCTATCGCTAGTGTTGGGCACTTTGTCGACTGCTTATGCGGCAGACGGCAAAGACATCGAAGTGATTGAAGTGTCGGGCATCAAAAGCAGTTTAATTAAATCTATGGATTTAAAACGAAATGCCAATGGTGTTGTTGACTCAATTTCTTCTGAAGACATAGGTAAATTCCCAGACACTAACCTCGCCGAGTCGTTACAACGTATTTCAGGTGTATCGATTGACCGTGCAAATGGTGAGGGCAGTCGCGTCACTGTGCGTGGCTTTGGTCCAGATTTTAACTTAGTAACGTTGAACGGCCGTCAAATGCCTGCTTCATCGCTTGAAGCCACGACGGCATCGTCATCGCGCTCATATGATTTTGCTAACATCGCTTCGGAAGGTATTTCAGCGGTAGAAGTCTACAAAACGGGTCGAGCAAGCGTGCCAACTGGTGGTATGGGTTCAACTATCAACATCCTTACTACCCGTCCATTGAATGCACCGGGGCTGAAAGCTACAGTTGGTGTAAAAGCCGTGATGGACACCTCTTCAGAAGAGAATAACGGTGTGACGCCTGAGTTTTCAGGTCTGTATAGCAACACTTTTGATGACGACAAATTCGGTATCGCCCTTTCTGGCAGTTATCAAGAGCGTAAGAGTGGCAACCAACAAGCTAACGTTGGCACTGGTTGGCGTAGTTTTCCAGGTTCTGTAGACCAAGATTGGGGTGCAGGTACCGCTGATTGGGGTGGTATTCCCGATGGCCCAGACTCAGGCCATATCAACCGCCCAAGTGAAGACAGCATTTATTCTGTGCCACAAAGCTTAGGTTATAGCCTAAATGAGGTGCAGCGCACCCGCACTAACGGCCAATTGGTACTACAATACCGCCCTATTGAATCGCTCACTACCACAGTCGATTACACCTATTCTAAAAACGAAGTGGCAACTCAGTTTAACGATTTATCCGCTTGGTTTAACTTTGGCGCTTCAACTGGCCAATGGACCGACGGCCCAATCGCTTCACCACTGATTTATTCTGAAGACACCTCAGGTGGCCCTGCTGATTTCTCGATGGGTGCCGGCGACTTCGCGACGCTTAATGAGAACAAATCACTTGGTTTCAATATTGAGTGGCAAGCCAGCAAAAACCTTAAAGTTGAATTTGACGCACATAATTCAACTGCTGAATCTCGTCCAGATAGCCCGTTTGGCAGCAACAACATTCTGAGCGCAGCAACTTGGGTGCGTGCAGTCACGACAGCGCATTTTGATAAGGATTTCCCAGTTCTTGAAATTCAATATCCAGATGGCGTTACTGCCCTTAACCCTGCCGATATGCGCGTTACCGGTAGCTCGTTCCGTAATAGTAAGATGAAAAGCGAAATAGACCAATATCAACTGCGCGGCCAATACGTGTTTGATGATGGTCTAATTGAAAGTATTGATTTTGGTATCGCAACAACTGAAGTAAATAACCGCTCTGCATTTTCTAACGTCCAGCGTGACACTTGGGGTGGCGTTGGTTCGGCTGGTGATTTCGACAGTTCATTCTGGCCGCTTGAATCAGTTGCTGACCATTTCGATATTCCAGGTAGTGGTTCGAATGATTTGATCAACGAATTCTTTATGTGGGATTTTGCCAAAGTTCGTGCCCGTGCCGCTGAGCTTTACGCTGTACCGGATGCAGGCGATTGTGGTAATGGCTTCTGTGCATCAAGTAATTACACCACTGACCGCCGGACTGAAGAAAAGTCGCAAGCGGCTTATATTCAAGCCAAATTGGCGACGGATATTCAATCCATGCCGCTGACGGTCATTGCCGGTTTACGCTATGAAAAAACCGATGTCACCTCACGCGCACTGGTACCAACTTATAGCAATATTGGTTGGGTCGCAGCGAACGAATTTAACTTGGTTGCCACCGGTGAGCAAGACTTCACCGAGCTCAAAGGCGATTACAGCAATGTACTCCCGAATATTGATGCGAGCTTAGAAGTAATCGACGATGTGATTGTGCGCGCGTCTTATAGCAAAACTATCGCACGCCCCGGCTATGGCGATATTCAAGGTGGTTTAACGGTTGATTCGTTAGTGCGTATTGACGGTGGTACAGGTGCGCGCGGTAACCCAGCGCTGAAACCTTTTGAGTCAACTAACTTAGATATCTCCTTTGAATGGTACTACGCTGAAGGCAGCTATGCTGCAATTGGCTACTTCCATAAAGATGTTGAAAACTTCATTGGTACCAGCATTGAGCGAGAAGCTGTATTCAATCTGCCTCACCCAGCGCAAGGCTCACGTTACCAAGAAGCCGTTGCAGCAGTGGGTAACAATGCCGAAGCCATTCGTGATTACATCATTACTAACTACCCAGATTCTGTAGATGGTTCAACCATTTATGGTATTGAAGGTGATGATGCGGCTGCGTTCTTTAACATCACAGTGCCAGTAAACCAAAAAGAAGCTACCCTAAAAGGCTGGGAAGTTGCAGCGCAACACGTATTTGCCAACGGCTTTGGTGTCATTGCCAACCTGACTTTTGTTGAAGGTGATATCGCTTACGATAATTTCAGTCTTGAGCAGCAATTTGCCCTACTTGGCTTAAGTGATTCTGCTAACTTTATCTTGTTCTATGAAAATGATGGCTTGCAAGCACGTATCGCTTACAACTGGCGTGACGAGTTCTTAGCATCAACAGGTCAAGGCACAGGCTCACACTCAGTGTACGTGGAATCTTACGGTCAATGGGATGCCAGCGTGAGTTACGATATTAATGAAAAACTCACGGTGTTTATCGAAGGTTTAAACCTTACTGATGAATACACCCGCACGCATGGTCGCGCTAAAGAACAAGTGCTGAATGTAACGCAAACTGGCCCAAGATATAACTTTGGCGTTCGCTATACATTCTAAACTCGATTGTCATAATGTGTTTATCCCAAGGGCTCGCACTGAGTGCAGCCCTTTTCCCATCTGTATGTGGTAAGCAGAATGAATAATACGATAAATCATGTGGTTATACTCGGTGGTGGTTCAGCAGGTTGGCTTACGGCAGCCTTATTACAAGCAGAATTAGGCGACCATTTAAACTCAGTAACCGTCATAGAATCCCCCTCACTTAAGCCACTTGGTGTTGGTGAAGGAACTTGGCCTTCCATGCGTGGCACTTTAGAGCGTATTGGCATCAAAGAAAGCGATTTAGTTCGTCACTGCCAAGCCACTTTTAAACAAGGTTCCGCGTTTTTTGGCTGGCGTAATGGCAGCGATATTTACCATCACCCCTTCTCAGCCCCTTGGCAACAAACCAGTATTGATAGCAGCTTATTTTGGGCCGCGCAGGCCAATCATTTACCTTTTGCTCATGTCGTTTCAGGGCAGCCGCGCTTAATTGAGCAAGGCATTGCACCTAAAGACATCACCACGCCAGAATACGCCGCTATCAATAACTATGGCTACCATTTTGACGCCAATGGCTTTGTCGCACTGCTTAAACAACATGCTTGCGAAACGCTTGGAGTTAAGCTGATAGTCGATGAAGTAATCGCGGTCAACGCATGCGCTGAAACACAACATATTCTCAGCCTTACTTGTCAGCAATATGGTGATATCACTGCAGATTTATTTATCGACTGTAGCGGTTTTGACAGTGTGCTATTAGCCAAGCATTACCAAGTGCCGTTTCATAGTGTTAAAGATAGGCTATTTAATGATTCTGCACTGGCGGTTCAAGTTCCTTATAGTTGTGCCCAGCACCCCATTCAATCTGCAACCTTAGCAACAGCGCAACCACATGGTTGGATCTGGGAAATCGGCTTACAAAACCGCGCGGGTATTGGCCATGTGTTTTCGAGTGATCACTGTAGTGAGGCAGACGCAACCGCGAACCTTATGGCTTACATTGCGCAAAAGTACCCACATATCAAAGACTTAGAGCCACGCTTATTTAAATTTACCCCTGGGTATCGTGAACAGTTTTGGCATAAGAATGTGCTCGCTATCGGCATGGCGGCAGGCTTTGTTGAGCCGCTTGAGGCGTCCGCGCTCGCTATGGTTGAGCTTTCTGCGCGGTTTTTAGTGGAGCAATTCCCCTACCAAGCCGCGCAACTGGCAGATAACGCTGCCGCATTTAACCACTTATTTAAAGCGCGTTGGCAAGATATTGTCGACTTTCTTAAACTCCATTATGTGCTCAGTGAACGCACCGAGGCGTACTGGCGCCAGCATCAGGATGGCATGTACTGCTCCGCGCGTTTACAACAATGGTTAAGAAAATGGTCAACCACACTCCCCAGCCGCTATGATTTACCTATGATTGAAGGGCTGTTTCCTGCGGCGAGTTGGCAGTATGTGTATTATGGGATGCAAAATGCACCAGCCAATGTCAGTTTAAAGCTAAACCGCCAGCAGCAACGTATTGCCGCGCAAACTGCGAAGGAATATCCGGCCTTTCAACAAAAATTAACGCAGCAGCTGCGGCTGCCTAGCAACCGAGAGCTGATCAACAAAATTTTGAAGCACGGCCTAGCCACCGTGTGACTTTAGAGGCAGATAATAATGACTAAAACCGTACTCTTAAACTTTGCCGAGCATAAAGATTTAAAAATAATCACCGACAAATCAGCAGCGCTTGGCGACGATTGCCATTATGCATTTACCTTTGTGTCTGAATTTCGTCAGGTACAAGCGCACTATCCAATATTTTTGCAAAAAGACAGCCAAACAGGCCAATTTCTCCCTACCGCGCTACTTGGCCTAAAGCCTCAACAAAACTTGTTTTTGCAGCAAAATTGCTGGCAAGCTAGCTATATTCCGCTTGCAATAGAACGTTTGCCGTTCTCAATAGGTGTGCAAGGTGAGCAGCGCGTGATCCACATTGACCTAGCCAGCCCTAAAATCTCAACGACCCAAGGCGAAGCGCTCTTTGGCGAATTTGGCGCGTACACACCGTACCTTGAACGCATTGGTCAATCTCTTGAGTTATTGCATCAAGGTGTTGCTGAAAATGCGCAGTTTATTAGCTCGTTATTGGAATATCATTTACTTGAGTCGCTATCGCTTGATATCGAACTCAATAGTGGCGAAACCATGCAGCTCAGTGGTCTTTATACTATTAATGAAAACAAACTGGCCGAGCTCAGCGCCGACACCTTAAAAACACTGCAGCAGCAAGGTATGTTAGATGCGATTTATATGATGCTGGCGTCACAATCGCAGTTAGCAAACTTAGTGCAAAAAGCCAACGCGCTACAGGGATAATCCAAATGGCGCTTGAACCGCTTGATATCACAAGCCTTGCTCCTGTTGCTGAGCACCCACCTATCGCAGCAACTGAGCTTGCTGCCACACTGAGCGCTTTGACAACCCCTGTGGTACTGCGCCAACAAGTGGCTGATTGGCCAATTGTCGCGTTAGCCAAGCAAGATAGCCTAACTGCGCTTGATTATTTGAGCGAGCACGCAACCACAGAGCCAGTCACTGTGTTTGAAGTGGCACCTACTGCCAACGGCCGAGTTTTTTATAACGAGAATTTCACTGGGTTTAATTTTCGCGTTCATCAAGGGCCATTTACTCGGCTCGCAGCACAATTAAAAACCCCATCACCAACGGGGAGCAGCACGTTTTACTTGGGCTCAACCTTAATTGAGCGCTGGTTTCCGCGGTTAGCACAAACGCATCACTGTGGCCTTGAGGCGCACCAACCGCTCACCAGCCTGTGGCTTGGGCAGCAAAGCAAAGTGGCGGCGCATAGCGACTTTCCGCTTAATTTAGCCTGCAACATAATTGGCACACGGCGATTTATTTTGTTCCCCCCTGAGCAGGTTAAAAACCTATATATTGGCTCGTTGGATTTTAATCCAGCGGGGCGCCCCATTAGCATGGTTGATTTTGCGGCAGTGGATTTTGCACGTTTCCCAAAATTCGAACAGGCACTAGAACATGCATTAGTGGTTGATTTAGCCCCCGGTGATTGCGTTTATATTCCAAGCATGTGGTGGCATTATGTGGAAGGTTTGGAAGCCATTAATGCGCAAATCAACTACTGGTGGCGCGATACGCCAACGACAGCGGGCAGCCCATCTGAGGCACTCAACCATGCCATCTTAACGCTGCGCCATTTGCCCACTCATGAAAAACGCGCGTGGCAACAGCTTTTTGAACATTATGTGTTTGCTGATACCCAATCAATTGACCATATCCCAAGCCACTTACAAGGCCGGCTTGGAGACACTGACGAGCGGCTAATCAAGCAACTAAAACAACAATTAGCCCAACAATTAATGCGTAAATAAGCGTGTAAGCGATGAAAGTGGTAAATAAAGATGCTCAATAATCAAGTTAAAAAAGTAGTGATCGCAGGCGGTGGCACCGCCGGTTGGATGGCGGCAGCATCGTTAGCAAAGTTGCTCGGCAAAACTCTCGATATCACCCTTGTCGAGTCTGACCAAATTGGCACAGTTGGGGTTGGCGAAGCCACAATCCCCACATTATTGACCTTGCATCGCTTACTGCACATCAACGAACAAGAATTTATGGCAGCCACCAATGCCACCTTTAAACTCGGTATCGGCTTTGAAAATTGGGCCGCTGAGCACGATAACTATATTCACTCCTTTGGTTACACTGGCAAAGACTGCTGGGCGGCAGGCTTTCAGCATTTTTGGTTAAAAGGTAAAGCTCAAGGAATGGCCAGTGAATTTGGCGACTATTGCCCCGAGTTAATTGCCGCCAAGCAAGGTAAATTTGCCCACTTACATAAACAAAGCTTGAACTATGCCTATCACCTTGATGCCTCTTTATACGCCAAATTCCTGCAAAAAATGGCGTTTGAACATGGCGCAAAACGCATTGAAGGCAAAATTCAACGAGTAAACTTGTGTGAGCAAACTGGTTATATCAAAAGCCTTACGCTTGATCATGACCGCGTTATTGACGGCGACTTGTTTATTGATTGCACTGGCTTTAGAGCACTATTAATTGAGCAAGCGCTACATACGGGTTATGACGACTGGAGCCATTGGCTACCTGCCAACTCGGCAATTGCGGTGCAAACCGCATTAAATAGCGCCCCCAAGCCTTATACCCGCGCGATTGCCCATGCCGCAGGTTGGCAATGGCAAATTCCATTACAAACGCGCATGGGTAATGGTATTGTCTACAGCGACCGTTTTATGTCGGATGATGAAGCCCGTCATACATTAATGCAAAACCTCCCTGCTGAGGCATTACATGAAGCCCGTGTGATTAAGTTTATTACTGGGCAACGGCGTAAACATTGGCATAAAAACTGTGTTGCGCTTGGCTTGGCCTCAGGCTTTATTGAACCGCTGGAATCAACCAGTATTCATTTGATCCAACGTGGTATTGTGCGACTAATGCAATTGTTCCCACAGGCAGGCATTGTTCAAGCTGATATTGACGAGTTTAACCAACAAACCCGCGAAGAAGTCGACAATATTCGAGACTTTATCATCCTTCACTATTACGCCACTGAACGTCGCGACAGTGCCTTTTGGCGCCATTGCAGCAGTATAGAAATCCCTGACTCGCTACGCCATCGTATTGCGCTATTCGAAAACACCGGCCGAGTATTTAAAGTTGGCAATGAGCTATTTGGTGAAAATTCTTGGACTCAAGTCATGCTTGGCCAACGAATTATGCCCAAAAGCTATCACCCTATCGTGGATGTAATGAGCGACGAAGAGTTAGCAAATCTACTGGGCCAGTTAAAAAACCAAGTCGCCCGCACCGTTGCGCAACTGCCAAGTCATCAGGATTATTTAAATCATTATTGTAAGATGGGATAATTTTCGGTTGGCCTCAGCGCAGCGAGGCTGCCTTGTGGCATCCTCGCTGTGTGTGGCCGGAATAAAATTTAATAACTTGTTAGCTGCTAACCTTGCTCACAAGTGGAGTCCGCTTCTTTAGTTTTGCGCTGTCACCTCACATTTGTAACTTAACTTATCATTCTCCTCAAAACACTTTCATTAATATTTATAATCATTTTATTTACTAAATCATCACACCCTGTTAATGTGCCGACTTCGCTAACTAAAACAAGGAATTAGTATGAAAACCAAACTTGCGATTATCGCTTCATTATTTGCAGCAAACTCTGCCTACGCTACTGTTGAGTTGTACTCAGGTGCAAATAACTGTGCTTTGGATACCAAGCTAGAGGCTGCAGCTTTCACTAAGCATGCAAATACGGTTGGTAACTTAGCAGCGTTAACACAAAAACACAGCGAGCAAACAGGCGCCACGGCAAATGGAGAATTTATTTACAATCCTACCTATTTAAGAACTGAGCGGTACTTCAACTGTAGCGTGCCGCTCAATGCCAATATTGGCCAATTTACGCTAACCGTTTATGGGTTAACTAAAGGACTAACCGGTACCAATGCCTCCTGTATGATTTCAACGATCCGTAAAGTGAGTGATGGTGGTATAAATAAATGGTTCAAGTTTAATACCGGTAAAGCTTTTAATTGGACAGATATATCAGACTCAAGCGTAACAGCAGAGCAATTTGTTAGCTACACCACAACTTTAAACAATAACTACGAAAGTGGCGCTGTTCTAGACTTAAGGTGTAGAACAACATGGGATAAAGGCAGTATAACCGTTGGTCAAATTGAACTTAGCTACTAATATTGCCTAGTACTCTATCACTATGGACAATCTTTCCCTAAAGGTTGTCCGTTACAATACAATATGCGTGTGATTGCTCATCACCGCATATGCTCGACATCAATACAAAATACTTTGGCAAGCGCAAGCAGTTTATCTTCCACCCATTGCCTGCGATGCTCATAACTTATGCCCGTTACTCTGTCTTCTTCGCACAAAAAGGCGCTGCGAATACAGCGCAAAATTCAGTGATAATATTTGGTATCCGCCATGCTGACCTGTCTTTTACGCGCCGTTGCCATCAATGCTGCCTACCTTTTACCCAGATAGATAAAAGATAGTCAAAGAACAAAAAACAGTAATTGTGGGTGTCTATTTTATTTTATTTTTTATAAGCCGCTCAATAAGTTGGTTAAGTTCACTCATTACTAATTCAGGCTCGTCAAACTGCACAAAATGACCACTCTTCTCTGTTAACACGGCCCGCCCTTGTGGAAAAGCTTCAGCCCATTGTTTCCATGTCTCACCCCACTTGGCTACACCTTGGTCACTAGCAAGCAAGTGTGGAGGATTGGGATTTTTTTTGATAGAGGCAATAACAGTAACAGGCATATCTTTGATCTGTGGGTAGTTCGGTAAAGGTCTCTTACTCCAAAAATCCAAGTAGTTGTTTGACATGCCATTTTCCATATCAGCAAGCTTAACCGCGGCAATTTCTTTGTTAGCCTGCTCTAAATTAATAGCCCGCATAATATCCACATCATGCTCCGAAGAGGGATCAAGCATCAGTAGTGCCTGTATTTGAGTAGGGTAAGCCACGGCAAAATCCCTAGCTACATTTCCGCCATAAGAATGAGCAATTAAAATGACAGGCTGCGTAATCCCTAAATTTTGTAAAAGGTGGCTGGCATAATTAGCATACTCGTCAGAAGTAAAATGACGCTTTATTGTAGTTGACTTACCATTACCTACCCTTGAGTAGCGAATAACTGTCGCTTTTTCAGCAATTTTATCGAAGACAGGATCCCAGTCTGATAAACCAGCACCAGCACCGCCTTCTAGAAGGACTGTATACTCTCCACTGCCAGCGATTTCATATTCCAGTTCAAAGTCCCCAATCTTTGAAAACTTCGGTTCTGCGACCACAGAAAAGGACAACACAAAGATAGATAACAAAATGAATTTCAAAAAAATCTCCTCAAAACACTAACGCCGTTTTAAGCTGCAAGTAATAGCTTGCTAAAATGTGAAACGAAGTGGAACCGAGCAAGCTGTTGCGAGTTCGACTGAAAAAACCTTGTTAGGTTTTGTTTCCGTATGCCAAGATGGTTTTATCGATCCATTGGTTGTATGATGAGATTCTGACAAATACAGAAACAGCCCTATACTTTCCTCCGACATAATCTTTTAAATCACCTTCGTATTCTTGCCAACTTGCTAATCCGATAAGCACAGGTATGCCATCTTGCACCATAATTGCAGGACCTCCACTATCACCTGAACCAACACTTCCTTCAAGTGGAAGTGCATCATCAGCCCTATCGAACCGGAACGTAAACCAGTTTTCATTTGCTGACTCTATAATATTTTTATAATTATTTAGTGTTCTATTAGCTTGAGTTTCGTCTATATCTGTAAACGGAGATCTTATAGTGTTTGAAATACTTTCCCAAAGAGAAGGTGCTTTGGTAGTCAATATTTCTCCCGTCTGACCTGTACCAGTTGCTCCTCTACCAAATATAGTAATTTCCTCACCTATTTCTTTATTATCATAGTATCGAGATATAGGTTTAAATGTTCAACTGGTTCAGCTAATTTGAGTAGCACTATATCATCTCGATTGCTCAAAAAATCTATTAATGGCTTAGCAACTCCTTGCCCCCGATTGCCTGGGTCTTCCTTGTATCCATGATGGAAGATAACCCTTTCAATTCTATTTTCTACGCCATGAAGCATTATGGGTTTATCGTGATAATCGTAAAAGACTACATGCGCAGCAGTTACCAACCAATATTTATCAATAAGAACAGCAGCTCCTTCATGCGGCATATCAATAAAAAAATCAGGGATCTTTTTAACTTCATACACTTCTGGTTGAACATCATGTCGCTTAACAACCGCATTGCAAGTGAATGAAAGTATAAGGAATATAATAGTAAGTATATTAATCATGCTTATTCGTTTGAGTAGAAGTCATTAAAAACCTAACGCCGTTGTAACCGGCTAAAAATAGTTGGCCAAAATTTTGTGAGGTACGAGGGTAACCCGAGCAAAGCCAACTATTTTTTGTCCGTGTTAACAGCCTTGATAACAATTTTTACATCGTTCTCTGAAACACTCTTTCATCCTCACCCAAAGAGAGCATTTTCAATGCAATGACTTGCTTATTTTTATATATTGCTTGTAGTCTTGCTTCAGTAAACGCTTTAAAAACGATGGTCTTTTTATCAAGCAACTCAATTTCAAACGCTGGATCATTTGAATATTGATAAAAGAGCTTACCATTTTCTTGGAATATCTTGCGCTCTCCAAACGTACCTACTATCTCATTGAAATCACTTTGACTTGGCTGGTATTGGCTCGATTTTGCTTTAACCAATGGGTAGACCCATTGATGCAAACCAAGGTTTTTACTATTACTTTTGATTAAGGAATTAAGCACCTCTGCATAAGCTACATTAAGTGCATTGTCGCTGCTCGTTTCAATATTTGGTTTTACACCTTTTCTTTCCCAATTATCGTTTGTTCTGGGGTCAACAGGTCGTGCAGATGGTAATGTGAGAATATAATCGTTATTTACTATTTCTGCTCTTCTAGCATGAGCGGCTCCAGCAGTTACCTCTCCAACAATGGTTGCTCTGGTCAAACTTTGCATTGCATAGCTAAAGCCTTCAGCAGCGGATGCAGAATTACTGCTGGTGAGAATATAAAGAGGAGTATCTTTAAACCTAGGACCCGGAACATAAGGAGAAGTCCAATCTTGCGTTTGAGTTAACACACCATTCTCACGGCTTTCAAAAGTCGATAAATGAACAGTATCTAAGTCAAAAAAGTAACTTGCTAAGGAAGTCACCATAAATGGGCTACCGCCAAAATTGTTCCTTAAATCAATAATGATACCATCGGCATGCTGTAAAAATTTCATCGTATTTTCAAGCGTCTCACCACCTAAGTGACTGTCAGAGAACGCTCTTATGTCGATGTAACCAATGTTGCCATCAAGCATTTCAACTTTTTTAAAACCATAGTTATCTGTCGGAGTCTCCATGACTCGACTATCCGCAAACGACTCAGTTTGTGCTGAAGAACGGTATGTTTTCAATTCATTTACCCATTGTGGGTCATAAACAACAGAGAGGTGTCTATCATTAGCAATTTTGTTTAATTCTGAAGTCATAAACTCGGCTATTTCTTCACTTGATTGAAGGTTATTGCAACCCGTTATAAAAGTCTTTGAACGTATTAGCTGAGATAGTTTGGTTGCTGTACTTGGTATGACGTAGTTGTTTTCCAGTTTATTTGCAATAGTTTCTGAGACATCGCTGCACTTTGCTGCACTCGCTACATTGGATAAAACTAGTGGAATTATGAAGAGAGATATTAAAACTTTGTTATTCATATTCTTCCTGTAATTTTTAGTTATTTTTTAATAACGCTCAAGCACACCAAAAGGGGTTAAAAAATTTCTATATGCTCAATTAGGTTGCTAACGCTTTGCTCATAGCCAATTTATATGGGCGCAGTTTTTGCCCGCGAGCGGTTCAGCTAAAAGTGTGAACGTATAAATTGTCCTTTGGAGCAACTTGTTAGCCACTTACAACGTACTAATTTATTGGAGAAAATTCCATTAACCAATTGGTTTCCCAAGTTTCTCCATTATCTTTAGAAAACGCCTGTTCCCATGTAGGTTTTTTGGGATTAGTTGAATTCCAAAGAAATCTTACTTTAATTGGAGTGTCATTGTAGACTTCATCCGCATAGAATCGTCCAATCCCTTCGGAGAATTTGCCAACAACTGGCGTATCTAGTGCATTCGGGTTTCGACCATCTAGCCACCAGATAGACCACTCTCCTTTTTCAGAATTATATGAACGAATAGCTTTTGCTCTTACTGACGAATCTGGGAAATTAAGTTGAACATCTTCGATATTTCCATAACCACCAAGGGTATTAACGGTTGAAGATAGCCCATTAAACTCAATCCATTCTTCACCGCCATTTAGAATATCTTTTAAGCGGCGATGCTTTACATTCCAATTACCAATTATGAAGTCAAAATCTTGAAGAGCATTCGGTTCTAAATCCAGTAACATATTACTACCTTGTGTATTGTCTCTAATTTAGAACACGATAACACAAGCACTGGTTGTTTATACAGTTTTATTTTTGATGGCTGCACATTATTGGGTGGCTAACATCTTAGTATTTATGGGACACGTTGTTTGTGTCACATAAATACTAAGATGTTATGTGCCATCAAAACTGACCATTAACTAATAAATCAAGAGCTTTATTTTCTGGGATCGATTTCCCCAAAAACAATAAATCAATGCAAGCCAGAGGGGCCAAGTAAATAAGCAAACCGGCAAACCCATACTCGAACAACAGGTTGGGCAGCATTGTTAACATAAGTAATGGTAAAGCCCAGATAAATACTATCGGTCTAGTTTTCACATGAAGTTTTGCACCAGCTTCGTAATTCTCTATCCAAATTTCCTTTGATACTGAATAATTCATCTGTCTTACAGCTAAAGGGTTACGAAACGAGACACCGAAGGTTCTTGTTCCTTTGCTTGTAACTTCAACACTCTTAGTTTGACTGATTTGTTTACCGTTGATCTGATTCAACTTCTCAATAACTTTTTCTACTTTGAGTGGTGTATCAATAATCCTAGTTCGTCTAAAAAGGCTAATCATAATTTGGACACATAACGCCCCGCGCATGCGCGCGAATTTGCGAGCGTCGCAAGGGCCGAAGGCCCTGAATGACGCGGATTGTTATACTTTTACGGCTGAAGTAGTTGTTTAACCCAGCCATTACTTTTGAACTCAAACAACTCTCTCAGGTGTAATCGGCTTTCCCGAAATGTGAGAAACTCAATTGAGATAGGCTTAATACAATAGCCACCCCAATTATTGGGTCTGGGAATAGGCCGGTCTGCAAATTGTGCTGATGCAGCCTCAAGCCGGATGACCAAATCGCTTTCTGAATTTAATATTTCACTTTGTTCAAAGGCGGTTGTTATTACCTGTGCACTTCTACTTCTGTCTTGCCAAAAGTAATCAGCTTCAACATCAGTTATCACTTGAGCTGAACCAACAACTCGGATTTGGTAACCAACATGATCCCACCAGACTGTCATTGCAGTTTTTGGCTCCCGCGCAATATGCTTGCCTTTGGCTGAATCAAAATAACTGCAAAAAATAAAGCCTGAATCACTGACCGACTTTAAATCGACAAACCTGCCCGCTGGAAAACCATTCTCATCAATTGTGGAAACACATACAGCACTTTTTTGCTGCAATTGGCTATCGGCTAAAGCTTCCTGCCACCAACTTTCAAATTTACTTATCGGATTGTCCATAAGCCTCTATCTTATTCAGGTATAACGCCCAAAACAGCTGCGCGGTACGCGTCCGACTGCTTTTATTAAAAACTAAACCAGCCAACTGCGATACGGCGAGCCAACCGGAACCTGTAAAACTGTTAAGCGAAGCCACGAAGAGCAGCGCCAATTTACTAAACGTTTGCAGCAAACCTACAAACTGACGAACTTTGACTATTTGCCAGTGCTGTTTGGAAAGCCAAACGCGAGCTAGGCCCGAACAAAACTACTGACTAAAAACCCTTAAAACCCGAAAGCCTGCTAACGCCCACATAAAGGGCGATAACACTCGAGCTATAATTAGGAACAAAGTGACGCTGCCCATGTGTTAGCGTCCCAGCGAGCCTGCGAGCGTTTTAATGCGATTGTTAGGCATAATTCAGCTCCATAATAGTCTCATCGAATTCATCTTGTTCGATGACTTTGAACCCAAACCGCTCAAAGAATCTTCTCATTATATCGTGCCCTTCGACATAGCAAATAGAGATAGAGTCAAAGCCACTTAGATTCTTAATTTCTTCAAGTACTAGCTTGGTAGCGGCAGAGCCATATCCTTTCCCTTGAAATTCGACGTCAATCAAAAGCTGGTCAATGAAGATTTCTTTGGGCTTTCCGTCTCTGAAATTCGGATAGTATTGAATAAACCCTACAGGCTTGTCGCCTAGATAAATTCCTCTGTTGATATAGTATTCGTAAAATTTCGAGGCTGCTATTGCTTCAGAGGGCAATGCAACAAAGTCTTCTTGTTCTTTTGTAATTTCTAAATTGATCATGTCGAGCCAATTCTCGACAGTTATTTCTCTTAAATTGATTTCCAATTGATACTTCCTTGATGGTAATAAGATGCCTAACGCCTGCATAATGGGCGGATTAAGCTTGGCTAAAATCAGCGAGGAACGAGCGTCAGCCAAGCTTTAGACGTCCATTCATTCATGCGTTTGTTATGTGGCAGACGCACTTTTTATACCCCACTTTATCCCGATTAAAGTACCAAAAATAGCCGAGGCTACCGACAAAGGAAGCTCTACGAACCATGTTGGTGGGATATACAGTTCTTGCATCAGCAACGAAAGGATTAACATGCCCATTAGGAAGCCAAACAAAAACACACTGGCAGTGTAGCTCCAGGCTTTAGCTGAGTCTCGTTTCGCCATTAGCGCATACATGGCTACTGCTAACAAAGATGGCGGCATTAATTGATATGTAAAATATTCGCCAAATGATAGTGCCGCTAAATTGTCTATTCCTATTACCATACTCGTAAATGTACTTAATGCTGTAAGCATTACGAACATGATGAAAGTGTATTTGACTATCCTTGAGGTTCTCAATTTATCTCCATGCCACATAACGCCGCAAGCAACTGCAGCTGAAACGGAACTTGTGTTTGTGCGAAGCTTTTCCCGCACGAACACAAGTGGAGAGTAAGCTGTCAGATTGACTTGCCTTGATACTCATTGAGCCTTCTCCCCCAGTTCAGCCATATTGACTAAGCTGGAAGGCGACCAAACCAAAAAGGAGAAGACCCAATGAAATTTTATACTACACAACATCCGTACTATTGTGGAATAGATTTGCATGCTCGCTCATTATACGTTTGTATTCTGGATGCCACGGGTGAAACCATATTACACCGAGAAATCAAGGCATTGCCAGAGCCTTTGTTTGATTTATTAAACCCTTATATCGGCAATATCGTTGTCGGTGTCGAATGCATGCACTGCTGGTACTGGGTCAGTGACTTTTGTGCTAAGCACGGCATCGATTTTATCCTTGGTCATGCCTTATACATGAAGGCTATTATGGCGGCAAAGCCAAAAACGATCGTATTGATTCCTATAAAATCGCTCATCTTATTCGTGGTGGAAATTTCCCTCTAGCCTACGTGTACCCATCGGCAATGCGCTCTGTCCGTGATTTGCTGCGCCGCCGCACCCGCATTGTGCGTCATGGGGCGGACTTAAAAGCACATGTTAAAAACACCACCAGTCAGTACAACTTACCCCCTAATGATCTGAACTTACGCTATCCCTATGCCCGCGATGCGATGCGGGATCGCTTTGACGATCAGTTTGTACAACGTAATATTGATTTAGATTTAAACATTATTGCCTTTTACAACCATGAACTCAGCGCTATCGAATGCTTCATTGAAAAGCATGCTAAACATCATAACGGTAGTGATTATCATATCCTCACCAGCTTTCCAGGCATTGGCCGCATCCTAGCGCTGACTATTCTCTAGAGATTGGTGATATCGCCCGCTTTAACACTGTACAGGACTTTGCTTCCTACAGCCGCTTAATAAAGTGCAAAGCCGAATCAGCTGGTAAAAGCTATGGCACCCGAGGTAATAAAATTGGTAACGCTCATTTGAAATGGGCATTCGGCGAAATTGCAGTGCTTTACTTACGCGGTAATGACAAAGCCAAAAACTATTTGTTAAAACTACAAAAACGTATGAGCAAGGCAAAGGCACTCTCCGCCCTAGCGCATAAAATTGGCCGTTGTGTATATTACATGCTGAAAAATCAAAAGGTCTCCAATGAAAAACGTTTCCTAGCCGACTAAAGTCGCGGGACAAGGTGAGCTGAAGGTCTAACTCGAACATCATGCTTGATGCTCAACTGAAGAGTGGGTAGCCCGTAGCAATAAACTGAACACCCACCTTCTGGCACACTGCCGTAGCCAGAGCGCTTTGATTAGACACCTTGTCGCCGCGCATTTACCATCAGCAAGATGGTATGCACCTATGCTGAGCCTGAAATTAACTGGCTTTAAGCCCGACACGTTGAATAGTGCCAGCAATAGGTTAACCAATGAATGTCTGGTGCCCCTGCTGTCAGTAAGGATACTGAGATCAGCAGGCGCTCATTGAGAGTGAGATAAGAGAGCCCCGATATGTGTTTGTTGCAAGCCATCGCTTGGCAACCATGATGACAGATGAAGCAGTCTATCTTGCTAATGGACAATAAACTGGCCGCTAACGCGGCCAAAAGAATGATATTACCTATTGACTTTGAGAAGGCTCATATGTGTTATGCTTAAGCTTCAATGGGTTAAACTTTTCCTAAACCAAGATTAACTCGACTTTGATTTACAAACAAAAGCCAAAACGTAGAAAGCCGAAATGACTCATAAGTTTTGAAAATCAGGCTTTGAAATTTGGCTGCTAAAACTCAGAAACCTAAGTTCGAAGTACTGATTGAGCTAGCCGCACTAACCTCGCGCTTACCCGAAAATTGACTGAGGCAACACTCTGAATTTTCAGCGCCAAAGAATAAGTGTCCGGAAAACAGCGCCCACTGAAGCCAACTTGCCGACAAGCTCAAAGCCAAAAAGCTGAGGGAACAAAGAAAAAGCATAAGCTACTGATTTTACGTGATTAAGCATAACGCTTTGCTAAACGGTGGAATAAACTGGGCCGGTTTTTGCTCGCGAAGCGTAATAGCAAAAAACGGAGCAGTTTATGGAATCCGCTTTGAGCAATTTGTTAACTGTCTAAACACAATACCATTTTTCTGTGAGGTATTCTTGCATCAATAAATAAATCACCATAGGGAATGAAGCCAAACTTTTCGTAGAAACCTATTTTTTCTAATTGTGATTCTAATACTACGCTTTTAACATATTGAATATTTATTAACTGAAGAGCATTGTGCATTAATATCTTTCCAATCCCTTTTCCTCTAAATTCGATTAGAACACAAACACGTCCAATTTGAACCTGATTTTCTATTGGATAAAAACGTAATGTACCAATAGGCTTCCCAGCAGAAAGGGCTATCAAATGAGTACATTCTTTTTCATCAACACTATCAAATTCCTCTTCTTCAGTTACACCTTGTTCATTTATGAAAACTTTTCGGCGTATATCTTTAACAAATTCGAACTCTTCAGGTGTTTCAACAATTTTTACGATAATAGACTTTTCTGAATCTGTATTATTAAAAACTAGGTCCATATCAACTTTAGAGTTCTGCTTGGATAAATGCTGAAATTGATACAAAAGTGAACTTGTAACACTTCCCTCTTGACGTATCCATAATGAACCTCTCCTTTTGTTAGGGAGGACAATTTCCATATATCCATCAACAGTTCCACTATCTACTTCTTTTTCAAACTCGTAAATAGCAATATTCCCACGAGCAAATAGATCTATATTCACTGCTCTATCTATAGGGATAAAATATAAATTACTTAACCCACTTTGTTTTCGGCCTTTAATCTTTCTAAGCTGATTTTGTATTCTATTCTTAAACGTATTTATTTTTTCTTCATCAAGGTCGCTAGGGAAAATATAATGGTACTTCTTTCCCGCAGCCAAATTCATTGAAACGATCTTGAGCACTTCATATTCATCAATATCAGGTTTTAAATCATGGCTAAATAGCCATATATCAGAAACTGATGAGCTCAGCTCTAGTCGGCTAAGCTTATCTCCATATACGTAATCTCCAATTAAAATTTCATCCCCTAATTTATTCTTGGCAATTTCTTGAATGCTTTCTAAAGAGGAAGTTAGAAGGTCACGTTGTTTAGATAACCCTTCAACATCTGAAGGATAATTCTTGGTTTCTAAAACAGTTTTAAAAGCAACATTGTGAATCATTTTAGAAATATCGATTAAAGACTGCTTATAAACGTTGCTATTTAGTTCGGTTATTTTAGATTTGTAATGTAGCCAAAATGAAACAAACAATGATAAAATCGCTATTATATAACCAAGCAAATCACTGAATTCAAAAGTTAAATCACTCATACCAAGCTCCAATTTTTTTTAAGATTTTTTTGTCTAATCCATACTCATATGAGTCTACATTTATTGAAGATTCAATAGCCCAGTTTATTAATTCATCAAATAATTCCATAAAATCAAAAGAGATGTCACAAAACTTATACTTACCATTTTCTTTTTTGATAACTTTTTTATGCTTTAAAAATTGTATGTACATCTCTCCGCATAAACTATGAGGATTTAAGTCGTTATCGAAACGATGGTAGTCATAACCAAGCCTTAAACATAAAGTTGATAGGAAGATATCAACACAGTAAGCTGAATCAAAAACATTATGAGCTATAGCCCAGCCAATCAAATCAGCCCTTAGTTCTTCAATAGCTTGGCAAGATAAATTAGAAAACACCCCCTGTTTATACTTCTTCAATAACGAGTTATTAGATATATGGCCTAATTCATGTAATGCATATTCATGTGCTTGAATCTTCAATCCTTCAGCTTCATTAACTAGGGGGCTAATGAGAAACTTTGTGGAGCTTTGATCGAATATTTTATTTAGATTACTACTTACATGTAAGTCAAACCTCTCCCTCAATTTTTTAAGCCTAAGAATAGTTTTCTCAGTGCCACCTGATTCCCACATACTAGGAATTATTAAGGCTTCTGAATGATTATTATTAAAATAGCCAAATAATTCAGTTTCCAACATAGGGATAAGCGAGATATCACCTACAATCTGGAATTGCTTTCGAATCAATTCAACTTTAATAGGATCTAAAGAGTGTTCATTAGAAATAACGCCTTTTATAAGTGAATTATCACCTTTATATCCAACAACCTTACCAGTAATAACTATATCATTTTCTAATTCCATGAATTCAGCCCCAAAATTAAACAAGACAGTTAACATCTTAGTATTTATGGGACACGTTGTTTGTGTCACATAATCCCTTGTTGAAC
>NZ_JBHRSD010000020.1:0-721 GCF_042643375.1 Pseudoalteromonas fenneropenaei
CTATCGCGCAGAGGAGGTCCTTTTCCAACAAACCCCGTCTATTTTTCATCTGCCCGTAGAAGTGGAGCGCCATGCCGCTAAGCTGACCACTGAGCTCGGTAGCAACATCGCGGTCGGTTTTGAAACCCTTGTAGCGAAAGCGCGTCTGGGGCAAACGGATAATGCGCGCTGGACCTACCTGACAAAAACCGGTGAACAGGTGCAAGTAAAACTAAATGTCAGTGCACTAAAAGATGAGCAAGGTCAGCTAGCAGGCTTTCTTGGTATCGCGTTTGATTTAACTAAACAACTTAAATACGAAGCGGAACTGGCACAAGCAAAAGAACAAGCTGAGTCTGCTAATAAAGCAAAATCTGAGTTTTTGGCAAATATGAGCCACGAGATCCGCACGCCGATGAATGGAGTTCTGGGATTATTACAATTGGTAGCCAACAGCACGCTGGATCAACGCCAGGCCGACTATATAGAAAAAGCCTATAGTGCAGCTAAGTCTTTGCTTACCTTGTTAAATGATATTCTGGATTTCTCAAAAATTGAAGCCGGTAAGTTGGAGCTAGACCCACATCCATTTAGTTTGACGGATTTGCTGCAGGATATCGGCCTTGTTTTTTCATCTAGTGCAGAGCAAAAAGGATTGGAAGTGCTATACGATGTCACAGCGGATATGCCTGAGCATTTGTTAGGTGATAGTTTCCGTATTAAACAAGTCCTGATAAATCTG
>NZ_JBHRSD010000021.1:0-35891 GCF_042643375.1 Pseudoalteromonas fenneropenaei
CGCCGCGATTCGTTTCGCGGTAGGGATGCGCATCTTACGTCATCCAGTTTTATTGTCAACACTTAGTTTTGATTTTCTTTCGAAGCTCGCTATCAAGTTTTACTCGACTCAACCTTCAACTTCCAACTTCTTACTTTGCTTTGCAGCGCCGTTGTTCGTCTCAGTGGGGTCGCATTATAGGGAGTAGAAAAAATTGCGCAAGCGCTTTTTTCATAAAAATCGCACCTTTTTTCAAATACATGGAATCACACAAGTTAACCTCAAGATACCCACATTTCACTGTGGATAACTCATTCTGTGATGCTCATAAACTCTACATCTGTGCATGCATGTGGTAGATTGTGCGACTTTGTTGTAACCCGTTCTATATAGGTATCGTTTATGAACGCCATCTTTGATCAGATCAGCGGCTTATTATGGGGCCATATCCTGATTTATCTGCTTATTGCCGCAGGTACGTACTTTACCATCCGTCTTGGCTTTATCCAGTTCCGCCAATTTCCTTATATGTGGAAGGTCATGCTCAACAGTCGTCAAGGTGCCGATGACGGAATTTCTTCCTTCCAAGCATTTTGTACTTCTTTAGCGGCACGTGTTGGCACCGGCAATATGGCGGGCGTTGCTGTTGCACTCTATCTTGGTGGTCCCGGCGCTATTTTCTGGATGTGGTTAATCGCTTTAA
Source organism: Pseudoalteromonas fenneropenaei (assembly GCF_042643375.1). Lineage (NCBI taxonomy): Bacteria > Pseudomonadati > Pseudomonadota > Gammaproteobacteria > Alteromonadales > Pseudoalteromonadaceae > Pseudoalteromonas > Pseudoalteromonas fenneropenaei. The sequence continues at coordinate 683 of NZ_JBHRSD010000021.1, forward strand.
TTGGCATGGCGACCAGTTTTGCCGAAAGTACCTTAGCGCAAGCATATAAGACCAAGGACGACGAAGGTAACTTCCGTGGTGGCCCTGCTTATTATATGGAGTTGGGTCTGGGTAAACGCTGGATGGGTGTGGCGTTTTCTTTATGCTTAATCTTGGCTTTCGGTTTGGTCTTTAATGCCGTACAGGCCAACAGTATTACCGCTGCATTTGAAGTGGCTTTTGACATTCCAAAACTCTATATGGGTATCGCCCTCGTCATTGGCTCCGCTTTTATTATCTTTGGTGGCCTTAAAACCATCGCTCGCTTTGCTGAATTAGTTGTACCTTTTATGGCGTTAGCTTACTTGGTCTTAGCTTTATATGTGTGTGCCTTACACGTTGAGCTGTTACCAAGCGTCTTTATGAAAATCATCAATAGTGCATTCGGAATCGAGCAAGCTGGTGCCGGAGCGATTGGGTATGCCGTCATGCAGGCGATGATCCAAGGGATTAAGCGCGGCTTATTCTCAAATGAGGCCGGTATGGGTAGCGCAGCTAACGCCGCAGCCACGGCAACACCAAACCCAAACCACCCTGCTTCGCAAGGTTATGTACAAATGCTAGGGGTGTTTATTGATACTATTGTAATTTGCTCGGCCACCGCGGCGATTATTCTGCTTTCAGATACCTTAGTACCAGGCTCTGAGCTGACGGGCATAGCCTTAACGCAAGCCGCATTGGTGAGCCACGTGGGCGAATGGGGTGCCACGTTTGTTGCCATCGCCATTTTGTTCTTCGCCTTTACTTCGATAGTGGCTAACTATTCATACGCCGAGACCAACTTGCTATTCCTCGAACACAACCACGAAAAAGGCATGCTGTTATTCCGTTTAACCGTATTAGCTATGGTGATGTGGGGTTCGTTAAGTGAGCTTGGTTTAGTGTGGACACTCGCCGATATTTCGATGGGCTTAATGGCTATCATTAACGTGGTCGCTTTATTTATGCTTTCTGGCGTAGTTATTTGGCTCACCAAAGATTATCAGCGCCAATTGAAAGCGGGTAAAACTCCAAGCTTTGACCCAAGCCAACACCCGCATTTACGCAAAACCTTACCAAAAGGTATTTGGCATTAATTTGCCCGCGCGGGTTACATCAACCAGCTCGCCTCAACAACCGCTTAATTAGTGTGCAATCAATACTTAAGCGGTTGCCTTTTAGAAAAATCTCCGTATAGTAATGCCCGATGTCGGCATATAGCGCAGCCTGGTAGCGCACTGTCATGGGGTGTCAGGGGTCGCAGGTTCAAATCCTGCTATGCCGACCAAATCCTTACCCTTTATAGCATAAGGCTTTTCGAGCCGATTATATTCTTTCTTCCTTAAACTACAGGTCCACAGACAGGTCCACATTTGGGCCCGCTTTTGAGGGTTTGAAATGGAGAGAAAATACTTAAAACGTTCACCTACAGGCGTGTGGCTTTTCAGACGCAGAGTTCCCGATATACTCAAAAAACACTGTAAAAAAGACTATTTTTGCGTCTCTTTGGAAACCAAAAGTATCACCCAAGCGCGGATTAAACGCGATGCCATAAGCGCCAATATAGATTTGAGTGTTGAAGAAGCGCGTTCCAGAAGACTAAGTAAAGAGCGCTTTCACACCATCTACCGAGAAATCCTAGGATTATACCTAGAAGAAGAAAGGGACCCTACTGGCCCTGATGGTACAAATACCCTTGACTACATCGACCCCGATGATTGGTCCCCAATTCCAAATGATGAGACTTATAAGAAAGCGTTTTACGCTGCGACCCTAAAGCGAGTACCTGAACAGTACCGCTATACGATAACAGAGCTAGCTGAAGCATGGGTAAAGCAGAATAAAGACAAGAAGCCTAAGAAGTACGTTGATTCCGTAACAAGCTATTCAAAGATATTTGTTCAGTACCTTAAACAGGATGATTTACCTGAAGCTATTACTACAGGCACAGCACAGCGCTTCTTAGACTACTTACTAGATACTGGCAGGTCCCCTTCTACCGTTACCCACTATAGAACGAAGCTTTCCGAAGTGTGGCGTTGGGGTATTAGCCGAGAAATATTTGAAGGGAATAACCCTTGGAAAAACACTAAGGTTGAGCCACCGCTAAAGCGTTCTGCCCCTGAACACTTTAGGTTGTTCTCGCCTGATGAAGTAAAAATACTCTTAGAGCAAACTTCTAAAGAACGCCAATGGGAATACGCTTTTGTAACCTACGCATTAGTGCGAGTGCTACCGTTTTTAGGCTGTCGATTAGCAGAATTTGCCAGAGCCCGACGAGATGCTGTAGTAACTATGGATAATCGCCTATTCCTTCAAGTAACTAATGGCAAGACTAAGAATGCACAACGTATAGTCCCTATCAACAGAGCTGTCCAACCAATAATTGAAGAAGCTTTAGAGCGCTCAAAAGGCCAAACCTACTTGTTTCCTGAGATTAAAACAGACCAACAGCTTAATTCCCTGTCCTCAAGGATCAGTAGGATAACGTCTGGCTTCGAAAAGATTGAAGGCTTTAAGGTCAGTATTCATAGCTTTAGAGCCCACTTTTCAACTGCATTAGAGGAAGTAGGCTGCCCTGAAGAATTAGCGGTTCAAGTAGCAGGCCACAAGCGCCTGTCGTTAACTTACGGCCTTTATAGCAAGTATCAAGGGACCGAAAAGATATGGCCTTATATTGATAAGCTCGACCAAGCAGAAGTATTAAAACCTTGGTTTCCAAATGCCGAACTGGAAAAGCTGAAAATTGATAAGGATCTATTGAACTACTTTGAGCAGTTTATAGCAAAACATTCCACCAGCCTTGAAAATGTATTTGAACAATATGGGCCAAATGGGATCTTATCAAACACCCTTGCACTAAAATCGTCTAAATTGCGACATAGAAAACTTAACGACAACAGCCAGTCTAATGTTAGGCTCAAATTACCTAGCATTGGGGATGACGCAGATCCTGAATGATGATTTCTATAGGTATGTTTTTGCAAACATCGAACTTTCTGCTTAAAAGTCTACAAAATAGACACAAAGTCAATATAAAACAACGCAGTAGAAAGTAATTCTGATAAATGGTAAAAGTATGCAATGTGTGAAAACGAGATAATTTAAGGTAGAGCAAATGCTTCATCGCTCGTTGATTAACGCTTGTTGAACATCAAAAGGAGAAATAAAAGTATGTTAAAAAGAATTATGCTAGCAGCAACAGTATTCAGTGTTTCTATGGGCTCTTATGCAGCAATAGATGATAAGGAGTATGCTAAATGCGCGGTAATTGAGGGTGACTTGTCACGTTTAGAGTGCTTCGATAACTTAGCTAAACATAAACGCCTAAACGGTCAACAATCTCAACCGACATCGATAGAAGGGAAAGGAAAATGGGATGTTTCTATAGATGTAAATCCGATTGATGACTCTAAAACTGTTAGCCTGATCTTACATGCAGACTCTGGGAAAAACAGATGGGGTAAGCCTGTTTATTTAGTTGCTCGTTGCAAAAGCAAAACAACTGATCTCTACATAGGCTGGAATAACTACCTTGGACGCGAATCTGATGTCCTTACTCGAGTTGGTGATAATAAGGCCGTTACGCAAAGATGGTCTATGTCTAGTGATAAAAAGGCAACTTTTCATAATGCCCCAATACCCTTTTTAAAAGAGATGCTAACCTCTTCTAAATTGGTGGCTCAAGTAACGCCTTATAATGAAAGCCCAGTAACAGCAATATTTGATACCTCTGGCTTGGAAAATGCCATCATCCCCCTACGAGAAACCTGTAACTGGTAACTTTTATCAAGTGGCGCTCTGAGCAAGAGTGAGAGGTAGTAATGGAAGAACATATAAAAACCTTAAAGAAATTAGCAGCTTTAAATGAGCCGATAAAAATCGACCAGACAACTGACTATAACTTTTCAGTTATAGAGGATCTTTTAAACCTACAATATATTGAATCCGTTGTTAGTAGACCTATAAGCACTCCGCCAACTTACTTCAATGTAAAAATCACCTTGCTTGGACGGACATGGTTATCTGATATTCAGTCTTCCGATTCATCTCTAGATATTGTTGAACTAAAGCCCAACATTATGGGCTTTGGTATAAATTTGAACGCGCTATATCGATGGCTAAAAAGGAAAAAAATATAACAATCACATTGCGGGTGGGCACAGAGGGTTTTCACCCTTCCTTACTCTATCAAATTAGGTCAAGCCCAATTTAGCTGCTCCTTATGGCTTCACTAACTTTCTAGGGTCAGTTGCACGCGTACATCAACGTATACCTTTGCGTCTACTGGACAAAAGCTTTAGAACCTATAGACAACAATATTGACATTAATTAAAACCACAACCGGAACGATGACACCTAAACCCTAACGTCCACTCAGAGATAAGGTAGCAATCATCAGCGTCTATTGTCGTAAATGAATCTCTAGGACCCCCTAAAGACAACAAAATCAACCTTAGAGCCTTGAAAAATAAGGATTAAACCCAAACAACCACCTTCAGGTTTATTTTTTTATTTACTGAAGGAGAAACCATGGGAAGAGCTCGCAAGGTCGCCCTAAAAGACCTGCTTTTGTTACCCGAGATTAATTCTAGGGACTTCACTGCAAGTCGCAGTATTGCCGAAAGGAGAGCATTGATTAACTTTAGGGAGGAGCGAATAGCTTCCCTAGTCACCAGTGCAAACAACAATATTAAAGACACATCCCAAGGAATAGCTCTTAGTTCGACTATCCCCCCTTTGGTTGTAGCTTCCCTGCCTAAAGATTTACCTAAAGGCTATGCTACGAAAATTAAAGACAAACAATATGTGCTGGTGGATGGATATATTCGCTATGACGCCCTTGGTTCCGCTTTTGGCCTTGACCTTAGAGTGCCCATAGAGATAGTTAATGCTTCATCTATGGCTGAACTAATGACCTTAAACTTAGATTTAAACGATAACCACCCGATTCCCTTAACGCTAACCCAAAAGCGAGCCCAAATATTCCGTATGATGCTACACGGCCACCTTTTTGATTTAAGCCTTTCACAATTAGAAACGAAATATGCAGGAACCTTAAGTAAATCGGCTTTTGGAAACTACCGCAGCTTAGCTACTTGGGTCCGCGAAACGTTAAACCTTGAGGGAGAACCTTATGAAAGCTATATGCCGAAGCTTGTAAAGTTTACCCATGAGATTCTTCAGGGCTTACTTGTGGCCCGCTTCGACGACAAAGGCTACCCCACCAAGCCAACATTAAGTGCCTGTCGGGATGCGTGCGAGAATGGCCTAGACAAACTCATAGAACAAAAAGAAGCCGCCCTAGAGAAAAGACTTACTGAGGCCAGTTTAGTCGCTAATGAAATCCGCAAAGACTTGAGCAGTATGGATAACACGATTAAAGCCCAAATGTTTTCACAGTTAGCCGCTGAAGCAAGGCAACATGCCCAACATCAACAAACAAACACTGAAACCCTAGAGACGACCGTTGAGCAGGCCACCATATTCGAATTAGACCCCTTAGAAATGACAGATGAGTTTATAACCGAACTACGGGGATTAGACTTCGACGATATGGAAGATATGGAATTCTGAGCTGCTTCAACTAACTCTCAAAGCCTAGAGGCCTCCTTGAAGGAGCCTTTAGGTACTTCCTAGAGGTTTCCCCTGTGGGTAATTCGAACCCCGAGGTTTCAAATCTGGGAGACGAGTTGAACGGGATTTATTTAAGCCGTTAAAATGACATATTTGCTAATTCTAAATGTCTGTCTCAAGCTCCGAAGTAGACGTTTCAGAGCTCTTATTTACACTAACTTTTTATTCCAATAATCCGTTAAATACTATCTACACTTTTTACACTGACTTTGGTTGGTTACGCCGCCACCAATTGTTCTATAACCAAAAATTTGATCAAGTTCACGTTCTGTATTCGCTTGAACTCCACATTTTGGACATGTATGTGGTAGTTTTATTTTGCCTGACATATTAATTTCCTCTATCTTCCATCACTTTAAATCTTAATTAAAGGTTCTTAATCTCTTCTGGTGAATACCCTCTAGACTTTAATTCCTGAAATGCTGCAGTAGCTCTAAGAGGGGTTCTAGTTCTTTCTCTTTCCATGATTCTTGCCAGTTCACTGTCTGATTTAGAGGGCATCTCAGCTCTATACTCTTTACATCTCTCATTAGCAGCCTTAGCTTCATCAACGATGGCCCCTCCAGCTTTAACTGCGAGTTCCCCTACCTTTTTCCAAAAACTCATAATAACTCCCTTACTAAGGATAAAGCGCTAACTCTGTAGTTCGAGCGTTTCTCAATCTACATGAGTAATATCCTGTCCACATTTAACAGTTTATTGAGCAAATTGCCATTACAGCTCATTACATCGGTTCGAAAAGAAAGTTATAGCAGAGCTAATCAGTTTGATTAAGCTGCTAGTTAGAATTTAGCAACAAACCTTTTATCGTAAGTAAGGTTTCTTTCCTTGACTGGCCTAGGCTACTTCTTCTATGGTTAAACCAACCACTAACTTACATTAACCAAGGGCACAAACAGGTCCACAAGTGGGTCCACGTAAAAACATTATGTTATTGTTTTTAAAAGGTTGATAGGAATATATAACGCACTGTCATGGGGTGTCAGGGGTCGCAGGTTCAAATCCTGCTATGCCGACCATTCAATTCTCATCCCTTTCAATAAGTTAAACCTTAGCCCTTATTTTTGTAGCTTAATATTACGAATAAAATCTCATTACTCTTGTCAAACTAAGCTCTTTAAGCCTTCTGCGCTCTTAATTTAGCGACAATAAAATCTTCATGGGTGACGTACAGAAGCCCTGCAATTCGGCGGATTAAATGTTCTTCATTACTATCAACATTGCCGTCTGCTAAGGCGATTTGCCACAGTAAAGTTAAAATCTCAATGCGCTCTTCGCTGCTGGTTTGCTGATTGATGGCTTTAGAAAAAGCATATAAATCAATGGCCGCATCGACTTTATGATTGGCATCGGCAAGCAGCGTTTGGGCTTCTTCGATACTGAGCGATAATCGATGGCGCAGTAATGATACCGCCATGGCTTTTTCGTCGTCATGCAAGTCGTTGTCGGCGCGCATGATTTCAACAATTAAAGCGCCAAGCGCGAGGTTAAAATCGTGTTTTGGGATACCTGATGAGGTAGGGTCGGCACAGAGCCAGTTTTTTATCTTCGCAAGCATTTCCACTCCAAGTCTAGTACCCTATGCTTAAGGAAACCCGTTATAACCATGCGGGTGATGAACTAAAAGGATAGCGATGTTGAAATTCCTTGTATATCCCGCCATTGCCTTAAGTGCTGCGTTACTGGTGGGTTGTCAGCAAACACCGGTGCCATTAGGCGCTGCTGAACGCCTCTATGATTTTGATCACCAAGTGCATTACAGCCAAACGCGCTATTCAGATAATAGTTTTCTATTAAGTATAGATAGCGACAGTTATGCGCATTTCCAACAGCAGAGTACTTTTTTGCTTAGACATGCGCAAACCTTATGTGGTTCCAAAAATCCGGTACTGACCATTCACACTGGCATTCAAGACTACGAACGGTTGGTATCAACAATCCGCCCGTATCAGCCGTCATTACTCGTATCTGTGCATTGTGAGGCGGTGAGTGATTATGCACCAAAACCGCAGCAGCCACAGCCAGCTAAAACGCCAACTGAAGCTCAAGCGGCAGGGCTAAAAACTCAGTCTTGATAACCCCAAGGTGCAGTAGGTGGCGTGACAGGCTGAGTTAAGTCAAAATCGACCCGAAACTCGCGACCTTCGCGAATTAAACGATAGCTAAAGGTTTTGTCGTATACGTACATTTGCCAAATATTGGTGATCGATTGCGCCATCCCCAAACGCGCGAACAGCTCTTTGGAGTATTGATCTGCAGGGAAAGATTGGACTTGATTGAACCCTGCATCTAGCGTGTGGCCACCATACATAGTGGAGACATCGTCGCTGCCGTCTTGATGACGGTGATCATGCTTTAAACTTAACCCACTACCTGTTTTGGTAATGATCCAAGTGCGAGAGGCATCATCACCAACATGAAATGGGATTTGCAGTTCACGCTCGTTACAACGGCGCACGTGCATCACTAATTTAGCTGAATCAAACTTGCTCGGGCCTTGGTTATCTACGACCACTGTACCTTGAAAGGCTTTACCACACAGAGCCGATAAACTTCCAAAGAAAGCATCGTGAGTTGGAATAGAAACCAGTGGCGCAGGGCGTGCTATGGCACTAGCACTAGCAAAGAGTACGCTTAGGGCGAAAATGGCTTTCATTGTTACGTTCCTAAAAAGCAAAAACCAAAGGGTAAAGCGCCTTTGGTTTTTTGGGTATTAGATTGCGATTAATGCGCAGCTAACTGCGCCAAGGCTCCTGCCAAGCACGCTCTGTAGCCAATTTGGCTTCATAAGCACTAATGGCATCATTCAGTTGCTCAGTTTCACCAATAAAATCTAAACCACTGAGTAATCTCGCTTTGATATCCGCTCGCACCTCAAAATGTAGCGTTGCAAATGCATTAGAGCTAATGGTTTGCTGCTCTAAATCAACCTGCACTTGTACTTGAGGTTCTGCTTCGCATGCCGCAAATAACGCATCTAACGTGGCGGCTGGCAGCGCCACACACAACATTTGGTTATTACCACAGTTATTAAAGAAGATATCAGCAAAGCTCTCTGCCAAGATAACCGTAAACCCATATTGCTTTAATGCCCATGGTGCGTGTTCGCGGGACGAGCCACAACCGAAATTGTCACGTGTCAGCAGCACAGATGCACCTTGATATTGCGGGTAATTGAGCACAAAACTGGGATCGGCTTCGCCATTGTCAAGATAACGCCAATCATAAAACAAGGCGGCGTCAAAACCATCGCGGCTCGTTGAGGTTAAAAACTGCTTCGGAATGATCTGATCGGTATCCACATTGTTTTTATCCAACGGGGCCATTAAGCCACTGTGGTAGATGCTCATACTGCTTCTCCTCGAATATCCGTAAAGTGACCTGCAATTGCGGCCGCCGCAGCCATAGCAGGACTGACTAAGTGGGTGCGGCCACCGCGCCCTTGACGACCTTCAAAGTTGCGGTTGGAGGTCGACGCACAGCGTTTGCCCGCCCCTAAACGGTCATCATTCATCGCTAAACACATCGAACAGCCCGGCTCGCGCCATTCAAACCCGGCCGCGATAAAGATAGCGGCGAGGCCTTCTTGCTCAGCTTGTTGTTTCACTAAGCCCGAACCTGGTACGACTAACGCTTCCACGCCTGGAGCTACTTGCTTACCTTTAACAATGTCAGCGGCCGCTCGTAAGTCTTCAATGCGGCTGTTGGTACAAGAGCCGATAAAGACGGTATCGACTTTGGCGTCACTGAGTTTTTGCCCCGCTTCCAAGCCCATATACTTAAGGGCATTGCGCATCGCATCCGCTTTGATTAAATCAGGTTCAAGATCTGGATTTGGGACTACCTCATCAATGCCAATCACTTGTTCTGGGCTGGTGCCCCAAGTCACTTGTGGTTGGATGGCATCAGCGTGTAATGTCACAACCTGATCAAACACTGCGTCATCATCGGAGCGCAGGGTACGCCAATAGCTCACGGCTTTGGCAAAGTCTTCACCTTTTGGTGCAAATGGACGACCTTCTAAGTAAGCAAAGGTGATGTCATCCGGCGCGATTAAACCCGCTTTGGCACCCATTTCAATGCTCATATTGCATAGCGTCATGCGCGCTTCCATCGATAGCGCTTCAATCGCGCTACCACAGAACTCCGCCACGTAACCCGTACCACCTGCAGTGCCTAGCTTGCCGATTACGGCTAAAATCAAATCTTTGGCGGTGACCGTCGCCCGCAATTTACCTTGTACTTCGATTTTTAAAGACTTGGCTTTTTTCTGTTGCAAGGTTTGGGTGGCGAGCACATGCTCCACTTCCGAGGTGCCAATACCATGCGCCAAAGCGCCAAACGCACCGTGCGTTGAAGTATGGCTATCACCACACACTATGGTGGTGCCTGGCAGCGTCACGCCTAACTCAGGGCCCATGACATGGACAATACCTTGATTAATAGAGTTTAAATCGTAAAGCTGAATGCCAAACTCGGCGCAGTTTTCTGCCAACGCCAATAATTGATTACGCGAAACCTCGCTGGCAGCATCCAACGAGCGACTTTTGGTCGAAACGTTATGATCCATGGTCGCGAAGGTTTTATCTGGGCAGCGTACCGTTCTGCCTTGCTCGCGTAAGCCAGCAAAGGCTTGTGGTGACGTGACCTCATGCACTAAATGTCGGTCGATATACAGTAAATCAGTCTGGGCATTGATAGTGGTGACCACATGCGCTTGCCAGATCTTGTCATATAAAGTTTGTGCCACTTGCTACATCCTTACAATACGGGGGTGACGTCACCCAAAATTAGGCAATACGCTGCACTATCGCGCGCGCAACATCCATCGTGGTATAACCACCTTGTGGGTAAATATCTGGTGTACCCACGCCAGCAGCGACCGCTTCCGCAACCGCCTTTTCAATACAACGCGCCGCCTCATCTTGACCCAAAGAATAACGTAACATCAGCGCTGCACTTAAAATTTGCGCAATCGGGTTTGCAATACCTTTGCCTGCGATATCCGGCGCTGAACCACCAGCGGGTTCATACAGACCAAAACCCGATTGATTGACACTGGCCGATGGCAACAAGCCCATGGAACCGGTGATCATGGCGCATTCGTCAGACAGAATGTCACCAAAAAGATTGTCACATAGCAATACATCAAACTGGCTTGGTTGCTTCACCAGCTGCATCGCCGCGTTATCAATATAAATATGCGACAAAGTAACATCGGGGTAATCTTTACTGACTTCCACTACCACTTCACGCCAAAGCACGCTGGACGCCAATACGTTAGCTTTATCAACTGACGTTACGCGGTTTGAGCGAAGTCTTGCTGCATCAAAGGCAAAGCGGGCGATCCGTTCAATTTCCGCGCGAGAATAACGCTGGGTATCAAACGCTGCTTCTTCAGCCCCTTGCCCTTCACGGCCTTTTTCACCAAAGTAAATCCCGCCCGTCAGCTCGCGCACACATAAAATATCAAAGCCTTTGGCGCTGATGTCAGCGCGTAATGGCGATGCGGCACTCAAGGCTGGTAATAATTGCGCAGGGCGCAGATTACAGAACAAGCCAAAGTGTTTGCGTAATGGCAACAAAGAAGCACGCTCAGGCTGCTGTTGTGGTGGCAAATGCTCCCACTTAGGGCCGCCGACTGAGCCAAACAAGATTGCATCTGCCGCTTCACAAGCTTGCAAGGTTTTCGCAGGCAACGCTTCGCCATGCGCATCAATGGCTGCGCCACCCACAAGCTGATGGTTTAAACTCAAACTAAAATTAAATTTTTCACTGACTGCAGCTAATACTTGCTCTGCAGCAGCCATCACTTCTGGGCCGATGCCATCGCCAGCGAGTACAGCGATTTGGTAACGTTGTTGGCTCATCCTGCTTTCCTTTGTTGTTTTAAGTCAGACACTTGTTGTGCCCGATAAATTAAGTTGTAGACGCGGATCAACGCCCGCACTGATGCTTCAACGATATCCGCCGCTAAGCCTGCGCCGTGATACTGTTTACCATCGTATTTGGCGATAATATCCACCTGCCCAAGTGAACTTGCCCCTTGGCCTGTAGCATCTAAGTTATATTCAATCACGTCCACCTGCATGCCAGTGACACGCTCAATGGCAAGGAAAGACGCCTCTACTGGACCATTACCAGTGGCAGCTTCTTGATAAGCCACACCACCTATCGTCATGCCTATGGTTGCACTGGCCACCGATTGCGAATTGGAGGTGGAATTAACAAACTGCAACTGATATTGCTCGTCGTTATCTTTGATTTGGTTAAAATAAATCATTGCTTCAAGGTCATAGTCGTAAACTGTGCCTTTTTGGTCGGCGAGGGTTAGGAAGCTTTCATACAAGCTGTCCATGTCGTAATCGCCCTTTTGATAACCCAATTCAGCAAGGCGATGCTCAATAACATGGCGACCCGAACGTGAGGTCATGTTCAATTGATTGCTTGGTACGCCAACGCTTTCTGGCGACATAATTTCGTAGGTGTTTTGCGCTTTCAACACGCCATCTTGGTGAATACCTGAGCTGTGTGCAAAGGCGTTTTCGCCCACTATGGCTTTGTTCGGTTGTACTGGCATATTGCAGATTTTCGATACCTGACGCGACGCGCGGTAGATCTCTTCACTGCGAATACCGGTATGTACTTTCAAATGGTCTTGGCGCATTTTGATGATCATCGCCACTTCTTCTAACGAACAGTTACCCGCCCGTTCACCAATACCGTTAATGGTACATTCGATTTGACGCGCGCCCGCTTGCACCGCCGCAATTGAGTTCGCCACCGCTAAGCCTAAGTCATTGTGACAATGCACACTCAACCGTGCTTTGTCGATATTTGGCACATTATTGCGCAAATGATAAATCATCGCGGCATATTCATCTGGCGTTACATAGCCGACCGTATCGGGTAAGTTGATGGTTGAAGCGCCAGCATTAATCGCCGCTTCAACAATGCGACACAAGTCATCATGAGGTGTACGACCAGCATCTTCGCACGAGAACTCAACATCATCGGTATATTGGCGCGCCAATTTAATCGACTTGATAGCCATTTCGGTGGCACTGTCTAAGCTCATGCGCAATTTATGCTGTAAATGTAATGGGCTGGTCGCGATAAAAGTATGGATACGGCGTTGCTCCGCGGTTTTTAACGCTTCACCACAGGCTTCAATGTCTTTTGCCACCGCACGTGCTAAGCCGCAGATAATCGGCCCTTTCACTTCTGTGGCAATACGCTGCACGGCGCGAAAATCAGCAGGGCTAGAAATTGGGAAGCCCACTTCCATCACATCCACATTTAAACGGCTGATGGCATGCGCGAGTTGCAGTTTGTCGGCTTCCGTTAAACTTGCTTTTAACGCTTGCTCACCATCGCGCAAAGTGGTGTCGAAAATCCATACTTTATCCTGCATACCCAATTCCTCAGCCTATAAAAACAAAAACCCCCGCGAAGTGCGGGGGTAAATTAAGTGATTACTCAATGTGCAACACTACGCCCCGCTTCTGCATTTAAGCAGAATCAGATTGAGCAGTAGTGACAGTAAAGTGAACTTTAACATTGAGTGAGTCCTCACGATGAATTGGCGATTTTGTAACACGGAGCCACAGTCAAGATCAAGCATAAAAATTTCAATTGAACGCCAAAAAACGCAAAACAAAAACCTTAAAAAACCAATTAAATGACACTTTTTGGATTTAAAATTCAAACCATTCATAAATCGAGCATTGATTTTAAGCTCTCTTTGACCGTGTCGCAGAAATCATTTTCTATAAAAAAACCGCATTTGCTGCGGTTTAGTACTGTTTAGTGGCCGATACCATAATGACCTGCCCCGCGGGCAATGTAACGTAACTGCCAAATTAAGCGGTCGGTGAGTTCTTTGCGCTGTGCTGCATCTTGATCGAGTGCATCTGCCCCGGAACTAAACACTAAGGTCACCATCGCCTCGGCTTGCATATAAGCGTGGTGAGCATCACAGTGCGTTTCACTTTCAAGATAATGGGCCAGCTCCAAGATAAAGTGTTGGATTTCGCGTGCCACCGCTGCACGAAACGCTTTGGATGTGCCCGAACGTTCACGCAGTAATAAACGGAATTGGTTACTGGATGTGTCGATAAATTCCATGAAGGTGTGCACTGAAGTGTGGATCACACTACCCCCGCTGGCTATCCGCCGCCGCGCCTGACGCATCAATTGCCGCAAGGTTAAACCAGCCTCATCAACCATAGTTAAACCTAGCTCGTTCATATCTTTAAAATGACGATAGAAAGAAGTCGGAGCTATCCCCGCTTCTCTCGCTACCTCACGTAAACTGAGGTTCGAAAAACTGTGGTCGGCACTGAGCTGATTAAAGGCGGCGTGGATAAGCGCCTGACGGGTTTTTTGCTTCTGTTGTGCTCGAATACCTGACATCGAGTTTCTCCATTTGTCGCGTCGCCACCGCTAGTTGATGGCGCGCTTTCATTGCACGGCAAGCTGAGCTAACACGCAGTGCCTTAAAGGGTCAAATTAAATCAGAGCTTGTGCCAACACACAAGCGTTACCCAACTCCGTCCAAGGTTACTGATTGCAAAACGCCGAACCTGCATTTTTCCGCTTGGTTATTGACTCACACGAGGATAACGACTATTTTAGCGTACAAGTGTACGCTGAGATTTTACTGAACCATGAAGACCCCGCCCATTATTTGGACCAATGTGCTGTTTTTCAGCCTTTCCTTTTTCGCTGCCGCAACGCTCGTTCCTTGGTATGCCATCAATTATGGCTTTACCTTAAGTCACTGGCTTGCCTTTGTTGCCTGTATGTTCTACGCCGGACTCTCAATTACCGCGGGCTATCATCGTTTGTGGGCGCATAAAGCGTATGATGCACATCCTGCGATCCAGATGATTTTTGCCCTCGGCGGCGCTTTTGCATTACAAAATAGTGCGCTGCATTGGAGTAGCGATCACCGAGTGCATCACGGTCATGTGGATGATCCAGTGAAAGACCCTTATGCTGCGACAAAAGGTTTCTGGTACAGTCATATTGGTTGGATGCTGCGTGACTATCAGGGCGACAGTTACGGTGACTACAGCAACGCCCGCGATTTACAGCGCAACCCTATCGTGATGTGGCAACACCGTCATTACTTGAAACTCGTATGGCTTACTAATTTAGGTATTCCATTAGTGCTTGGTTTAATATTCGGTGATGTGCTGGGTATGATGATCTTGGCTGGGGTACTACGTCTGGTACTGAGCCAACACTTTACCTTCTTTATTAATTCACTAGCACATATTTGGGGCTCTCGTCCTTATACCGAGAAAAACACCGCGCGTGACAATGGCTTTTTAGCGCTATTCACCTATGGTGAGGGGTATCATAATTTTCATCACATTTTTGCCAGTGATTACCGCAATGGCATTAAGTGGTATCACTATGACCCAACTAAGTGGATGATCCGCACTATGGCTGCGTTGGGCCTTGCAAGTAAATTAAAACGTACCCCAGTTGAGCGCATTGAACGCGCCAAAGCCGAAACTTTGTTGAATAAAACCCAAGTTAAGCTAGCAAAATTGCCTTTGGCCCAAGATAAGCTTACATTGTTACAACAAGAGTATGAAATGCTTCTGAAAAAGCTCCAACACTTCTGTGCCGTGCAGAAGCAGCTGCTGGAAGCGAAGAAAGATGCAATGCTCGCACAGTGTGATAAACACGCTTTAGTCCACCAATATCATGAGCTGGAAAAAGCTTGGCAAACACAAAAGCAAGCATGGCTGGCATTAAATGCGAGGCTGTTAAAAGCGCCTATCTAATAGCGATAGCGTCACAGCCTCTTAAAGAAGTAAGGAGAGGCTGTGGCAAAACCTACGTCGGCAACTGAGCCAAAGAGCAACATCAAAACACCTGAATTCCAATTTGACGCCATCATTATCGGCACCGGTCCCGGTGGTGAAGGCGCGGCCATGAATCTGTCAAAACGCCATAAAAAAGTGGCGGTGATTGAACGTCAACAGG
This sequence comes from Pseudoalteromonas fenneropenaei, assembly GCF_042643375.1. Classification (NCBI taxonomy): domain Bacteria; kingdom Pseudomonadati; phylum Pseudomonadota; class Gammaproteobacteria; order Alteromonadales; family Pseudoalteromonadaceae; genus Pseudoalteromonas; species Pseudoalteromonas fenneropenaei. The sequence continues at coordinate 16,340 of NZ_JBHRSD010000021.1, forward strand.
CGGTCGGTGGTGGTTGTGTGCACTGGGGCACCATTCCTTCCAAAGCGCTCCGCCATTCAGTGAGCCGCCTAATCGAATTTAAAGCCAATCCGCTCTACCGTTTTAGCGAACGCTCTCATCGCATGCGCTTTTCAGACATTCTCCATCACGCCAGTGATGTGATTGGTAAGCAAGCTAACTTACGTAGTAGTTTTTACGAACGTAACCGTATCGAGCTATTTCAAGGTCACGCCAGCTTTGTCGACCGCTATACGGTAAAGGTGACACACCAAGATGGTACATTTGAACTGCTAACCGCCCCTATCATAGTGATTGCAACGGGTTCACGCCCTTATCGCCCAAAAGAAATTGATTTTAGTCACCCGCGAGTATTTGATAGCGATACTATTTTAAGCCTCAAAGATGACCCTCAACGCGTCATGATCTATGGTGCGGGTGTTATTGGCTGTGAATACGCCTCGATTTTTAAAGGGCTTGGTGCCAAGGTCGATCTTATCAACACCCGAGAGCGTCTGCTGGCTTTTATGGACGATGAAATTTCCGATGCGCTCAGCTACCACTTCTGGAATAGCGGGATTGTTATTCGTCACAACGAAGAATTCGACCATGTTGAAACCCGCGACGACTGCGTTATTTTACATTTGCGTTCTGGGAAAAAAGTCAAAGCCGATTGTTTGCTGTTTGCCAATGGTCGCACCGGCAACACCGACGACCTCAATCTTGCTGCTGTTGGCCTCAAAGCCGATGGCCGCGGGCAATTAAAAGTCAATCAGAACTACCAAACTGACGTTGATAACGTCTATGCCGTGGGTGATGTGATTGGTTATCCAAGCCTTGCCAGCGCAGCTTTCGACCAAGGCAGGATAGCAGCCGATGCCATTTTACGCGGTGCCTGTGATGAGAAACTGATCATCGACATTCCAACCGGCATCTATACCATTCCAGAAATGAGTTCAGTTGGTAAAACTGAGCAGCAGCTCACTGCGGCCAAAATCCCTTATGAAGTAGGCCGTGCACAGTTTAAGCATCTGGCACGCGCGCAAATTACTGGTACTGAAGTAGGCAGCCTGAAAATTCTCTTCCACGCTGAAACCAAGGAAATTCTCGGCGTGCATTGTTTTGGCGAACGCGCCTCAGAGATCATTCACATCGGTCAAGCCATTATGGAGCAGAAAAACGGTGGCAATAACGTAGAATACTTTGTGAATACTACCTTTAATTACCCAACCATGGCCGAAGCCTATCGCGTGGCGGCACTCAACGGTCTCAACCGCTTGTGTGAGTAAGAAAGTGAACAGCCTGCTATTACTTCCATCGTAATAGCAGGCTGAGTATTAAGGCTTAAGATTTGACATCATCGCGTGTGGGGTGGCTGCCTCAGCCAGCTGACGCGCTTTAACTTTTGCCAAATGCCAACCGATCCCCTGACTGAGCAATAGCGAACACACCGCAAGACCTGCGCCAAAGTAAAACACCAGCGACTGATCATACAGCCACACAATGCCAAAACTGGCTGGAATAATGACCGCAGCAATGTGGTTGATGGTAAAACTCACCCCAGCTGTTGCTGCGATATCTTCTGGGCGAGCAATTTTTTGGAAATACGTTTTCATTGCAATCGCCATAGCAAAAAACACATGGTCAATCACATACAGCCCAGCGGCGATTTGTGGTGATTCAACAATCGCGTAACCAATAAACACAAAAAACAACCCAACATACTCAATGCTAAGCGCTTTTTGCTCACCAATTTTACTGATCATAGTGCCAATTTTCGGCGCTACGAAAATATTGACCACATGGTTTATCATGTACAAGGTGGTGATCTGCGCCACATCAAAGCCAAACTTTTCCACCATCAAAAAGCCTGCGAATACCATAAAGATTTGGCGTCGCGCACCAGAGAAAAACGTCAGCAAATAATACAGACTGTATTCTTTGCGTAAAATTAGTTTCTTATGCTGTACCGTTGCTTGCTGAAAATGCGGGTGACTCACTGCAAGATAAAACGTTAACAGCACCCCGACTCCTCCCACCAGCAAATAAGTCCACGTAAAACCTAAATCTAACCAAGTAAAACACAGCCAAATAACCGCAAAGGTGAGTAATGAGGCGATGGATTTTATCGATAATAGCTTACCAAGTTTTTCTGGCGCCTCGTCCTTGCTAAACCACTGCAAACTCAAGGATTGATTTAACGTTTCATAATAGTGAAAGCCAATCGACATCAGCACTGTGGTGGCATATAAACCATAAATGGTCGGGAAGAATCCGGTTATCGCGACGCCAATTGACAACACACACAAGCTCACTAGGGCAAAGGTTTGCTCTTTCAACACCAATAACACAAAGATAGCGGTAAAAGCTAAAAACCCTGGGATCTCTCGCAATGATTGCAACATGCCAATATGCGCACCGTTAAAATTCGCCGCTTCAATCGCAAAGTTATTCAGTAACGCACTCCAACCGGAAAATGTCACCGCCATGATCACCGTGGCTATCACTAAAAAACTATAGGGACTAGAGTTGCCGCCCGATATGGGCTCCTTGCCTTGAGGTTCAGTCATAAGTACATCCTAAGCACATTGAGTCATTTGATTACTTAGTGTACGCTCATTTTAGCGTGACCAATATAGTCAAATATGACAATAAATTTCTCAAATCAGACAAGCCGCCTATGGCACAGTAATGCTTCGAGGTTTTTAAAATCCACCCTCAATCGTCCAGTTTATCCGCGTGCGTCGACGATGCACGCGTGGGACCATGTCAAACCGCACCAGCACCCGTGGGGGCAATTGGCTTATTGCAGCAATGGCGTACTCACTATGGTGACAGATGCAGGGACTTTTGTCGTCCCGCCACAACAAGCGCTTTGGCTCCCCGCGGGGGTTTGGCATGAAAGTTATTGCCGTTATGGCGGTGATTTTCGCAGTGTCTACATTGATTTGTCATATCAAACGCAGCTTGGAGAGAACACCAAATTACTGCATGTTGATGCTTTGCTACGAGAAATGATTTTAGAGATTTGCCGCTGGCCTGAAGATTATGCCCTCACTCCCAGCACATTACGCTTTGTGGATGTGTTTATTGACCGCTTGCAACAAGCACCAAGCAGTCATTTCTTTATTCCGAAACCACAAGATCCGCGTTTAGCTTTGATAATCAGCGAGCTGCACGCTCATCCCGGATGCACCAAAACACTTGAGCAATGGGCCGAAATCGTCGGCGCCTCCAGCCGTACCCTCAATCGTTTGTTTCATCAAAGCTTCACCATGAGTTTTCGACTGTGGAAACAAAACTTGAGAGCGCTCCGCGCTGTCGAATTATTAACCGAAGGACAATCGCAACAGCGGATAGCTGAGCAGCTCGGTTTTGCCTCCAGTGCAGCGTTTAACAGTGCATTTAAAAAGGTGTTTGGTACCTCGCCTGGTCGCTATCTAACTAACGGGCAAAAATGATGGCGTCCCTCGACGTTTCTGATTGCGCTAACCAGATATCTGACTTGAGAATAAACGCGCTACACCAAGTTGAGAACAACCATAAAATTTATCACGACATTTTAGTAAAAAAGCAGCTAAACTGGAGAAAATAACACTAAATTAACATGAGAAATGAAAGGACTATCCGATCACCAGTTCAGGTTCTGGCAGTACGCGCTGTTAGTTATAGCTCTGATATGTTTGTGCCTATTTCGTCCCACATTAATTCATCATAGCGCAGTCCCTACCGTGCCTTTGCCACAGACAGAACAAACCGTCCATGGTATTGACGTCTCTCATTATCAAGGCACGCCAGATTGGCAGCAAATTGCCAGCCAGCCGTTACACTTTGTTTATCTCAAAGCAACGGACGGTATAACCTATCTGGACCCGCAATTTAAAGCTAATTTAAGCCAACTCAAAGACACGCCGCTATTGTATGGCGCCTATCATTTTTTTGAACCCAAAGATGACCCCAAACAACAAGCCGCACACTATCTTAGCTACGTGCAAGGACAAGCGTTACCGCTGGTGCCAGTCGTCGATATCGAGGTTACTCAGGGTGTTGCCGCAGATGAGATCCAAACCAAATTACAAGTCTGGCTAGATGAAGTTGAACAAGCGCTAGGTTGTCGGCCGATGATTTATAGCAACGGACCATTTTGGCAGCGCTATTTGGGCACCCAGTTTAACCATTATCCTTTCTGGCTCGCCGATTACGCAGTTCAGCCGACCCTACCCGCAAGTAGAGATAACTGGCAGTTATGGCAGTACAGTGAGAAAGGCCAAATCACTGGCATTTCTCAGCTTGTAGATCTCAATGTCTTTAAGGGCACACCTGAAGCGCTAGCCAGTTTACGCTGTGCAATCACTGAGAAGGAGCAATAAATGTCATTTCAATCATGGGTCGCGCGGATTGCGCGCTCGCAACTGCTGACCTTGGTGCTGTTGGTGGTAGTTGGTTTTGCCTATTTTAGTGAATTTTGCGCCGAGTGGCGTGCCAGCCTAAGTACGCCGGCACTCCACCAGCAAAATCAGCTCTATTTACAAAACCTTGCAACACAAGCAACCACAGACTTGGTCTTACTTGGTGAAATGAACGCCATGCTCCAAGTAGCACAAAGCTCCCAAGTTGGGGTGTCATTTTTTGTTGATTTTACCGTCGATATCGGCAAAGTTTTGGCGGCACTGAGTCACCTACTCGAAAAAGCGCTCGAAGTGGTCACTTCCTCCAGCGTTGCAATTGCACTGTTACAACTGCTCGATAACGCAGCTAGTTGGCTGGCGCCAAAGTTGTTTGTTATCAGCTACGTGCTAGTGCTCGGCTTTGGTATCTTATTTATCTTTGCCAAATCGCTGTTACTGACCCAACTATGGAAAAAGCTCATGCTGTTTGTCGTGGGGTTATTTGTTACTTGCCACCTCCTACTTCCCTACAGCATTCATTTGACCTCATGGCTTGGTCATGAGCTCACCAGCAGCACGCGCGCGCAGCATCATCAAGCATTGCATGATATGCACCAACAACTGCTTATCACAGCGCCAAGTAAAGACCTCAAAGATCGCGCCGAAAACAGCTTACATTGGCTAGAAAAAGCCAGCGCCAAACACAGCCACGACCATGCCAGAACGCTGTGGCAGTATGTGTTGCATTTTGCAACAGTAAATATTTTCGAGCTGATTTTAATGCCGGGGTTATTATTGCTATTACTGTATAGGCTGATGCGGGCGGGAATACGTTCGTTGCTACCAGAGCAGACGGCGACAGGAGAGCATTAGCGGTTTGCCAGCTCTTGCCAAAAAATAGGAAAACACCCTGTGCTTTAGTTTACACAGGGTGCTCGCGGTTACTTCTGGTGGTACTGAGCGCTGAACTCATGCACTGCGTTAATAAATACGCCAGCGTTTTCCGGGTCCACATCAGGCGTAATACCGTGGCCAAGGTTGAACACATGACCTGTACCTTGACCAAAACCCGCTAGAATCGATTGTACTTCTTCACGGATCCGCTCTGGCGTGCCGTGTAGCATCGCAGGGTCCATATTACCCTGCAGCGCCACTTTGTCACCGACACGGCGACGTGCATCAGCAATGTCAATCGTCCAATCTAGGCCTATTGCATCGCAACCGGTTGCCGCAATCTGTTCAATCCACTGACCACCATTTTTGGTGAATAATGTCACTGGCACACGGCGACCATCGTGCTCACGAATTAAACCATCAACAATTTTGTGCATGTATTGCAATGAAAATTCGTTGTAATCACGCGGGCTTAGTACGCCGCCCCACGAGTCAAAAATCATCAGTGATTGTGCACCCGCTTTCACTTGGGCATTTAAATAATCGATCACCGAATCTGCCACTTTGTCTAGTAAAAGGTGTAACGTTTTTGGCTCTGCAAATGCCATCTTTTTGATTTTGCCAAACGTTTTACTGCTACCACCTTCTACCATGTAGGTCGCTAACGTCCATGGTGAACCAGAGAAGCCAATTAACGGTACTTCGCCTTTAAGTTCACGACGAATGGTGCTAACCGCATTCATTACATAGCCAAGCTCGTCATTTGGGTCTAAGCGAGGAATTGCCTGAACATCAGCTAAACTATTGATTGGCCGCTCGAATTTCGGGCCTTCACCGGCTTCAAAATACAAACCTAAACCCATTGCATCTGGGATAGTCAAAATATCGCTAAAGAGGATAGCCGCGTCTAACGGATAACGACGTAATGGTTGTAATGTTACTTCACACGCCAATTCTGCATTTTTGCATAGGCTCATAAAATCACCAGCTTGCGCTCGAGTCGCGCGATACTCTGGTAAATACCGGCCTGCTTGTCTCATCATCCATACTGGAGTGACATCAACAGGTTGCTTCAGCAGTGCACGTAAATAACGATCGTTTTTCAATTCGCTCATGGCGTTCAAGATCCCAAAATGCAGATTTACAGTCCGCGAGTGTATCACTTTCTGGCTAATGCCTCTATGCCTAAGTTTCATGCGGGTGGATTTATGAACGATTTTCTGATCTAGATTAAATTTAACCAGTTCAACAACTTAAAAAATAATTTCGCAAACGACTGTTAAACTATTTGCAACAGGGCGCAAACCTTGGTATAAATTTTACCGCGTTAACAAGAATAACAACAAAATACCTTCTATAAGAAAAATAAATACTTGTATCAACAAGCTAAACTGCATTTTTCAAACCACCTTCGGGTGGTTTTTTATTGTCTGTAACTCTACTTTGCCTATTTGCCCTATTTTTCATTTATTTATAATTCATTAACTTTCAATCGCTTGCAGGAAATATCTGAATTAGCTATTGATCTTTTGCTGAGATTTCATTCTGATAGAGGAAAACAACCCGCAAAGGAGATCACTATGCTTTCGCGTTTAGAACAAGCCCAACAACAATGGGGTGGCAGCCATAGCGTTATCGATAACTGGCTCGCCGAACGTCAGGAGCTATTGGTCCAGTATTACCAACTCGCTGGGTGTGCACCTTATGACAAGAAAGATCATGCGCTGCCTGATCACGCCCAAATCCAAGCTTTTTGCCAAATTATGCTGGATTACCTGTCGGCCGGTCATTTCGAAATTTATGATGATTTAGTACAAGAATGCGAGAAAAAAGGCCCAGCCAGTTTGCAATTGGCGCAGTCGCTTTATCCGCGCATTGCTGATACCACCGACATCGCGTTGGATTTCAACGACAAGTATGCCGAAGGTGAAGACAAGCATGAGAGTATGTACGATGAGTTTGATAAAGATCTCTCAACGCTTGGAGAAGCCTTAGAGCTGCGTTTTGAGTTAGAAGATGAGCTGATCTACAACTTGTTTGCCAACCACACTGGCGCATAGCGACAAGCAATCGGTTAACAGCCAATAAAAAAGGACCTTCCGGTCCTTTTTTATTGCTTACGCTTTATACTTACTCAGCAGCTGGCGCTTCTTCTTGAATTTCTAGTAATTCAACTTCAAATACTAACGTTGAGTTAGCAGGGATACGACCTAGGTCACGCTCACCATAGGCTAGGTTTGAAGGAATAGTGAAACGGTATTTCGAGCCCACTGGCATTAGCTGTAAACCTTCAGTCCAGCCGGCAATCACGCCTTTGAGTGGGAAAGTCGCAGGTTGGTTACGTGAGTAAGAGCTATCGAACTCAGTACCGTCTAGTAAAGTGCCTTTGTAATGTACTTTAACTACATCAGTAGCGACTGGCTTCTTACCTTCAGTGGTGCTTAATACTTCGTATTGCAGACCAGATTCAGTAGTGGTAACACCTTCTTTCTTGGCGTTTTCAGCTAGGAAAGCTTCACCGTCAGTTTTGTTCTTTTCTGCTTCTAGCTTAGTTTTCTCAGCTTGCTTTTCACGTACTGACGTATCTAGCGCGGTTAGCACTTCACGGATTTTCTCGTCGTCAATTTTTGCATTGCCAGCTAAAGCGTCTTCAAAACCACGCATTAATAACGCTTGGTCAAGTTCAATACCTAGCTCTTTCTTATCAGCTAGGTCTTTTTGTAGAAAGTTACCTACAGACGCGCCAATACCATAAGCTTGTTGTTGTGCTTCTGTGTCGAGCTTAACTTCAACAACTTTCTCTTCCGCTTTTTGATTACACGCTGCCAGCGCTAAAACAGACGCCGCGATCAGCGACAATTTTAAAGTGTGTTTCATGGATTTTCTCTTGTTAATGTTTTATTAATTAGTGCGATATAAGCACATTACCATTTCACCACGCAGAAGCCAAATAAAGCCGCTGTGTTCAGCATTTTCGTGCCAAAATAACTTGAAAATGCTAGGCTGAACCAAGACTCGAGCATTGGTGTTGCTATGATACTGGCTCGCCTGCGCCATAGGAACAGACTGGATATATGTATCAATACAAATTTCTCAAGCGCCTGTTTATCTTAATTGCCAGTTTTTCGTTACTTAGCTGTGGTGACCACAATCAGCCCGGTGTAGCCGTCAGTGCGGTTGAACACACTAACAGTGGTGCTTTTGCCGCGGCTTTGTCGATAGATGGCCGCTATAGCTTAGTGTCCTCTGTCGCTGAAGGGGTTGCGCTGTGGGACAATCACAGTAACACGCTAAAATACCAATGGCTGCAATCCGAGCAACAACAAAATCTGGTACATAGTGTCGCGATTGCCTATGACAATAGTGTGGCAGTCACGGCCAGCGACCATGAGTTTGCGGTTTGGAACATGCAAACTGGGCACAATCTTGGCTACTACCAAGTCAGCAAGGCCTCTATTCGCGATATCGCCGTAAGCAATGGCGGTCGCTATGTGTTATTTGGCCAAAGTGACAATACCGTAGTGTTTGTCGACTTAGAGACAGGAAAACGCTTAGAGTTCCTTGGTCACAGCGAAAAAATTAACAGTATTGCCTTATCGCCCAATGGGCACTTTGCACTGAGTGGAGGCAATGATTACAGCGCTTATTTTTGGGATACTCGTAGTGGTCAAGTGATCCATCGCTTCAATCACCCCAGTCGCGTGACTAAAGTGGCCCTTGATGACAGTGGTAGATACGCTTTTACCGCCGACAGTATGAAAAAAGCCAGTATTTGGCAGCTCACGTCAGGTGAATTGGTATCACAATTACAGTATATTGCGCGGCAGAAAATTTTTAGTACGGTACGCTTCAATGCCACTGGCACTTTGCTCGCAACCGGCACACCAAACCGCTTACTGAGCGTGTGGTCGGTAAAAAATGGCGAACGTTTAGCGTCTTGGCAAGTCACGCCGCGCGAAGGCAGCCGTCCCAAATCTGCGGTGATTTTTGCCGTGGCATTTCAGGACAATGATGCCACACTGCTAGCAGAAAGCTCCAACGGTATTTTAGAACGCTTTGAAAGAGAGAAATAAATCATGAGTTTAGAAGACCGCGTGAGTGAATTAGAAGCACGCATCGCGTTTCAAGATGAAACTATCGACATACTCAACGACGAGTTACAAATCCACCAGCAACATCTGGCTAAGATGCAGCGCCAACTGGAACTACTCGCAGAGAAAATCAAAGAATCGGGTAATGGCGGTATGCTACATCCTTCGCAAGAGCCACCACCACCGCACTATTAAATAAACCTAAATTGGTCAAACCAAAGTCGGCTTACTCAGGCTTAAATACGCCTATTACTTGTTCAAATTGGCGTGTTGAAGCCTGCACGGCATCTTCTGGTTGCGCCATAGTATGCCCACAATGCACACATTCGACTTTTTCCACGTCGTGTTCTTTGTAGAGCATCATGCCATCGAGTTCTTTACACTCAGGACAAGTCGCCCCGGCAATAAAACGTTTTTTCTGTCTCACAGCACCCTCTTTGCTTGCGCACTTGCTACTCCGCACCGACATCTGGGAGGAGGTTTAGGTGTGCAAGTTTAACGCAAATGCCCTGTGATTGGGTATAGTCCTCGCTACGTTCCGTGTTAAAATCCGCGCAATCTTTTGTGCTAAGTGGCAATTATGATCCAGTTAAACGACATTGAATTACTCCGTGGTGGCAAGATATTACTTAAAAATGCCAGTGCAACGCTCTTTCCTGAACACAAAGTAGGTTTAGTGGGTGCCAATGGCTGCGGTAAATCGACCTTATTTGCCCTTCTAAAAGGAGAGCTACAACTCGACGCCGGTACCTTCAATATTCCCAAAGACTGGTCAATTGCCTCGGTGAAGCAAGAAACCCCAGCGTTGTCGATAAGTGCGCTGGACTATGTGCTACAAGGTCACCCTGAATATTATGCGTGCCGTATCGCACTGCGTGACGCCGAGGCCGCAGGTGATGGCGCCAAACAAGCACAAGTACATCAGCAACTAGAGCATATTCAAGGCTATAGCATTGAAGCCAAAGCGGGTGAACTGTTGCATGGCTTAGGGTTTAGTAACGAACAAATTGCTAACCCTGTGAGTGCCTTTTCTGGCGGTTGGCGAATGCGCTTAAACTTAGCGCAAGCGCTGATCCGCGATGCTGACTTATTGCTGCTGGATGAGCCAACCAACCACTTAGATTTAGATGCCGTGTACTGGTTAGAAAAGTTTCTGCGTGCCTACACCGGCACCTTAGTGCTTATTTCGCATGACCGTGAGTTTCTAGATGCCGTTGTTGACCAAATTTGGCACATCGACCAGCAATTGATCAACGTCTACAAAGGCCATTATTCGCAGTTCGAAAGACAAAAAGCCGAGCGGATGGCACAGCATCAAGCGCTATTTGAGAAACAACAAGCCACTATCGCGCACTTAGAGCAGTTTATTACTCGCTTTAAAGCCAAGGCCAGCAAAGCTAAGCAAGCACAAAGCCGGGTGAAAGCTTTAGAACGCATGGAAATGCTCGCCCCCGCACATGCTGACTCACCTTTTGATTTTGAATTTCGTGACCCAGATGCGTTGCCAAACCCATTAATGACGTTGGATGGCGCACAAGCGGGCTATGGCGATAAGACTATACTGCACAAAATTAAGCTTAATTTAGTGCCAGGCAGTCGCATTGCGTTACTGGGTCGCAATGGTGCGGGTAAATCAACACTTATTAAACTTCTGGCGGGCGAACTTGCACCGCAAGCGGGTGAAGTGTTTCAGCATCAAGGATTGAAAATCGGTTATTTCGCCCAGCACCAATTGGAATCGCTCGATTTACAGGCCAGTGCCATCACCCATCTGCAGCGCCTTGACCCCAAAGCCTCGGAACAGCAACTACGCGACTTTTTAGGTGGTTTTGCCTTCAATGGCGATAAAGCGCTTGAACCTGTTGCCCCCTTTTCAGGTGGTGAAAAAGCGCGGTTAGTCTTGGCAATGTTAGTGTATCAACGCCCGAATTTGCTGCTGCTGGATGAACCAACCAACCACTTAGATTTAGAGATGCGCCACGCTTTAGTGATGGCATTACAAGGCTTTGAAGGAGCGATGGTCACGGTATCGCATGACCGTCACATGCTAAAAAACACCGCCGATGAATATTATCTCGTGGATAACGGCGAAGTGACACAATTTGGTTATGACTTAGATGCCTATTATCAATGGTTATTGGCGCAAAACCGTGAAGCCAGCAAAAAGCCAGAGGGCGAAGACAAAGCCCATGCTAGTGGTAATCGCAAAGAGCAAAAGCGCCTTGATGCTGAGTTTCGTAAGTTAGTACAACCACTGAAGAAATCTATCAGCTCCTTGGAAAGCAAACTTGATAAGCTCAGCACTGCACTCGCTGCGGTAGAAAACCAACTTGCCGATAACGCTATCTATAGCGATGAAAACAAAGCACAATTAACTAAGTTACTGGCGGAGCAAGCTAAGCTCAAACCTGAACTTAACGACGTAGAAGAGGCATTACTGCTTGCCCTTGAAGAGCTGGAGCAAAAAGAGCAGCATTTTGCCGCCACTGGCGAACTGTGCTAATGCAAGCTGAGTTAAGTGCAAGCGCATTTTGGCAATTTTCTTGCGCGCTTTATGAACAACCTCACGTGCAAGAAACCTTGCTGCAGCTACAGAACGAGCAAGGTAAGAATGTGAATCTGTGCTTGTTGCTGTGCTATTTAGACACCTTAGCGCTGCAGCTGCCAGATGCTGCACTAGCGCGCCTAGAATCAGTGTGCCAAGCATTTGATAGCCGCTACTTGATACCTCAGCGAACTATTCGCAAGCAATTAAAGCAAGCGCTCGCTAGTCACCATTTATATGCTAAGGCAAAAGCCGCATTATTGAGTGCCGAGTTACAGCTTGAGCAGCTACAACAAGCTTTACTTATTGAAACACTGGCCGACCTTCATTTTGAAACGTGGGCCCAAAGTAATTTGTTTGGCTATGCACCGGAACTTGTAGATTTACAAACCTAGATGGCACCTGACAACGGCAAACCATTTACACCATCTTGTTTTATTGGTACAACCTTTCAGTGGCTAAAAATAAGCCACTTTAATTTTGATAAGGATATAACACTATGAAACTAGATCTAAAAAAGTCTCATCTCAAAAAACTCAGCAACCAAGCGGCGGTAGCTAAAAACTTAACACCAAATATTATAGGTGGCGCAAAACCTTCGCCGGATAGCGGTCAATACTATTGCGAAACCTATTTTTGCGCTCAACAATAACGCGCAATGAGGTAGGATAAGTTGCGCAATGACGCCATTTTGGATGAGCAAAGCGCAGCTTATGTTGTGTTGAGATACGCCCAGTTCACGCTTACTGAATAGTAAAAATCTAACCAAAAAATTCTGTGGCTCTCGCCTCATAGGCGCTATTTAAGTCCACAATAGCGATAAATACTCGTCTCCCACGTTGTTTTTATGATCAAGATCAAGCTTGACCAAGTCAGAGGATTTCACGCCTTTGAAACTTGATCCGGATCATGCCTACGCTGCCACGACTCTTCTATGATTACTACATAGACAAGTTTAGGAGCATCACCATGAACGTATTCTTTAGAGACTTTTTTACCGACCCTGTGTTGTTTTTGTCTTTTGGGATCCTCGGTGTCGTTATCGCTTTATGTTTGTATTACGTGTACTACTTCGTCAAGAAAATCAACGAAGCTGAAGTTCCTAAATAGTTCCCCAGCAAGATTAAGCACGACGCACAAAGCACCTTACTAACTCTGTTAGTCGGGTGCTTTTTATTTTGCTGGCGAGCCATTCCCCTGCTCTAAGCGCTGATTTGTTCCTCTACATCTGTAACGACGTTTGTTAAACTGGCCTTGATATCGACCTATAAAACCAAAAATGCTGTTATGAATTATCAATTTAAGCCAGCTTGGTGGATGACCAATCGCCATGTTCAAACCATAGTGCCGCGACTATATCGCTTGTGGCAACGCACACCTGTAACCCTTGAAGAACTCACCACACCAGATGGTGACTTTGTTGAGCTCGCTTGGGCCCAGCCAAGTGCACCAACAGCACCCCTAGCGGTGGTATTACATGGCTTGGAAGGTAATATTGATAGTTTCTATGCCCGCGGTATGCTGCGGGCTTTGCAACAGCAAGGTTTTGATGCGGTACTGATGCACTTTCGCAATTGTTCCAGCAAACCAAACTTGCTACCACGCGCTTATCACAGTGGTGAAACGGAAGACTTGCACTTCTTACTGACCACTTTACGAGCCCGCTTTCCTAATCGCCGTTTATATGCCGTCGGGTTCTCGCTTGGCGGCAATGTGTTAAGCAAATACCTCGGCGAGCAGCAAGAGCAATGCGTGCTAAGTGGCGCGGCTGTGGTGTCGGCCCCCTTACACCTCTCAAGTTCTTGCCAAGTGATCCGTAAAAGCTGTTTCAAACTGTATCAAAAATATCTGCTCGATAGGCTCAAAAAATCCATGAGTCGCAAATTACCTTTGGTGCAACAGCAGCTCCAGTTAAATCAAGCTGAACTCAATGCGATTAATGATTTATGGGAATTTGATAATCGTGTTACCGCCCCATTACACGGCTTTAATGGCGCGGAAGATTACTATGATAAAGCCAGTGGTCAGGCGTTTTTACGCCATATCGCCATCCCAACGTTACTTATCCACGCAGAAGACGACCCTATGCTGTCAGCTCAAGCCATCCCGCGGGCTGAGCAAGTTAGCGATAGCGTCACCCTCGCGGTATCAGCCCAAGGGGGTCATGTGGGATTTTTAGCGGGTGCCAATCCCCTTCGTCCACAATTTTGGTTAGAATGGGCCGTTCCCCACTATTTCCGTGAGTTACAGCAGCAGTATGTTAATTCCGTTTCAGCAGCTTGAAGCCAGCACTTTGGATAATCTAATAGAACAGTTTATTCTGCGAGAAGGCACAGATTATGGCGAGTATGAAGTACCACTTAGCACGAAAATTGCCCAGATCAAAACCCAACTCAAATCCGGCGAAGCTGTCATAGTTTACTCAGAACTCAATGAAAGTGTTGATATTATTTCAAAGCAACAGTTTCTCGCCAGTCAGTCGTCGGATTACGTTTAGCCTTGCTTGAATTTTCGCTATAGTGGTGCCATAACCTCCAACATCAGTGAAAATAATACAACAGGGCCTTGCTATGATCTTACGCTCCACACTTGTGGCGCTGGCGCTTGCCAGCGTTACCGCGAATGCTAAACCAGACTCCACCTATCAAGCTTCAGCAGAAGCAGTTCGGATTGCCAAAGAGACACTGCTAATTGATACCCATATCGATGTGCCGTACCGTCTTGCAGACAAGTGGGATGATGTTAGTCAAGCCACCAAAGACGGAGACTTTGATTACCCAAGAGCTGTAGCGGGCGGCTTAAATGCGCCTTTTATGTCGATTTATATCCCTGCCAATTTAGAGTTTGAAGGGAAAGGCAAAAGTTACCAGTTAGCAAACCAACTGATTGACTCAATGGAAGCACTCGCGCAGCGTGCACCCGATAAGTTCGCGATGGCTTACAGCAGTGCAGATCTCGAAAAGCAATTCAAAGCGGGTGTCATCTCTTTAGCTATGGGGATGGAAAACGGCTCGCCGATTGAAGGTGACTTGAAAAATCTCCAGCATTTTTATCAGCGTGGCGTACGCTACATCACCCTAGCGCACTCACAAAGCAACCATATTTCGGACTCATCCTACGATGTACGCCGTAAGTGGAAAGGCTTAAGCCCATTTGGTAAAGAGTTGGTGGTCGCGATGAATCAGGTCGGTATGTTAATCGACGTGTCGCATATTTCTGATGATGCTTTTTACCAAGTGATGGAATTATCGAAAGTGCCAGTCATCGCCTCGCATTCCTCGTTACGTAAATACACCCCAGGCTTTGAACGCAATATGGACGATGACATGCTTAAGGCGCTACAAAAAAATGGCGGTGTGATCCAAATTAACTTTGGCTCTAGCTTTGTCACTTCAGCCGCCAATGGCTGGTACAACAAGCGTGATGAAGAACTAAAAGCCGCTGAAGCGGCCGGTGCAAACAAGACGGATTTTCGTGCCGCTTATATGAAGAAGAACCCTTTCCCATTTGCAACTTTGGAACAAGTGTTAGATCACATTGACCATGTAGTGAAAGTGATAGGGATTGACCACGTTGGTATCGGCTCAGATTATGATGGCGTAGGTGACTCTCTGCCTAAGGGGCTTAAAGATGTTTCAATGTATCCAAACCTAGTGCAAGGCTTACTGGATAGAGGCTATAAAGAGCCGCAAATCCAACAGATCTTAGGCGGCAATACGCTGCGGGTATGGCGTCAAGCTGAAAGTTACGCCAGTAAAATGAAGTTCTAAGCAACTCTTTGGTTGGGGTAAGCTGAGCTTGCCTCAACCTGCTCAGATAACACGGTATTGAACCAACTGAATTGCTCTCTTAAAGCAACGCCAACGCATGGTGTAAAATAGGAAAAATGACGATTTAACTAGACGTAAAAAGCTTTGGGTGTTTGTGTTGTTTTAAAAATGCTGGCAATAACAAGAGAAGAAAAAGGAGTTTACAGCGCCAACCTAAAGAAGTTGGTTGCGGGAGCCGGATTTGAACCGACGACCTTCGGGTTATGAGCCCGACGAGCTACCAGGCTGCTCCATCCCGCGCCTGTATCTAAATGCTATTTTATACTTCTGATTTAGTAAGAAGTTGGTTGCGGGAGCCGGATTTGAACCGACGACCTTCGGGTTATGAGCCCGACGAGCTACCAGGCTGCTCCATCCCGCGCCTGTATCTAAATACTATTTTAGACTTCCGATTTAGTGAGAAGTTGGTTGCGGGAGCCGGATTTGAACCGACGACCTTCGGGTTATGAGCCCGACGAGCTACCAGGCTGCTCCATCCCGCGCCTGTAATTTACTAGCAGCCAATAAACTTTAACTTGCTAGCAACACCTTCAAAAACTACAAATTTTTCTGCTGCGTTCGAAGGAGGTCGCTATCATAATGGATTGTAGAATAATTGCAAGAACTGAATGTAACAACCTCAGCCGTTCGAACAGTTATTGAACAATTAGGCGCGCTGATGTGGTGTTACTATCTTTTGCCACTCCCAATCTGGGTGGCCCATGACGATAAAGTCGGGATTTTCGGTACTTTCACGCTGGTTGTAAGTCAGTGGATTAAATTCAGCGTCGGTAATACAACCTCCCGCTTCTTCTACTATAACTTGTGACGCGCCAGTATCCCATTCACCTGTTGGTCCAATACGGAGGAAGCAATCCGCTTTGCCTTCTGCAATAATACAAGCCTTTAACGAACAAGAGCCCAGTGCCACGGTGGCAAACTGAGCATTTAAATACTGGCTCACTGCTTCAAGTTTTTGCCGACGACTCACCGCCAACGTAAGCTTTTCTGGCGGCGCAACCATAATGCGGGTATCGGCACCTTGTTCGCGCTTAAAGGCACCATGCTGATGCACAGCAAAATAAGTCACATCTTTAGCTGGCCAATGTATCACTCCCATTACCGGGCGATTATTTTCCACTAACGCGATATTTACGGCAAAGTCACCACTTTCTAAAATAAACTCACCGGTGCCATCCATTGGGTCTAATAACCAATAGCGTTGCCAATTCTGCCTTTCAGCTAGCGGAGGAATGGGCACTTCCTCAGACATTATCGGAATATGGGGTGCCAATCTCCTTAGACCATTGCTCAGCACTTCGTTGGAAGCGAGATCTGCTTTGGTCACAGGTGTGTGATCGGCTTTTTCCTCGGTACCGACGTCTTCTTGCTTATAAATGGCCATAATAGCCATGCCAGCCTGCTCTGCAAGCGTAATACAGGCTTCTAGATATTCATGCATCGTCATTCACCCTCTTCAAGATACTGCTGAAGTAAAAGCAGGGCAGCAACACTACGCGCTTCGGTAAAATCTGGTTGTTGTAAAAGACTACGCCATTGTGTCAATGGCCATTTCACCACGACTAAAGGCTCAGGTTCATCACCTGTGAGTTGTTCAGGATACAACCCCTTCGCAATTAAAATATGCATACGTGCGTTGAAATAGCTCGGCGCCATGGATACTTCTTTAAGTTCCGCGAAATATTCAGCGCCCATACCAACTTCTTCTTTCAATTCACGATTGGCTGCTTGCTGCGGTGTCTCACCAGGGTCGATGAGCCCTTTTGGAAAACCAAGCTGATAGTCATGCGTGCCCGCACAATACTCTCTTACTAAGAGTAGTTCATTATCTTGATTTAAGGGAACAATCATCACTGCACCGCGGCCACTTCCCTTGATTCGTTCATATTGACGTTGCTCACCGTTGGAAAATTGCAGCGATAATGCTTCGACAGTAAACAACTTACTCTTTGCAGAGATCTCTGAATGTAAGATAACTGGGGGTGTGGGGTGCTTTTTCTGTGACATTGCCAATTATTTGCTATGATGCGAATAACTTAATCATAAAGCCTTTATCCCTAAATGCCTATGCTAAATTGGTCCGAGATTGACACCGTTTTATTAGATATGGATGGCACCTTATTAGACCTCCATTACGACAATCATTTTTGGCTGGAAGTGATCCCTCGGGAATACGCCAACAAGCACCAACTTACGTTTGATAAAGCCAAAGCCATCATTGAGTACAAATATGCAAGTGTCATGGGGCAATTGTCTTGGTATTGTTTGGATTACTGGCAACGCGAGTTGGATTTGCCCATCCTTGAACTCAAACGAGAAATTCAACACCTGATCAGCCTGCGTGAAGACACGATACCCTTCTTACAATTTCTGCGCGCACAGCATAAACAGGTGATTTTACTTACCAATGCGCATCCCGGCAGCTTAAGTCTAAAAATAGAGCGCACCCAGTTTGATCACTACTTTGATAGGCTCATTTCGACTCATGAATATGGTTATAGTAAAGAACAACAAGCGTTGTGGCACGCAGTACAAAAAGACTTAGGCTTCGACAACAGCAGAACTTTGTTTGTTGATGACAGCCTCAGTGTACTGCGCAGTGCCAAACAATTTGGCATTAAACATTTACTTGCCATCGCAAACCCAGACAGTAGAAAACCCCATAATGAGATCTCAGAGTTTTTTGCCATTACGAGTTATCATCAGGTGATAGCCACATAAGTGACTATGGCCAAGTGCCTTACTGCATTACAACTGTGTATTGCCACTCACTCGGCAAACCTAGTTGATAGGAAAGCGCTGTCGCAACAAGGCCACCATCGCCATTTGTCTGCAATACCAAGCCAGCGCAAACTCAATTTATGCGACTCGTTGCAATTGCCTAGCTAAAGAAAACCTAGTATTTACGCTCAACAGTCAATCAGAATGGCTTGAATCCCACCTGTAGGCACTGCAGATTGTGGGTTATGGCCTTTGACGTCATAACCCTGCGGGAAGAAACTTCACTGGTCGGGCGCAGTCGAAGTAGCTATCAAAGCATCTCTACGTGAAATATCGCGATAGATGCCCAAATGCTCCTCGTTATTGTTGAAAAGCTTCATCTTTAGTAATTGAACATTCGGCGCTTTCCTTGGGTTCATTATCTTTATCGACTACCCAACAATCATCATAAATTGAGCAATAGCACAGCTCTATACTCACCTTATCATCTAGGCTAAGTAGATTCTCGACTAATGGACCTTTGTACAGCAGGGGACTAATGGTTTGCAATGAGGGTAAGGTTTAATTTGACAGGTGGCTTTGGATGATATCTTTGTAAGCAGGCACTTCAGACCATGCTTTGATAAATTTACCGTCTACATTCACTTTAGCATATTTGATTAGCGCGGGACCTGTGCCTTTATTTACCACTCCATAACTAAAATGGTCGAGATTAGTGCTAAAACTACGATAAATTTCTATTTTTGGCCACACAGACGCCTTAGCAAAAGCCAAGGTCGATATGCGCAGAATAGACAGAGATCCCTGCAGTAACAATACCGACAAACAATGCCGTTAATGCTATTAACATTTCTGGGTTCATAAACCACTTTCTTCTTTCCATGCCCATGCTCCTTCTGGTTTAGCCTACTGAGTTCTTGAAAACTAGGCTCGCAATTTACTGTCTTTCTTAATTAAATCAAAGCTTTTTCACTTGGTTGCAAACTGACGGAAGGCGAAGCACGACCGAAGTACCGCTTCGCAGCGTGTAGAGGTCAGAAATGACCGAGGTACGATGCGACAGGGAGGTATTGCAACCCTGAGCTG
>NZ_JBHRSD010000022.1:0-151489 GCF_042643375.1 Pseudoalteromonas fenneropenaei
AGTGCTATTTAGAAAAGGTATTGAATAGCAAGTGATTTTTCATGCTCTTGCCCTGGTGTGAAACCCCGCCTACAATACAGGGAATAAACTCACTTGTAGGTGTGATTTTACATCACGCAAAACCGCCTAAAATCAGCGGGGTATAAAACCCCGCCTACAACGCAGGGAATAAACCCTCTTGTAGGCGCGATTTTATATCGCGCAAAACCGCCTAAAATCAGCGGGGTGTAAAACCCCGCCTACAACACAGGGAATAAAACCTCTTGTAGGCGCGATTTTATATCGCGCAAAACCGCCTAAAATGAGGGGGGGTGTGAAAACCCGCCTACAACGCGGGGAATAAACTCACTTGTAGGCGCGATTTTATATCGCGCAAAACCACTATCATTAAAACGCCCTTAAGCAACTATCCCAAACAAGGTTAATAGCGCGATTAATACTAAATAAAACAGAATATTACGTTTGACTAAGCGCATCATACAGGTGGCTTCGTAAGTGCAACCAAAATGTTGCTGTTCGATTTGTTCCGCGGCTAGTGCAGTCGAAGTCACAACCTTACGATTACAGCTCTTGAAATCAAGCAAATAACGCAGCCAGCAACTGGTGCCTTGGGAAAAGTTACCTATGATCAAAAAGCCAAAACTGGCCACCCGCGCTGGTAACCAATCCAACCAAAACAATGTGCGCTGTAACCCGCGCTTAAATGGCCGTAAAGGATGTTCTTTATCATGATAAACCCAGTCTGCCACCGTTCTTATCACTGCATAGAGTATCGCACCTGGCGCACCGAGGATCACAAACCAGAAAATCACTGCGCAATAATGGCGAAAGTTCAGCCAAGCTAAGGTTTGGCCAAAAGTTTCACCACCACGCTCAAATTCGGTACGACGTTGCCCCATTTGCAAGGCATACAGCGTTGCCGCTTCGTTGTCACCTCTACTCAAAGCATTTAAGTAACCTTTGTAGTGGGCGCGCATTTGCGCACAACCAAATGCCACCAACAGCACGCAAATATTGGCAACTAAGTGCCACAGCACAAAGTCAGAAAATCGCACCAATAATACGATTGCCACCACCGGCAAGAGCAACCACAGTAAAAAGCCTAACGGCTTGCCTAGCATACCATCAGGTTGCAGATGCTTTTGGCTACGTTGGTAGTATTGCTGCATATAGTAATCCACTTGCCAATAGTTGGCCCGTGCCCCTAGCCTTTCAATAATTAAGGCTAAGATAATTGAAATTAAAACCATGCTGTTTCCTTCTTTAAAAGCAGTTAACATGCAGCCATACGGCTAAGCTCTCGCTAAGACTATGCTAATAATGCCCGAAAATATGTCCAATCAAAACCCATACCGGGGTCAGTTTTTCGCCCCGGCGCAATATCACTGTGCCCCACAATTCGCTCTGAAGTGAGCTTAGGGTAAGCCGTTAACAATGCCTTAGTGAGCGATGCCAGCGTATGGTATTGCGCTTGGGTGTATTCACCGTCGTCTACACCTTCAAGCTCAATACCTATACTAAAGTCGTTGCAACGTTCAACACCTGCATAGCTGGATGGCCCGGCGTGCCATGCGCGCTTGTCAAAATCGACGTACTGGGTAAACACACCGAGTCTATCTATTACACCATGGGCAGAAACACGCACGCCGCGCAAATCAACAAAACTGTCATCAGCACTGCAATCTAAGTAACCCATAAACAAATCGTGAATATAAGGCGTCCCATACACGCCGCGGGGCAGCGAAATACAATGCACGACTAGCAGGCTGATCTCAGCCCCCAGCGGGCGCTCGTCATAATGTGGCGACTTAAAACAACGTGCAGCGACAACTTGGTGCGCCTTAACTTCCATTCTCAACAGCACTCGGCTTAGTTAAAGTGCCTATAACATATCAAGGAACAGCACTTCATGCCAGCTTGCTGGCACTTAGCAATGTCGATTAAGTGGATGAAAAAAGACGGTAAAATATTAAACTTATGACAAAGGTATGATTGTGAATAGCGGACGCTAGGACAGCGAAGAAAAGAGCAACAAGGTGGAGTTATAAGTGATTGGCTAAATTTGCTTAAATCTAGGATGGACTTGAAAGCGGTTGTAGGACACAACGCACACAGCAAAAATGGCAAACGCCCCACGCAACTTAGGCTTAATAGGCTTTAGAGCAATGGAGCGAGCGAGGCGAAAGACAAGGTTAAATCGCTTGACTATATAGCCAATTGAGGAATTGTCGACGCGCTTTTACATCACTAAAGGTTAAATTACGATTACCGTTTTGATCTTTAATTGCTACGCAGCTTTTATTGATTGAAACAGAGATAACAGGAAGTGATATGTGAACAAAGTGTCCAGCATTTTGCGAATTTTTCATGGATGGATCTCGAATGAAAAGAGGCGAAATGTCTTAGACTGGATAGAACAAACGCACCGACAAGGTTGTCGATGCGCAGTATGCGCGGCGCAGTGCCACGCATCGAACGCACTAATTAAAGTACAGCTACGTTTTCAGCTTGTGGGCCTTTAGCGCCGTTAGTCACTGTGTAGCTTACGCGTTGACCTTCAGTTAGTACGCGGAAACCGTCAGCTTTGATTGCGCTGAAGTGTACGAATACGTCACGGCCGCCGTCGTCTTGAGTGATGAAACCAAAACCTTTAGACTCGTTGAACCACTTTACTGAACCAGTTGAATTTTGAGACATTTGAAAAACCTTTTTTAAAAAATAACTTTAGCAAATAAATTTGCGTTTAACGTGAGTACTCTGAATATTACATGGTGGTGCTAGTAGGTTTTCGCAAAGACGCAAACAACAACGTGTAGCGGACAACAAATAAATCATACTTCGTACAAACTCACCGCCATTATACATAGTTATTTGCCCCTGTCGATTCTTTTTTAGATTATTTTTTGACCACAGCAATTAAGTAAATAGAAAATTCTCGGATTTGTACTTTGCGCTACTGCTTTAGTACATTTGTACATCAAGACAAAACGCCGTAAAATTGCGCCACTTGTTTCTCTCCTCCAACTGCAAGAGACCAATATGTCGATTTCAAACCACGTTCCCGCTTCACTTATTAGCCAGCTAGTAAAGCTCGCGCTGGATGAAGACCTGAATTACCAATCTGCCGCTGACGGTGATATTACCGCCCAGCTAATTCCAGCGACTCAACAAAGCCAAGCTTTTGTGATCACCCGTGAAGACTGCGTATTCTGCGGTAAAGATTTGATTTTGGAAGTGTTTAGACAAGTCGACAGCAGTGTAGAAGTTGAAGTGCTAGTAAATGATGGTGATTTTGTACCAGCCAATAGCCGCCTTTTTACTGCTAAAGGTAGTTCGCGCGCGATTTTAACCGCAGAGCGCACCGCCCTGAACTTTGTGCAAACCCTCTCAGGTACGGCGACTACCACAGCACACTATGTTAAAGAATTGGCCGATTCTAATACCCAGTTATTAGACACACGTAAAACCGTGCCGGGTTTACGCGCCCTGCAAAAGTATGCTGTCACTTGTGGCGGTGGCAAAAACCATCGTATTGGCCTTTTCGATGCCTTCTTAATTAAAGAAAACCACATTGCAGCGTGCGGTGGTATCGCCAAAGCAGTCGCCACAGCCAAACAAAATCATCCAGGTAAACCTGTCGAGGTGGAAGTAGAAAACCTAGCTGAGCTACAACAAGCGCTGGATGCGGGCGCCGACATTATTATGCTGGATAATTTCAGCGTAGCGGATATTCAGCAAGCGGTAATCACCACCGCAGGCAAAGCCAAGCTTGAAGTGTCTGGCAATATGACCATAGATACATTACGCACCTATGCCCAAGCTGGCATTGATTATATCTCAAGCGGCGCACTCACTAAAAACGTACAAAGCATCGACCTTTCCATGCGCTTTGAATAAGTTTAGTCAGCTCTCCGACCCCCTCACAGGTTAAATGCGCGATATAAAATCGCGCCTACAAAAGCTCCACACCAGTCACCTGTAGGCGGGGTTTTACACCCCGCAAGTTTTTAACCGAAACTGCAGTTTGATTGGTTAAATGCGCGATATAAAATCGCGCCTACAAACGCTCCACACCAGTCACCTGTAGGCGGGGTTTTACACCCCGCAAGTTTTTAACCGAAACTGCGTTGTGATTGGTTAAATGCGCGATATAAAATCGCGCCTACAAACACTCCACACCAGTCACCTGTAGGCGGGGTTTTACACCCCGCAAGTTTTTAACCGAAACTGCGTTGTGATTGCTTAAATGCGCGATATAAAATCGCGCCTACAAACACTCCACACCAGTCACCTATAGGCGGGGTTTTACACCCCGCAAGTTTTTAACCGAAACTGCAGTTTGGGTGGTTAAATGCGCGATATAAAATCGCGCCCACAAACGCTCCACACCAGTCACCTGCAGGCGGGGTTTTACACCCCGCAAGTTTTTAACCGAAACTGCGTTGTGATTGGTTAAATGCGCGATATAAAATCGCGCCTACAAACGCTCCACACCAGTCACCTGTAGGCGGGGTTTTACACCCCGCAAGTTTTTAACCGAAACTGCGTTGTGATTGGTTAAATGCGTGATATAAAATCGCGCCCTCAAAAAGACCACACAATCTATTCTGTTCTGTCATCATTTTTATACGGTAATCCGCTGTAATCCGATTTAAGGCACAAGCCATTGACAAAACCGTGCAAACGCCGTTAAATACGAATAAAGTTTGATGTTGTAACAAAAAGTTAAAAACGGCCGTTAAGATGGCCAGTTTTAGCGCTACAAATTGGCTACAAAAACGCCAAACCTTGATTCGCATTACAAAAATACGATTTAAGAATGATAATTTCTTGTTACCATCATCATTAGGCATTAAAGTGAACGTAGCAAGCAGAATTAAGTCCTGTAAGTCACTTGGCAAACTGACAAACTCCTGCTTTAACTTATAATAAGCCGTAGTCGGCTTGTACAACTCAGCTAAGGATACCTTGGGGTTGTGACTTTGTTAGATTCGGTACGCGTGCCAAATTTGGTACGAGTATCTTTTATTTAATCCTTAGGAGAAGAAAAGATGACGCAACAAAAGCAACAGGGTTTTACCCTAATTGAATTAATGATTGTAGTAGCAATTATCGGTATTTTGGCGGCAGTAGCGTTGCCTGCTTATCAAAATTACACTGTAAAAGCTCGCTTTACAGAGGTTGTGACTGCAGCCGAATCTGTAAAATTTACTATGGCAGAATGTATGCAAACAAATAACAATGTGATTGCGTCTTGTGACACATTTGAAGAATTAGGTATTACCCAGCCAGTAGCAAACAATGGCCTAGCTTCTCTTAAAATTGAAGCAGGCGGAATTATTACAGCGACAGGAACCGCTAATGCAGGCGGTTTTACATATACGTTGACACCTCCAACAATCAAAGCTGGTGAAAATCCATCAACATATATATTTGCAAAAGGTGGTACTTGTACTGAATCCACAATTACAAATCTATGTTAAGTTAGGAATTGCGGTGGTTAAGCCACCGCAACTGACATTTACTCAATAGACATGCAAAAAAAATCAACTGCTGAATCCGCAGATACATTTATTTGGACTGGTGTAAGTGCTCGCGGTAAAAAACTTGAGGGCGAAATGACTGCACAAAGTATTGCCCTAGTTAAAGCGCAACTGCGTAAACAAGGTATTACCCCTTCCAAAGTTAAACGTAAACCTAAAGCCTTATTTAGTTTTGCCAGTACCGACAAGGTCTCTGCTCGCGATATTGCGATTCTCACTCGGCAAATTGCCACTATGCTTACCGCAGGTGTGCCGCTGATTCAATCAATTGATATGATAGCCTCGGGCACTAAAAATAAAGCGGTTACGCGCTTAATGGAAAAAATCTCCGATGAAGTCAAAGCCGGTCAGCCACTTGCCAAGGCGCTACGTGAACACCCGCGCTATTTTGATGATTTATACTGCGATTTAATCCATTCTGGTGAACAATCTGGCGCCTTAGACCGTATTTTTGACCGCGTGGCACTCTATAAAGAAAAAGCCGAAGCGCTTAAATCAAAAATAAAAAAGGCGATGTTCTACCCTATCGCTGTTATTGTTGTAGCGCTTATCGTTACTTCAATCTTACTGGTGTTTGTAGTACCGCAGTTCCAAGATATTTTTAATGGTTTTGGTGCTGAACTCCCTGCTTTTACCTTAATGGTGATAGCCTTGTCTGAATTTATGCAAGCGTATTGGTGGGTGATACTATTTGCTATTGGCGGCTTTATTTACGCCTATAAAGAAATGCTGATTAAAAGCAAACCGCTGCGTAACTTTAACGACCGCATGGTGTTGCAGCTACCCGTTGTAGGCGATATTTTAAAAAAGGCTGCGGTTGCCCGCTATGCGCGTACCCTTTCCACCACCTTTGCAGCTGGCGTCCCCTTAGTTGATGCGCTTGATTCTGCCGCAGGCGCTTCCGGTAATGTGATTTACCGTGATGCCATTGTCGATATTAAAGGCGAAGTTAGCTCAGGCAATCAAATGAACTGGGCAATGCGTAATACTAAAATCTTCCCCGATATGGTGGTGCAAATGGTGTCTATCGGCGAAGAATCCGGCTCGCTCGATAGCATGCTCGCCAAAGTAGCCAGCATTTATGAGCAGGAAGTTGATGATGCGGTTGATGGCCTCTCGAGCTTATTAGAGCCTCTAATTATGGCGGTGCTTGGGGTGCTGGTCGGCGGTTTAATTGTTGCCATGTATTTACCGATTTTCCAACTGGGTTCAGTGATTTAAACTGGCGTTGTATTTTTTGGCCTTGCAGTTAATTTGGAAAACCTAGCCATGCTCGAACTTTTTAGCCAAACTTTGGCGCTGTTGCAAAGCAACCTTGCTTTTTATCTCCTCACTGTAGCACTAACCACTTTGTGCATTGGCAGTTTTCTCAATGTGGTGATTTATCGTTTACCCAAAATGATGCAAAACGAGTGGCAAAACGAATGTCGCACACTGTTAGCGGATGAACTTAAAACTAATACAGTCGGCAACCAGCCCGTATTTAACTTGGTATTGCCACATTCGCATTGCCCGAGCTGCCAGACTCCTATCAAAATTTGGCAAAATATTCCGCTACTGAGCTGGCTGCTGCTTAAAGGCCAATGTGGTCAATGTCACAGCAAAATAAGTAGCCGCTATCCAATAATTGAAATGCTTACCGCGCTGCTCTCGGTGGTAGTGGCATGGCAGCTTGGCGCCTCCACTTTGGCGCTCACGTATATTGTGGTCACCTGCGCACTTATCGCCCTCACCTTTATTGATATTGACCATATGTTGCTGCCCGACCAAATCACCTTGCCGCTGTTATGGTTTGCCTTACTTGCCGCCGCTTTTGGTATCACTATTCCACCTGCTGAGGCAATTTTAGGCGCTGCAATTGGTTATATGTCGCTGTGGTGTGTATTTTGGGCATTTAAACTCCTTACAGGCAAAGAAGGTATGGGCTATGGCGACTTTAAATTGCTTGCCGTATTTGGCGCCCTGCTCGGTTGGCAGGCGCTTTTACTGATCATTTTACTCTCAAGCTTAGTGGGCGCCATTATTGGTAGCATTCAACTCAGCATTCAGGGCAAAGACAAAGCCACTCCCATTCCGTTTGGGCCATATATTGCCATTGCGGGTTGGATTGCAATGCTGTGGGGTGACGCACTGCAAACTTGGTATTTTGGATTATTAAGCTAATGGCAAAGTGGATTTTAGGCCTCACAGGCGGGATTGGCGCCGGTAAAACCGCGATTAGCGATGAGTTAGCACGGTTTGGTATTGAGATTGTAGATGCCGATGTGATTGCCCGACAAGTCGTACAACCAGGTTCAGTTGGTCTTAGGCAAATTGCCGCACATTTTGGCAAGGCTATATTACTTGCCGATGGCAGCTTAGACCGTGCGCAATTACGCGCGATTATTTTTGCCGACGCCGCGCAAAAAACTTGGCTAAACAACTTGTTGCACCCGCTTATTCGCACTCAGATACTTGAGGCGTTAGCACATAGCCAAAGCGCTTATGTGGTGCTTTCTGCGCCTTTGCTATTTGAAAACAAGCTACAAACACTATGTAACCACACTTTGTTAGTGGATGTGCCGGTCGAGCTGCAATTGGCACGTACTACCCAGCGTGATGGCGTAACCTCTGAGCAAGTCGAGCAAATTATTGCGGCGCAAATGCCACGGGAGCAAAAGCGCGCCCTTGCCGATGATATTTTAGATAACAGCGGTGCACTTGCCGACACCTTGGCAAAGCTTAAGCAGTACCATCAAGGCTATTTGCTAAAAGCGCAGCAACAAAGATAGCCAAGTAAGCGTTCCCTTACTAAAATGGTACCAGGAATGATGATTAGAATAATGAAAAGTTTATCTTTTTAAACGGCTTCCCCAATACAGCCTAGCTAATACCGTTTATTTTCACGACTCAAGAACTGGATTGAAGTATGGATCAGAATTCACCACTACTGCGTAAATTTATGACTTTAGGTCGAGTGACCGCAGAGCAAGTCAAAAGTAAACAACACGACGCACATTCAGTCGCTGAGCTAATCTCTCTATGTAGTGGCATGGACGGCAAAGCACTCGCAGAACAATGCCTTGATTTGTTTCGCGTGCCCTACTTTGATTTAAATGACTTTGATATTGAGTCCATTCCCAAAGAGCTGGTCAAAGAAAAACTCATTCGCCAGCACCATATTTTACCGCTCTGCAAACGCGGCCGTAAGCTGTATGTTGCAGCGTCTGATCCAACCGATTACGGCGCTTTGGAAAACTTTGAATTTAGCACAGGTTTACAATGCGAAGTGGTGGTGGTCGACTACCGCCAGTTAGAGAAGAAAATTGATTCGTTATTTGATGCCACCAGTGGCCTCAATATGAACGAAGATGAATTCAAAGAATTCAGCAAACTTGAAACCGACGATGGCCCAACTAGTCAGCAACAGCAAGATGACGACAAAGAAAAAGACGATGCGCCCATCATTGTTTATATCAATAAAATCCTGATGGATGCGATTAAAAAAGGCGCATCGGATCTCCACTTTGAGCCTTACGAACACAAATACCGCATTCGTTTTCGCATTGACGGTATTTTGCATGAAATGGCAAGCCCACCTATTACCCTGTCGAACCGTTTATCCGCACGTATCAAGGTTATGTCGCGCTTAGACATTGCTGAAAAGCGTAAGCCACAGGATGGTCGTATTAAGCTCAAGATCTCTGACCGCAAAAGCATCGACTTCCGGGTCAGCACCCTGCCGACCATGTGGGGTGAAAAAATCGTAATGCGTATTCTCGACTCATCCAGCGCTATGCTCGGGATTGATGTACTCGGTTATGAGCCAGAACAAAAGCAGCTCTATCTTGATGCCCTCAACCAACCGCAAGGCATGATCTTAGTCACAGGCCCAACCGGCTCAGGTAAAACGGTGTCACTCTATACCGGTTTGAATATTCTTAATAAGCCTGAGACCAATATCAGTACCGCGGAAGATCCGGTTGAAATTAACCTTGAAGGGGTTAACCAAGTGCAGATCAACCCAAAAGCCGATATGACTTTCGCCAATGCGCTGCGGGCGTTTTTACGTCAAGACCCTGACGTAGTGATGGTGGGTGAGATCCGCGACCTTGAAACTGCCGAAATTGCCATTAAAGCAGCGCAAACGGGTCACTTGGTATTAAGCACGCTCCATACCAACTCGGCGCCAGAAACCCTAACGCGGCTACTCAATATGGGAGTACCAGCTTATAACGTGGCCAGCTCGATTAGTCTTATTATCGCCCAGCGGCTGGCGCGCCGTCTATGTCCAAAATGCAAGCAACCTGAAACGCTGCCAAAAGAAGAGCTTTTAAAACAAGGTTTTAAAGAATCCCAGCTGGATAAAATAACCCTGTATGCACCAAAAGGCTGCGACCATTGTACTGATGGTTACAAAGGTCGAGTGGGTATTTACGAAGTGATGAAGATCACCCCTGAAATTGCCCAAGTGATTATGCGTGGCGGCAATAGTTTGGAAATTGCTGAAATGTCGCTAAAAGCAGGCTTCGCCAATTTACGCGAATCCGGCCTTCGAAAGGCCGCGGCGGGAATGAGCTCACTGGCCGAAATCAACCGCGTGACCAGCTATTAGCCCCGCTCCAAAACTCTCAACCTTGCGGGGTGTAAAACCCCACCTTGTTGTTTTACCCCTGTGGGCGCGACTTTATGTCGCGCTAATTCTAGAACAGCTTATTAAGGCTAAGCTTAACAAGGTCTCCTTATGGGGGCGAAAGTAACTATTTTTGGTTAAACAGATCTAACGCACTTTTGGTCATGGCGGTGACACCGGTTTTAATGGTGAGCGGATAATCTGGCGCAAATTTGCTTGAGTGTAATGACGGTAAGCTTTCACCCGTTGCAATACTTTGCTGATACTGCGCAGGTTCAACTCCACCTAACCAAAAAATGGTGATAGGCACAGCTTCATCAGTGCGGCCATACAAACCAAAATCTTCACCGGCCATAACAGGTTCAGCCTGCTGCACCTGCGCAGCACCAATCGCCTCTTTAATACTGGCAGTGACCCGCGTTGCCAGTGCTGGGTCATTATAAGTCGATGGAATACGCTCATCTTCATGCACGTACACTTCAGGCATGAGCTCTGCTGGCAACCCAGCACTTAGCGCAATACCTTCAGCGACGCGTTTAATTGCTGCGACTTGTTGGTCGCGCACCGCAGGGTCATATGAGCGTAACGTCAGTTGTAACTTCACTTCGTTAGAAATAACATTGTGCTTTGAGCCACCATGGATTGCCCCAACGGTAATAACCGACGGTTTCAATGGCGATATTTCTCGGCTGGTGATGGTCTGTAATGCCAACACTAAACGCGCCGCAATTACTACTGGATCAATGGTGGTATGAGGATAAGCGCCATGGCCGCCTTTGCCTTTCACTGTGATGTCAACTGAGTCCACATTAGCAAGCGCGTACCCTGGCGCTATCGCCACTTGACCAGCTGGCACATTGGCGCTGACGTGTAAACCAAGCACATAATCCGGCTTGGCAAAACGGCTAAATAAGCCCTCTTTGAGCATTGCCTTGGCACCGCCGCCCACTTCTTCCGCAGGCTGGGCAACTAACATCAATGTGCCCTGCCATTTATCTTTATTAGCCATTAGCTGCTGCGCGGTACCGACCAAACTGGTCATATGAATATCATGACCACAACCGTGCATTACCCCAACTGTCTGCGCATTACTACCTGTCGTAGTCACTTTAGAAGCATAGGGTTTGCCGGTTTCTTCAGTAATTGGTAGACCATCGGTATCCGCGCGGATCATCACAGTGGGGCCATCACCATTGCGATATAGCGCCACTACTCCAGTTCCTCCCACTTGTTCGGTTACTGTAAGGCCAAGTTGTTTAAATTCATCCGCTAGACGTTTCGCTGTCGCCACTTCGTGATACGACAATTCTGGATTCTGGTGCAAATGTAAATAGAGCGCTTCTAACGCTGGCAAGCGTTGTTGTAATTGCGCGTCAAGGGTATTGGCTGAAACACTCGCGGATAACGCCAGCATCACTGAAGAGAACAAAAATTTCATAG
This sequence comes from Pseudoalteromonas fenneropenaei, assembly GCF_042643375.1. Lineage (NCBI taxonomy): Bacteria > Pseudomonadati > Pseudomonadota > Gammaproteobacteria > Alteromonadales > Pseudoalteromonadaceae > Pseudoalteromonas > Pseudoalteromonas fenneropenaei. The sequence goes on from NZ_JBHRSD010000022.1 coordinate 11,596, forward strand.
CAAAGCCTTTGATTGTTATTGTTAAACCAAACTAGCACAGGCCAAGGCTGAATGCTAATAAGCCACGGCTAATGTTTGACGTGGCTTAGCGTTGCTAGTGCTAGCTATTACCGCGAGAAATAGTTCTCCAGTATTTGATAATAAATCCCTTCAATCGCATCCAAGTCGGCTAGCGGTAAATGCTCATTCACTTGATGGATAGTATGATTTCGTACACCCACTTCAATCACTTGAGTTGCACCTGTGGCAAAAAATCGTCCATCAGACGTGCCACCAGCTGTGCTAAGCTGTGGATATTGACCCGTGCGCTGAAAAATAGCGTGTTCAACTAGGCTCAAAAAACAACCTTCTGTGCGGGCGCCAGTATAATAGGGTTCGCACGGCCGCTCCCACTGTAAGTCACAATTATCAGCCCAAGGCTGCAGTAAGGCTGCGATATTGGCCATCACGTCGTCACCTTTATAACCATGGCCATAACGAATGTTAAAGGTAATTTCACAGCTCGCTGGAACTAAATTATCGACCACATTGGCAACATTCACGCCTGTTATCTGCAGCGAGGTACTTGAGCCGGGTAAATCTAGCGGCCAACTCACTTCAGCTAAGGCACAGACTATTTTACCTGCCAAATGCGCGGCATTAACGGTATTTTGTGGATACGCCACATGACCTGCTTTACCTTTAATAACGATCCGTCCAGAAATCGCCCCGCGACGCCCATTCTTTATGGTGTCACCTACTCTAAGTTCAGCTGTGGGCTCCCCAACTAAACACGCATCTAGCGCTATGCCTTGCTGCTGCAGATATTCGGCAATGACTTTTGAGCCATGTTCCGCCTCACCCTCTTCATCACTGGTGATAAGCCAATACAAGCTGCCGCGCCGCTCCTGCATTTGTCCATCATCGCTAATAAACTGCTGACAAGCCGCCAACATCGCGGCTATGCCCCCTTTCATATCGCAGGTCCCACGACCATAAACAGCACCATCTAAAATGGCCGCGGCAAATGGCTCTGCACGCCACCCACTCCCCTTAGCGGGCACCACATCGACATGTCCGGCAAACGCCAAACTCGGCCCAGGAGCAAAGTGTTTTACCGCAACTAAATTATCTACACCTGCCACAGGCAAGCGCGTTAAAGTAAAGCCCAGCACACTTAGCTGCCTAGACAGCCAATCCAGTAACCCAGCATCGCTTGGCGTTACTGAAGGGGCCTGAACTAAAGTTTGTAAGTGGCTAAGCGCTGTGGCTTTGACAAATGGCTTGGATTGCTGATGTGTCATTTTCATGGTTGCAATTAAGTGGCGAACTTGAGAGTCCATTACAGCAAGCCAATATGATGAATTTATGGCGCTAAGATGGCGAGCACATGTCAATCCGCAACTTTGCCGTACTACTGTAAGTAACGAACCTCGGAAAACTTAATCTAAATCAAACTTTCAAAATCTTCTGAACACACCACAAGTGAAACTTGATCTAGAACAGGTTTTACCGCGCCACATAGCGTAATAATGCTTGCAACAAAGAGAATTAGCCGAATAGGCACAGGAGATGAAAATGAAAAAACTAAGCGCAGCATTACTCACTTCACTATTGATGACAGCCCCTTTAGCACACGCAAACTTCAGTGTGAATGTTGGTGCGATTAATGTGAACCCAACCAGTTCAGCTTCTGCCATTGACCAAAATAACGCGCTTGGCTTAAGTGCTGATGCGAACACTCAGTTAGGTATCACGTTTGACTACGCCTACTCAGATAACATCGTATTCGAACTAGTAGCAGCGACACCGTTTAGCCACACGGTGAATGGCGAAGGTGGCCTAAAAGGAGCTGAAATTGCTGACGTTAAACACCTACCACCAACATTACTAGCGCAATACCATTTCTTTGGTAAAGAATCTGCGTTTCGCCCGTTTGTTGGTATTGGTGTGAACTACACCGTGTTTTTTGACGAAGAACCAAGTGCGGCACTAAAAGCCACTTTAGGCACAGATGATGTGAAACTAGATCTAGACTCATCGTTTGGTTTAGCCGTACAAGTGGGCTTTAACTACATGCTGGACGAGAAATGGGGTATTCACGGCATGGTCTCTAAAATCGACATCAATACTGATGCCACTGTGTATGCCAATGGCGTAAAAGCACTCACATCAGACGTTGAACTTGACCCTGTTGTTGCCATGTTAGGTGTAAAATACACGTTCTAAATCACACCTGACAAATATGGCAAGGCCAATCGGCCTCACCTTTTCATGATATTGACTTTCTCAATCCCAGGGCCACATCAGTGGCCTTTTTCAATTTTTTGATTGCTAGACTTTTTTTCTTCCAACATCGCTTTCCAATGCATCACTTCTGCTGGCAGGATAGGCGCAGTACCAGTAAAACCAGCGACTTCGAGCATTTCCTCAACTGCAACCACTCCCTTTTTGCTACGAAACACGCCACGCACATAAGCAATGGCATGTAAGCCACGCTCAGAATGGAAGTTTTGCTGAATATAAAAATATTTATGATCCCAACCAACCAATTGCGTCGTCACCGTAAACTTTTGCAGCGGTTTGATATCACGAATGTAAGTGATGGCCGTGGCGTTTACTATCGGAAACCAGCGGCGCTTATAAATTGCAGCAAATAAACCAACCCGCTCTGTCAACCAAGTGCGAGCTAAATCCATAAAGGCCAAATAACGCGAGTTAGTTAAATGTAGGTTAATATCACAATCGCTTGGCAACGCTCGGAATTCTGTGTCGATAGGTGACAGTAGCGACTCATATTGGCCGTTACGCTTGATACGCCAAAGCAGTAATAAAAGACGAAAATACAGATTCATAATTAAATGGTCTAACCAGTTAGCAAGGTATTGAGTCTAACACAATTATCATTACGCTCAACTGCTGGATTACGGTGGGTTTTGGTTGCTAAGCAAGCACAACTCATCTACTCTAAAGAGAATATTCGCAAAGATACTTTAGCAATGAAACAATTAGTTAGCGCGCTTTTATTGACCTTGGTAAGTCTACCTTGTATGGCCGACTTTACCGTACCGGGCAATGGTAAAGTAGGCTACCCAACTGGAGCTGAAAAACCGTTTGAATTTGGTTTTGCTTGGCAGGCTGAGACTGGCCAGTTTAGTATCGGCAGTAAAAGTTATGAAATGGATCTGCCAGAATCTTACTCAGTGGCGCTGACCTTAAGTAAGGACGATAGCAAAGTGTGGGTGCAGGAATTTACCCCAGGTTTTATTGAAAGCTTTGAGTGGCAAATCGGTGAACACCTCGTATCTCTTAAGAAAAAGCAGTTTTCACAACCTGTAAAAGGTGATTATGTGCTGACCCTAAACGGCATTGATTACTTTCTTGCCCGCAACAACATCAGTATTACCATAACCTTTAATCAACAAGGTGTTGAAGACGTAAAACTAGATGGCGTGACCAAAGACATGGGCACCAAACAATAATGTTCGCAAGTTTAGCACTTTAAACAAACAGGCCGCTCATTGAGCGGCCTGTTTCGTTATACTTTTACGGTTTTACGATTAATGCCATATTCGCGCAGTTTATTCGCCACCGCGGTATGGCTTAATCCTAGGCGTTTCGCTAACTGCCTTGAACTGGGATAAGCAGGGAACAACTTACGTAATAAGGTTGCCTCAAAGCGTTTTACTGCATCTTCCAACGACCCTTCAAAATCCGTATCTAAGTATCCTAAGTCATCGGTAAAGTTTGGCAGTTGTAAGTGCTCGATGCGCAATTCTTTGCCATCAAGCAAAGACACAGCACGATACACAGCGTTTTCCAGTTGGCGGACATTACCGGGCCACGGATATTGTTCCAAATATTCCAAACAATGCTTGGCAATGACTGGCGCTTCATGACCAGTTTGCTGCGCATATTTTTGCACAAAGTGCTCCGTCAATGGGCCAATATCTGCTTTACGTTCACGTAGCGGGGACAATTCAAGCGTCAACACATTGATGCGATAATACAAGTCTTCACGGAACGTGCCTTCCTGTACCATAGCTGGCAAATCTTTCTGCGTTGCTGCGATGATCCGTACATTGACTTTCACTTCGCTTTCACCACCTACCTTACGGAAGGTGCCATCCTGCAAGAAACGCAGTAGTTTAGTTTGCAGCTGTGCCGACATTTCGCCGACTTCATCTAAAAATACCGTGCCACCATCCGCTTGTTCTAACACCCCACGCTTTGGCGTAACGTGTTCATCATAGCCGGCATAACCAAACAGCTCAGACTCAGCGACTTCATCTGGTAGCGATGCACACGACAGCGCCACAAAGGGTTTGACTGAACGGTTTGACGCATAATGACACGCACGTGCAAGTAACTCTTTGCCAGTGCCAGTTTCGCCGGTAATAAGAATCGGCGCTTCCAATAACGCCATCTTGCGCGCTTCGCGTACGACTTTACGCATTGCCGTGCTGTGGCTATGAATGGTGGCGAAACTCTCTTGACCATAACGGCGAAATGCGCTGACTTGCTGTCCTAAACGACTTTGTGACTTGATATTAATCACCGCCCCCGCCAGCACATCACCTTCTGGCCCTTGTGGCACAGAAATAGGCAGAATGTCAGCAATGAAATCTTCACCAGCAACTTCTACCCGAGTCGTCTGGCCAAGCACCTCTTTCCCCTCAAGCCAGCGAGTAAAGTTAAACCCTTTTAACAAATTATTGATTGGCGAACCTATTATCTCTGCAGTGCGCAAATTCAAATCTTTCACTGCAGCATCATTACAATGGCGCACAAAACCTTTCGCATCGATGGAAATAATGCCGTCTGGCAGCGCACTTAGCAGTGTGTTCAATTCATTATGTTCACGCTCTGAGGGCAAGTACGCGGTCGTACGCACATCTTCAACACCATCTATTAGACGGATCTCAGGCATGATCTTTTTAAATTGCTCAAATTCAATTGGGGGAAAACTGACGTACATACGACAGTTGACAGAATCAACCTCGATGCCTTTCAAATCTACGCGATATTTTACCAAAATATTCAGGATCTCTTGGGCAATACCAATTCGATCTGCGCAGTGGATCTCGAGACGCATTTGTTCCTCAAAAGGGGTTTTGTGACTTGCGATGATCATACTCTAAGAATAGACGCCCGACTAGAGGATTGTAAACAATTTTGAACACTTTAGTTTTTGCGATGAAAGCCAGCTGGGCATAAATAATACTTCTTGCGTACAAGCAAAAAAGACTAAGTTGACCTATAGTTGAATTGCTTAATTATTAGAATATCTTAACAATCCGCCACTTGAACTCAGATATGAAATATAAATATAATAAAAAAATATGAGTTTTCGCAATAGATAACAGGAAAAAAACGTTGGGGAAAATTAAAGTAGCTAGACTTATCGCCATTATTCCCATCATTTTGTTGTATGCCGGTTGTGGTGGTGGAGAGCCACAAACAACCTCGCCTATAACACCTGAGCAAGAGCAACAACTGAGTGCTCGAGAACGTTTTTTACAACAAAGCGCCCCACTTGCGCTTCATATCAAACGCGCTGATGGCAGCGCGCTGAGCGATATTCAAGTCAATATCGCTGGCGACATATATCATTCCGATAGCAACGGCTTAATTACTACCCGCTCGTTAGCACTTGGCAATTATTTGCTTAAACTCAGCGGCGCAAGTATTTTTACCAGCTTTAGTGTAGTAAGCCACCAAGGCCTAACTTCAGCCCAAGCCATAATCGCCACCGTAGCACCAAATACCGCACACCAGAGTTTATTTTTTGCTGGTGATACTATGTTTGGCCGCCGTTTTATGGACCCAAGCTTATTAACAATGTCTGCTTTTGTACCTGATGTGCTTGGCGCCTTGATTAGACCAACAAGCGCTGCCAACGATGCGATGAATATCACACAATACGTGGCAGACTTAGTGCAAAGTAGTGATTTTAGCTCGGTCAATTTAGAAACCGCGGTGACAGCTAACCCTACAACACCCCACCCCAGCAAACAATATGTGCTGTTTAGCTTGCCAGACACCTTACAAGGTTTGAGCAAGATAGGGGTAGATTACGTCGCCCTTGGCAATAACCACGTTTATGACTATCTTGATGCTGGCCTCAATGACACGCTGGCTGCAGTGAATGCAGCAGGGCTTTATCACAGTGGTGCCGAACAAGATCTGAGCAGCGCGCTGGCCGCTAGTATTGTCCAAATACCACAACTACGACTCGGGCTAATTTCAGCGACCTCGATTCTAGGTCAAGAGCATCAGCAAACCTATGTCGCCACTGACAATAAAAGCGGTGCGGCAGATTTAACTGCTTCAACTGCGCTCGACAGCGCAATTAAGGCGATGCAACAACAGAGCGACTTTCAGATTGTGCAAATGCACGGTGGCGATGAATATTCTTATGCGCCAACTGAATTTATCAGCAACCGTTTTGAGTTTGTCAGTAAACGTGGTGTAAGCCTAGCGATGGCACACCACCCGCATGTGGCGCAAGGTTTTGCTACCTTTAACGGCGTCCCGGCGCTACTTGGCTTAGGCAACTTTGTGTTTGATCAAGATAGACTCGAGACCATGTTGGGGGTAGCGGTAGTGGTGCATGTCGACCCACTTACACAGCAAGTTTACAACGCACTGGCTTATCCACTTTATATTGAAGACTCAGCACCTAAATTGTTGGCAGAACCTCTGGCTAGCCGTCTATTAAAACGTTTGGCACAGTACTCTGATGACAATGTCACTGTGATCCCTCGCGGCAGCTACGCTGAGGTGTATTTCCGCGCTCAGCAAGCGCAAGTTTCAACGCAGACCGTCTCAATCAATTTACCAGCCGGCGAACATATTTTAGATTTACGTCGCTATGCACCGCCATCGGCATTTTTATCTGCTCTAACCAGCAGCAATGCCGAGTCCAAGCTAACTTTAGGCCAAGACGTACTGTATTTTGGTGATTTTGATGATTGGGATAATGATGATGAGCGCTTAGAAGCCAGTCGCTGGTCTTACAACCACGAAGACATTTACCCTTGCTTTACGGCCGCACACCGCGGTCAGCAGGGGATGTGTTTAAGCCGCTCTAAGTTTGATAACACCCCGATTGCACTGTCGTTTCGTCATACCATTCGGCCGATGCCCGTGACACCGAGCGTAAAAGTCGATGCGATATATCCCGATATGACCTTATTTGGTTATCTAAAAGCAATCAATGCAGGGCGAGTATTGGCCGAAATAAACTATGTTTACACTTCTTCTGAGGTTGAACCCGCTAACTTTGAAGGTGACGCAATTCGTCGAGAAGAACAGCAAATTTATGCAGGCGGCAGCACTGACTGGCAAAGTTTTGCGTTGCCAATAAAACCCGAAAGTAAACTTGAAGCGACCAAACTCACGTTTCGCCATTTCCCGGCGCTAAGTGGCGATGCCTTATTGGCATTAGACGATATCGCTGCAATATCTTGGCAACAGCAGCTCACGTTGCAAAATTTTAACTGGCAACAGCAAAAACCCCATGGACTTGAATTTTTACGTGTAAATACAGCAAGCTCGGCTACATTTGAGCTTACTTTTAGCACCTTAAACTGAGTGTTTGGAGCCTTATTTGCCATCTATTTTAAGTCAACTTACAACACTATTGCAGCGCCGAAAAGGCATTTGGTTTAGCGTTATTTTGCTGCTCGCAGTGTTCAGTAGTGAACCTAATCGTTGGTTTGGCAAGGTCGATGCAACGCTCTACACGGCTTACAACCACCTTAATCAGTCGCCATGGCTGGCATCGCGCTTAACTACGCCTGAGGTTGTAAGTATCGAAAGTGATGTACTTTATCGTGAACATATAGATATCGTCTCAGCACTGGCTTCTTACCCAGTAAAAGCGGTGATTGTGCTGAGCAATGCCACCCTAGCCGGTGTAAGTTCGTTACCAAATACTTATTATCCGCTCCAAACAGAGCAGTTGTGTTTACCTGCACCAACTGTTTGGTATGGTGCAATGGGGGCGTATCAACCTGATGCAGATAATTGTAGGAATGTGTGGCAAACACTTTATCCAGAGCGAGATCATCAGCAAACTCAGTTACTGAATTTTCAAACTCCGATTGGTCAGATCCCCAAGTTTACTGCCAAACGCCTTTTAGCAGGCGATGTGCTGCCAACTCAACTCGCCAACAAAGTGGTTATCGTCAGCCAGAGTCACAATCGTTTAGTGCTACCTTTAACGATTTCTTTGTTGCCTAATTCCCACGATCCTTCCATTCTTTACGCCTATCTTGCTGATAATCTGGCTAAGCAGCAACTGATCACCATTACCCCTAGGGTTTGGCACCTAAGCTCGACCTTAGTACTGGTGCTGTTATTACTATTTTGCTACCAGCAACTGCAAGTACGAAAAGCCTTTTTAGTCGCGATATTGGCGTCAACTTTAGCGCTCCTGAGTAGCGCTACAGTTTTTATTACTCTGCAACACTTGCTACCGGCTGGCAGTTGGCTGATTTATATCTGGCTTATTTTCATCTTAGTGTTTTTAAATCAAAAGCTGCGTGATGAACGCCATTTGCTCGATTTGATAGCCTTAGTGCAAGAGCGCATGATGGGTCGCTATTTACCAAAGGCCTTTACCGCCCGAGATAATCCTTGGGATGCTATAGTGGTAATGGTAAGGCAGCAATTAGACTTACAGAAAACCATTTTTTTGGCCCGTATCAGTACCGACCATCGCCTGCGTGAGATCCGTGCTGTTGGCTGTAACATAGATGAAATCACAGAACTTCGCCGAGATTTTGAACGTGAGCCTTATGCCAGCGCTATTAAGGCCATTGGCGCAATTAAGGTAGAGCGCACTTTCTTCCAACATCTTGCTGAAAATGAGCAGCAATATTTGGTGCCTTTGATGTATGCAGGAGACATTCGTGGTTTCTGGGCTATGACAGTGCGTACCGACGCCACGTTTAACGAAAGTGCTTTTATCCGCAATGTAAACCGCTTTGCTAGCCAAATTGGCGAGTTACTGTTTCATTTTGACTTACACACTCGACAGCAACAAACTCAGCAACACCCTTTGGCAAAAACCTTGCTATTGACCATCAACCAACCTCTAAGCCAGCAAGTTCGTAGTGCTATCAATGAGATGGAGCAAAAGCTTAATACACTTGAGCAAGTGTTTAACCACCTGCACAGCGCTGCGATTTTATTTAATCTGTTTGGCCAAGTCGTACAAACCAACGCGGCTCTTGAGCGCTTTGCCAATTTGCATCAGTTGACCATCTTTGATATGACCGCGCTCGACATGCTAAGCAAAGTCACTTCGTTGTCGCATGAAGAAGCCAAAGGAAAATTGCGTTTTATTACCTTGCACCATGGCACGCTGTTTCTGCCCGTGCTCCTCGCTCAGCACAAATATATATTAAAAATCAGTGCATTGGACGAAAAGTCAGCATCCAGCAGTGGTAACCCATTTGAAATTGTTGGCATCGTGTTTGAATTTTTAGAAATGACGGAGCTGTTTGCTAATCTCAATTCACCTGAGATCTTACTCAATGCGCTGTGCAACAACTTACAGGAAAGTAGCACCGACCCGACGGAGGCTTGGTCTTAGTGGATTGGACTTTAGCACTCTTTCCTGAAGGCGGCGGTTTAGGCCAATCGGTTATCACCACAGTTTGGATTGGTGTAATGGTAGTTGGCTTTTTAAATTTGCGCTTTGGCTTTCCGCTTACGGGCTTAGTTGTACCGGGTTATCTTGTCCCTTTGTTTATTTCCAGCCCTACTTCAGCTGTCGTGATCTTAGTGGAATCTGTGGTGGTTTTCGGCTTAATGCGTTTGACTGCCAAAACCGCCATGGAGCACTTTGGCTATGCCGAAATGTTTGGCCGAGACCGCTTTTTTGCCATTATTTTATTGAGCATTCTGGTGCGCGTGGTGATGGACACATTACTTTGGCCCAGTGTCGCCCTGCTCTTAAGTCAATGGGACATCAGTTTTGATTATGCCTCGGAGCTCTATAGCTTGGGCTTAGTGATCATCGCGTTAACCGCTAATGTGATGTGGAATGGCGGCTTCCGCTATGGCGTAAAAGTAACGGCTATTCAGTTAGCACTGACCTATGTCATTGTGCGCTATGGCTTAATGGGCTGGACCAATTTCAGCATCGCCAATTTAAGTATTATGTATGAAGCAGTCGCAGCTTCTATTGTTGCGGCGCCAAAAGCCTATATTATTTTGGTGATTACTGCATTTTTAGCTTCCCGCGCTAACATCAAATACGGCTGGGAATTTAACGGTATTATGTTGCCCGCGCTACTTGCGTTACAACTTACCCAGCCAAGTAAACTCATTACCTCGTTTATTGAAACCGGTGTCATTTTGCTCATCGGCGGCCTGTTGCTTAGCTATACACGGCTGCGCCATGCCAACTTTGAAGGCGCACGCTTGCTGATGTTTTTTTTCAACATAGGTTTTGCTTACAAACTGCTGCTCAATTATTGGGTGGTGCACTATTACCCCGCGCTGAAAGTGACTGACACCTTCGCTTTTGGCTATATGTTATCCACTCTGCTCGCGCTCAAGATTTATCAAAAAAATGCCCTTGGCTTGATTATTCGCGCTACGTTACAGACCTCAGTACTTGGTGGCTTCTATGCCATTGCGATAGGTTTTTTGTTTATGTTTGTGCCAAGCTTATTATTTACTCCAACCTCGGTGGAGCTCCAGCCAGTAGGCGCTCCACGTACGCTCAGCGAACGAGTTAATGACTATAAAAGCGTGCTGTTTACCCAAAGCAAACAACCGTTATCGTTAGCACAATTGCAAGAGCAACAGCAACTTGAACGGTTTAGCCTCGCGGTGAAAGGACTTGCGCGCACGCCTGATAGCGAAGCTCTAAACAGGCTTGCGAGCGAATTTGCTGCGCTTGATTTTATCCTAGAGCAGGACGACGAACATTGGTTTATTAGTGATAGGCAAGGTCATGCTTCGCGTGGCTTATTTGTGCTCAATCGAAACCCACATGCAGAACATGTTGTGCTAGTCCCTTTTCCAAACAGTGAGCGACTTGCTAGTGACAGCGCTATTGCGCTTTATAGTCTTTACCGAGGGCGCGCCTTAGTGCTTGGTAATCAGCAAACACCGAGGGTGGAACTCAGTTCTCCCCCACCGCCACAAGCCTATGTCAATGCGTTTCTGACCGCGATAGGCAACACCGAACTGGTACAATTGCGTGAAACCAACAAACGTTACCAAACGCCACACTTAGCAACGCCAATCAGCAGTAGTTTTTGGATCTACAATCAAATCCCAAATTCAATCTCGCAGCGCGATTTGCTTGAGGTATTTGGCCCACTTACGGCAAATTTTGGGTTAGCTACGCCGTTTAGTTTACCTACCCCCCAATATCATGGCCAATTTATCGAGATTTTTATCAACAGTGAGAACTACGCGACCTTGCTGGCTAAGCTCGCGGCCCAACACAGTGCATTTACCACCACCGCGCTACTTGAACGTAATATCAGTCTTGATACCTTGATAGCTGAATATACACCACATATCTCAGCAAAAGGCAGCTATCAGTTTCAATTGTTAAGTTTTAGTCAGGCAGCGCTCTGGGAAAACGAAATCCTTAAGCCTTTGTTTGCCCTTGCTGCAAACAGTGATCCAGAAACATTAACGACAGCAACACACTTACACCTCAATCGACTGAACGCTATTGCGTTCACTATGGGCTATCAGTTGCAGTATATTCGTAACTCTGAAGGTCATTTTGTGGCGCTCTTGCCGCGTGATGAAGCTCAGTATTATCAGCTAGGCCAAGGTATGTACGTGCTTGCCTTAGGTAAACCAAGCGCTACGACCATACAAGTGCCAAGGCCATTATTTGAAAGTAATACCTTAAAGTTTGCTGCTCAATTATTTAGTCAAAGTAATGCTGAGCTGTTGCTGATTGCTGGCGCACATCCCTTTGCCAGTCCTACTGCCAACGTAATGTCGCCAGATAATGTGACCTCTTTATTTAATGTGGTACACCAAAGTGCGCAGCGCTATTTTAATGGCGTACCCATTCTAAATTTACAGATCCGCAGTCACAGCGCACCTTCATCAGTGCGCCCAAGCGCCATTGCGTTTCAGAACACTTTTGCCCAACCAGAGCAAGCAAACTTGCTCGCACAACTTGAGACTGCGCTACGCCGTTTAGGAGTAGAAGCGCAATGGGTGCAAGGGCAAAGCGCCACCCGCGGATTAGAACTTGGCACATCCCCACAATCGGGATATCAGCAATTTAGTACACAAAGTGAGTTGGCGACATTATGGTTAGCCGCAGACTTTAAACAGCAGTTTTCCATCTCAGCTCAAGCACTTGAAGAGCGCTTACTGAGCGTTGCGCATGATGCCGTGGTGTATCCGTTTAATCACGCACAGTTTGCTCAATTGCCTTGGGCTCAGCTCACCGACCAACAGCGCAATCAGTTACAAGCCATGCAGCAAGCGTATTTAAGTAATCAGCATGTGCCTTATTTGTACGCGCTTTGTCAGGCGCTCTCAGATAGTCATTGTAAGGTGGTAGATATCTTCCAGAACCAAACCGAGCTGGCGCTACTAATAACCAATGGTGAAGTCATTTATGGCGTCTATCTGCCAACCCGTAACAAACTACTGTTCAATCGCGCCGACGTGGCGGCCTTGATGGTGCAACCATGAGTGCCCTAAAACGCGCCTTATTGTGGTTATTCATGCTGATCTTAAGCTTTGGCTTGCTGTGGTGGGCCACACAACTATACTGGTGGCTGGCCTCAGCAGAGCCTGTGGCAGCTCGTGGCGATGACGAAACCCGTTCAAAAGTACATTGGCTATCACCAACCAAACCGTTAGTTTACGCCTTTAACCCAAACCGCACGCAAGGTATTCGTGTGCTGTCCAACGCGATTTTTAATGGTGCGGTGACCATCACTACTCCAGTCAACTATGCCATTGAATACGCTTTGTTAGACGACAAACAACAAGTATTAAGTCGTCATGTTTATCACCATGCTTCAAAATTGGTCGACAACACAGTTGCTGAGCAGGTCAAACAGTTGATTGAAAATCGCGAAGCCCTTTCGGTAGCATCTGGGCAGTCTTTTTTCATTGACCACGCACACTTAAAAACCGCTTCGGCGCTGTCACTCCGTCTTATTCCAGAAGAGCCATTAATGCGCGGCGTAGTGGTGCGGTTACACGCCAAAGTCCCTACCGCAGAAGGCGATTTGGAACGCGCGTGGTTAAAACTCCCTCAAGCCCGCCGCGATAGGTTGCTTGCTTATCACTCATTGGGGGCCAACGGCGTAAGTGAACAGGAGTTAGCGCAGGTCGTTGCCAGCACTTGGCTTAAACTTGCTCCGCAAGGCGTGCCGAACATAGACTTCAGCGCAGATACACTCTATGAACACCTCCCCTATAATGTAATGACTTACGATTTTGGTGCGTTACAGCTCGATTTAGATGGCTTTTACAGCAGTGCGGGGCTTAACGCTTCAATTCGGCTTCGCGAAGCGACTACGCTCAAGATGAAAAGCACCTCACCACACAGTGACTTAACCTTAACTTGGTACGATTTTGCCGAGCTCCAGCCACCACAAAACGTGCCGCTCACAGCGTCAAACGATGGTTTTTACGTAACACCAAAACTGAAACCTGGCTTGTTATTGATCCAATCAGACGCAGTGCGCGTGAGCCGCTGGTTTTTATCTGATGGTACCCCAGTTCAAGCCAAACATAGTTATCTTTACGCCTTAACACCAGAGCGCAGTGCGCATTTTAGTGTTGTATCTGGTGCGGATGTTGCGCTTGAATTGCGCGTGCCGCCCAACGCGTTAATAGACAGTACCGCAGCAATCAGCCAAGCACCATTGAGTGTTGATATTGCGCTCTATCAAGATGGGCAATTAATTGAACGCAGTACCATAGAGCTAAATCGTACTATGTCCACCACAGATCGGCATATTGCTGATGACACCAATCGCTATCAAGTAGGCGAAGCCAACCGAATTTATTTACAAGTACCTAAGTCTGTCAATCGCATTGAACTTAGCAGCAATGCTAGTGTGTGGGCAAAACTCCAAGCTCGCCTTGGGCACGGTCATTATCGCCAATACCGCTGTGAGCAAAACTGCCAACCTGAGCAATATCGAGAAATCGGCGCTTGGTTTAGCCAAGCAGCAGACAATGACTACGATTTTATCGCCGCGAATGCGCTGTTTGCAGTACGTTTATTTGAAGCAGCCCCAGAGCCGCAGCCCACTACAACAACTTATCAAAGTGTGCCTTTAGACTCCGCTAAACGTACCGTAACTGCGCTGCTACCAGCGCCTTGGAAGTACTTTGAGGCACCACCAGCGGCAACCCCATACCGTTTTAGCCGTGTAACAACGCCTTTCGATATGAATCACCCGGATATGAATCACCCGGAGTTGAAATTAATTGCCAGCTATAACAGCCCCCCTTATGTGCAGCAGTGGTCTGGGGTACAGCAACCAGAGCAGCTCAGTGCCAATCTCAAAAACGCCAAGCGGGTGTTTATCAATAACCAAGCTGCCGCTCCTTGGTTGGAACAAAGGCTTTACTTTGTTGCGCGTGGCGACACACTCACCTTACGCTATGATAAAGTGCCGCAAAGCATAGTTCTCAAGCTGTTTGCCACCCGCTCTAATCACACTTTACTGCTGCAAACGGCGCTTAAAGGCGTGCGCCGTGACGGGATTTGGTCAGATTACACCATTCGCAACAAGGACTTTTTCTTGGCACCTTGGCAATCTGAGGGTGAGCAAGCGTTTTTACTGCACCCCAAAACGCCCACGCTCTATGCCTATGACAGTGTCACCTTACCAATCGGCACTGATTTAAGCACACTGCAGCAACTCGAGCTCACTGTCGATTCCGACGTTTGGATAGGTATTAGTAATGAGTATTATGATGCGCAGCGACAAGTGGACTGGAGGCAAAATGAACTTCGTTAAAGTGGTTTTACTAACATTGTGGTTATTGCCCCTGTCTTTAACTGCTGCCCCTACAGCAAACGCAATTGCCGATTGGCTTAACGACCCCAGAGCACCTTTAGCCGGCATTGAGGTCAAGGCCAAAGCCACCTACTGGCAAGCAATAGATACCGACCCCGATGGTTTTGGTGGTGCCGCCAATTATGCGCCTGAACGTAGCCAATGCGTTATTTTTGCACCACATCAGTTTTTTGATGAGCACACTTTAACCTTAGCGCAAAGCCTTTTCCCATTGTGCCAACTGTTGTTATGGAATACTCAACATCGTCATACTCGCACTAAACAAGGTGACAGCCGAGATTTCAGCCTCACCACACAAAGCTGGCCATATCAATTACTTAAGGCCTATTTAACGCGTTACCCCAGCGCGACTATTATCCAATTACACGGTTTTAGTCGTGATAAACGCCATACTGAAGCCGCTAAAAATGCCGATCTTATCCTAAGCAATGGCAATCGCAGCGGTTCAAAGCGGCTACAAGACCTACAGCAATGCTTTAGTAACGCAGGTTATCAGGCACTGCGCTACCCGCAACAAGTCAGCGAATTGGGCGGTACGCGTAATGTACTCAATCAACTGCTCACTCAACCGGGGCAGTTTATTCACCTCGAAATGGAGCGCAATACTCGACTTGGCCTAGTGCAATCTGAAACCAAACTGGAGCAGTGGAAACTATGTTTCGCTTTCTTGCATTCCTCTTAGCGCTAAGCGTTATAACACCAGCACTTGGTTCGCCTGCAGCGGTGTTAACACCTGCGCAGTGGCAGCACAGCGCGATGGTTACGCCATGGCCGGATAACTCAGATGTCAGCAGCTTTAATCGTGACCCCGTTGCTGTAAGCGCGGACAGCAGTTACAGCTTAGCAGCCGAACAATCAGCATGGCTTTGGCTGCCCGCGTATCGTTGGTTACAAGTACCTGTTAAGGATGTAAAAGCAACCGATTGGTCCGCTGGTAATACCCCGTTTGCCCAAGCTCGGCTCGATTTATTCCAATGGCAGTGTCAAGAACAACACTGTCAATTACCTAGTAGCGCCCATAACCGCTGGCTTAGAGTCACCAATCACAACACTACCGCACGAGCTATACCTGCACTTGAGGGGCGCTGGCAAAGCGCTGACGATGCTTTTTGGCAACCACGCGCTTTGGCATTATCGGGCCAACGTTTAAACCAAGGAGCACAATCAAGTTACTGGTATCAACTCGAGGCAAAGCAAAGCGTACAGCTCTTTTTTGCCAACCCCAGCTATATAAAAATTGCCTTTCGTCAGGATTTAACCCTGTTGGATGACGCACAACCCGGCGCACTCAATATTTACCTTAATGAGCAGCTGGTTACGCGCTTAGTCGCCAACCAACAGCAAGCGTTGGAGTTCAACAACGTCGAGGTGAGTATCGCCCGCAGTGAGTTTCTAAATATCCCAGCCAACAGTTATTTGCGTGTCAGCGCCAATGCTTTGCATTGGTTGCAAATAAGCGACGCGGCACGGCCATTTTTGGATATGCGCAGTAATGATAAATTGCCATTACCTGAGTTGCTGCCTACTTGGTATAAAAGTTTAAATAACACCGCACAAGCTATTTATCTGGCTAAGGATATCAGCGCATTAAACCCGGCAGCAAACCAGCTACGTACTAACCTTGCACAGCGTCGCCAAGCCGACCTTGAGGCTATTTTTACCCTCGCTACACCGCTTACCCCTACGCTACAAACCCAGCCTATCACCACCATGTATAGGCAAGAAACCGTACAGGAATTCTGGCGTCAAGTCGAAGACTTAGTTTATCCAGCAAGCCAAGCTCGTCATTTGCAAAGCCACAACCTAACCGAGCAAATGACTTTTCAGCTGCCGCGTAGACGCGTAACTGACAAGGTGAGTTTGTATCTACGTGCAACACGCCCAAGCCAGTTGACGTTACAAAGTGAGAGTTTAACCCAACAAATTCAGTTAGTTGCTACTGAAAGCTGGGTCAAACTGGACATTGCAGTACCACTTCAAACGAAACAGTTACTATTCACTACCAACGAGCCACTACAACTTGCGCTAGTGGCACAAACCTTGGCACCGCTGCCTTATCATGCCGGTTGGCTAAGCCAACCGGGTAGTAACCAGCAAATAGCACCGGCAATTGAGCAGTGGTTGGCCGAGCAGCAAGCTCAGCGCGCCGAGCTGTACTTATCAGCCAGTCGCGCCTTAGATAATACTTCAACGGCAGCTGAGCAATCAGCCATCAGTAACAGTACCAGCACCAGTCAAGGCTACTATCTGCTCGGTGAAGCAGCGCAATTAATGACTGACGCGCCATTATTAGCCTTACCCACACTCAAACAGCTCACTTCCCATAGCGATATCAACATTGCGAGCAAAGCTTGGCAATTGCGAATAAAGGCGCTGCGGTTATTGCAAGAGAGTAATCTTGCCGAGCGCTATCTGCGCAGTTTACTGCAAAGTGCTCAACCTGAACTTGCCGCTTTGGCTGCAGAGCTTCTTATCGACTACTACCAGCATACTGCGCAGTGGTATCCGTTATTATCTTTATGTAGCAGTCTCCATCCAGCTCCAGCTGATTGCAAGGCACATCAAACAGCTTGGTTGATGGAGGAGCAACAATGGCTCGCCCTTGCTTGGCATTCACGCGAAGCTGACGCTGAGCATTTTACCCTTGCTAAACATTGGTTAGGCTGGACTGACGATGATGTGCGTCCACAGCCTGTCTCTTGGCAAATGCAGCAACATGGCCAGTTGATGTTACAAACTGCAACTGGGGAGCAAACAGTCAGTGTATTAAACCAAGCGCAAAGCATCACGTTACAAGCGGAGCAAGACAGTGAGGTTCGCTTAAAAGTACGTGCAGCTTTTACGGCCAGTAGCACTGAGCGTAACGCTTGGCTGAAACTTAGCGGAACGCAGCAAGCGCAATTTTTGCCTATTATCAACGATATCTCAGCCGAGCAACTCACCTTAGCTGACGGCACCCCGCTTTCTATCGCAAGTAATGCCCGCTTTACTTTACATCAAGGACAGTCTTTAACGCTCAGTAGCGACACCCAGCTCTATCTTGAAATCGCATTACAACCGTTAGCTCAAGCCACAATACGACCACAACCGCTGCCAAGCGAGCAATGGCTTTCACCACATTTGTCAGCGGAGCAGTTTATTGCCACGCTTTACGGTGCGCCAGTCGATCCTACAACCCTGATTAATAATGCGTTATACCTGCTCGAGCGCAATGAGTTGAGCCAAGCACACTATATTGCGGTGCTACAGCGGTTGCATTGGCTTAAATACGACCAAACACCAGAGCCACGTTACGCTCGTTTAATGCGCTATGGCGAATGGCAAGAAGCCACTCGCTACCTTGATTTTGCCAGTGCCGAATTAATCCCGCTTGATACTCCAATCGCAGCGAGCCAAGCCGAGCGAATACTGCGCCACAGTGTAAGTAAAGACTTACCGGGGATAGTGCTGCGCGCCAACCATCTATTGCAGTTCGATTTATCCAAATTACAAACCAGTGCCGTACGCCTCGCGCTCTATTACAGCTCAGCTGAATTTGCACCGCATCAAAACACTGAAGTTGCTATCACCTATCAGGGCCAAACCACCTCTCATACCATAACGGAGCAAGAGCCGCTGTATTTGGGTTTTGAACTGCCACAGATAGCTGAGCAGATCCCACTCACATTGCAATGGCTAACCCCACAACTGGCAGAAATGGTTACAGTCGAGCTTGAAGTGCCAAGCGGAAATGGTCAATGGCAAACGTTTTTACTCGATAACCAACAGCGTTTTTATCGCGCCGACGCCAAACAAGCCGTTAAGTTGGAACTCACTCATGACAGCTGGCTAAAACTGGAATATTGGCAACCTTCGGGTCGGGTTGAGCAACAAGCGTTTTATCCCGCAGGGCGCATCACTCTTGCTGCTGCAACGCAGTTTCCAGTGCGTGCTCAGTCATGGCAATTGCGTTCGAGTAAAGAAAAACTCAACTACCGAAAGCAGCTAGTGCAGCCTATCGGTGAACCGTGGCAAGCCAATACCATAGCCGTAACCCAAGTGCAGTGGCAAGATGCACCAACGCAACTCACCGACGCCCCCTATTGGTATGGCGAACTACGGCTACGCGAACAAGGGATCTTTGAAGGGGATGACGAGCTCACCAGCAATGCAGCACAGCAACTGGCGCTTGGTTTTAAACAGGCTTGGCAAAATCATTGGTTGCAAGGTGAGGTCAGTAAAAGTGTGAGTCCAAACTTCCAAGATTACTGGCAGCTCGACCTAGGTTATCGTTTTCGCGATACGGAACAAAGTTGGTACGCTAAGGCCGACCTCATAACGCTTTGGCAACCTAGTACAGCTCAGTTTGACGCGCTGTGGCGCGCAACTGCAAAGCTGGCGCTCGGCCAATATCTCAACAGTGATACATTGCTACGCCATCGCTGGCAGTTCCAAGGCTTTTATAGCGATAGTAATATTGATGGCTTTCGCTATTACTTACAACCCGACATTAGCCCTGCGCTTTTTACTTATTATCGTGAAGATCACCACACTGGCTGGCAATGGGACTGGATCAGTCAATATCAACCGTATCTTGATCAGCGCTGGCAAGTTGGTGCGAGTTTACTGAGTAATGCTGATTGGCAAAGTTTAGATACCGCCCGTTTTACCCTTGATTGGCAACAATTCTATCAAGGGCAAACGCTCAATTTGGGACTGAGTAGCCGCTATCGTTTTGCCGATGACAATCGTGCGCAAAGCTTTTGGCAGTATTACTTTAATGCACGTTGGCAACTGCCGCTGCAAGTCACTCAGCATTTAACTGCTTGGTTTAGTTTAGATTGGCAACGTAGTTTACAAAATGCCGACAGTAACTTGGCCATTACACTACAACTCGGTAATCTCGGCACCACAGGCTACAACCCGTTTGCTTTTGATGAAGTTATGTTTGAATCTTTACGGGTTACGGAGCTGCTGCGCAGTCTTGAGGAGAGCTATGAGTAACACCGCGCTTAAGCAACAGATCACCGATTTATTATTTGCTGACATCGCCAAATTCTGGCTTAACCTCTATCGCCAAAAATATCTCAATCTAGTCGAAGAGTTAGCACAATGGCCGTTATTACAAAACCGCCCAGAACAAGAAGATGAGCAAAGCTGGCTGATGCTACAAAGCATTGCGTTTTTGCAGCACAGTATCAATCAGCGCTGTGTGCGCTTACAGCAGTTGGAATCCGGTCAACGCAGTTTTGTCGAACGCTTAAATCATGCCGAACTGCAGCTGGAAAAAGAATTTCACATTTTACGCTATGCCGAAGAACTAGGCGCTAGCCGCACTCAGCTTCAAGGCGACAAACAAGCTTTACAGCGCTGGCTTGACGCCAGTGCCATGACCGCACGCTATCAAGATCAGGTTGCTGAGCTCGAGCAAAGTCTTAAGTTTTTAATTGGTAAATTGGGCGATATCGCAAAACGCTATTTACGCCGCGACCCAAGCGCGATGGCTTTTTCATGGCAAAAGCTGGATTTACAGAACTACTTTATCAATCTCTTAAACACCCAAGGCAATAGCCATTTACGTAACAGCCTGTTCCGAGCGCTGGTAAACCTTGGAGCACTGTTGCACGATGCCGGCTCCGAACTGGAGTTGCATGCAGAATTAGCAGCGCATTTGGTGCAAGCGCTGGAGCAACCCGACACTCCCTATCAAGCTATCATAGACATACTTGAGATCCTCATCCAGCAACGACCGACGTTTGTCCGCGCGCATATGTGGGCCGCTATCAGTGGCTCAGAATTATTAGCTGACGGCAAACCAAATAATCCCGACGAGTTATTTATGCAGTGTGCCTTTGCGCGCATTTTGGCCAGCCAGCCCACCTTAAGTAGCAAAGATGAACAATTGCTGCTGGCACTGGCGGCACATTGTTATCCAAGTGTGCGACAAAGTGTGCTGGAACAACTGCATGCCTTACCTTTGCCGCTTTGCGAGCAGATCTTGGCGGCACGTTTTGCAGCTGAATCTTTAATCGCGGTGCGCTTAACCTTAGTCAAACAACTGTGTGACTTCCGTCTTGGTGAAGGTGAATTACTTTGGCCTTGGTGGCAAGCATTATTAAGTGATAACGAGCCTCTGGCAGTAAAACGCTATTGCCTTGAACTAACCGCTCGCATGCTACTCAATATGCAAAGTCACAGTGACCGTCCCGAGTTGCTGCATCAACGTTTTTTAGGCTATTTAAATCACCGCTTAGAAGTTGAACCTGAGATTGCGGTACGGCGCTATATTGCCCGCACTCGCGAGCAACTAGTGGGATTTGCGCTGCAATCTGCCATGGTCAAACTGGAACAACATTTGGCAAGTGCCGATACGGTTATAAAAATTAGTCAAAGTGAGTTTAGCGCCGAGTTATTAGGACGCTTATTAAGCATTAAAGCGCAAGCTAAAATTGCCTTTAATGTCACAAGTCACAAGGGTTACTGGCTGGTTCGTAAAGACTACCATTATGGCTTTCGCTTATGGCGGTTTTGGCATGAACTCACCCACCCGAGTACAGATAAACGCCAAAGTTATTCGCATACTACCGCCCGAAAACCCAGCGCCGAGATTTTTGTGCCAAGCTGCACCATTGCTGAGCTCAGTGAAACTCAGGTTCCGGGCGAACCGCTTTTTGATAATAAAGATCACAGCACTAGACCTTATTTGCCACTGCCCGATCACCTTTTGTCGGTGTTAAGTCAAGACAATGTGCCAAGCCCAAGTTTATGCTTTACCCCTGATGGGATCTTGCTATTGACTCGTCCAGCCAGTTTTATCACCAGATTAAAAAGCTATTTCCAGATCTCGTTACGGTTTGCCGAACTTGACCGTCTGCGCAAAGGCAATGCGGTTGAGCAGCAACATTATTTAGCCGCAATTCAGCAATATGGCTTTGAGTGCCAGTTTAAAGCCTATGGTGCGGTGTTAGAGCAACCCACGCCTATTGAGCGTTCGATTGTCGAGCGCTTCCAACGGCCACTTAGTTCATTATCGCTAACAGGTTTTAATCTATGGCTCAGCTTTAAGGAATACAGCGTTTCAATCTATCAAAATAGTATCGGGCAACTGATGTTCTTCGTAGTGGCGTTTATTACCTACTTTTGGACTCGACACGTGCATGTTGGCCGAAAAATAAAACGTAATCGTCGTGCTATTCCAATCAGTATTGGTGGCTGGGGAAC
This sequence comes from Pseudoalteromonas fenneropenaei, assembly GCF_042643375.1. Lineage (NCBI taxonomy): Bacteria > Pseudomonadati > Pseudomonadota > Gammaproteobacteria > Alteromonadales > Pseudoalteromonadaceae > Pseudoalteromonas > Pseudoalteromonas fenneropenaei. The sequence goes on from NZ_JBHRSD010000022.1 coordinate 33,828, forward strand.
GCGTGGCAAATCGGGCACAGAACGTCTCAAAGCCGCGCTCTTTTCTAGTCTAGCACTGCGGGTGGTGAGTAAAACCACTGGCTGCGAAGCTATGATGATCTACACCAAAAGCAGTGGCGAACAATTTGAGATCCCGTTATTTCGACCATTTGAAAAAGCCAGCATTTGGGAACAACACGATGTGCTCGAATTTGCGAAAAATGTTCGTGCCGACGTATTCCTATGGGAATGTATGGGGCTTAACCCAAGGTATGTGAAAATTCTCCGCCGCTGGATGCAAGATAATTTTGCCACCATCACCAATGCCTATCCAGATCATGAAGATATTCTTGGCCCTCGCGGAGTGGATGTCGCCAAAGAGATTGGCGCCTTTATTGGTGAACGCAGCCAAGTATTTACCGCTGAACAAAGCATGATGCCCGTGCTTGAGCAAGACGCGCTCACCAAACACACTTCACTCATCCAAGTGCATTGGAGTGATGGTTTACAGATCTCACCTGAGATCCGCGCACTCTATCCCTATGATGAACATCCCGACAACATCGCGCTGGTATGCAAAATGGCAGCTTATATTGGGATCAGCAAAGACCGCGTTTACAAAGAAACGGCCGCGCGTATCGTCCCTGACGTCGGCGTACTGCGCCACTTTGGTCCTGCTAAAGTCGCTCACCTGACGCAGTCCTTTGTCAGCGGCATGTCTGCTAATGAGCGCCTTGCGACTTTGGACAATTGGCACCGTCTCGGGCTTGATGCAGTGTCCGCTGAGCCGCTGAGACAAAGTGTCGCGCTTATCAATAATCGCGCGGACAGGGTGGCTCGTTCCAAAGTTTTTGCGCAATTATTGGCACAAGATCTGAGCTTTGAATTACTTGTCGTGGTGGGTAGCAACGTTGACGGCTTTGCCACTTATTTACGCCAAGCTCTCGAAGAGCGTTTGCAACGCGCCATCAGCAATCAGGATAAAGACGAGATAACTGCGCTGTTCAGGCATTTAAAGATTGCCGACCACGAGCAATATTGGCTTAACAAGTGGCAGCTGCTGCTCGCTCCTGAACTTGACCATCAAGCCACCTTGACGGACGTTCCTATGTGGTTAAATGCTGCTGAGCTAAGTGTTACTCAGTTTGCTTTTATCAACAATCAACTCGCTCTGTTACACAGTTGGTATCGCATTACGCAAACTGGCAAGATAGAAAATTCAGCAGCAGAGTTAGCGGCTTTATTGTCACAGTGGCAGGCTTGTCGCTGTATTGAAGTTACTGACAGTTACATCAGTGCCGATCAATTAGCGCTGACTATCGCCAGTCATGGTCTTAGCAAGCAACATCAACTGATTTTTGGTATGCAAAATATTAAAGGACCTGGGCTTAGCTTTGTAAATGCATGGCAAAAATGGCAGCGCATGCAACAGACCTTGAGCACCTTACTGAGCGACAAGCAAACCTCGGTACCGTTTCGGCGCCTGCTGACAGGGATTTTACAAGAGCCGGAATATAATCTACTCACCCAACAACTGCTCACCGACAACTTGCCTTTGCTGCAAAAATCACCGCTCGCGCAAAGTGAGTTTGTCCAAGCCGAGCTAGGTCAACTCACGCTGCGGCTAGCAGCTGATAACAAGCAAAACGCCACCACCAGTAATGAGTCACACGCGGTGTTGCGCTTTGTTGCCCAAGTGATTGAGTCATTTTTAGATGCTGGCGCTGCGGTGAAGCGAAAAAAAACCGCGCTGCAGATTTATCAGGATATTGCGGCCAAGCGTATTACGGTTGAAAAAGCAGTCAGCTTGCTGCGAGATCTCAATCGCAGCCAAAAACCAGGATGGCTCTATCTGAAGTGGCAAGCCAAAACCAACAAAAAATAATACTTTTTAATTATAGAAAGTTTAAATCTGACGATTGATTTCCTATTTTTCGGATAAACAATGTTCCACATTTGATCTAACACAAACAAACTGGTACTATTTACCTAGTTTTATAGCAAGGATTGTTAACATTAACTTAACATCCGTGAGGTCACAATGAAGTTTTCATTATTATCAATCACATTAGCAACGTTAGTAACAGCAACGCCTAGCCTTGCTGCCAACTTAGTCGCAAATGGATCTTTTGAACAAACTCCGAGTTTTTCTAGTACATGGACTTTATTTGACACGTTATCTGGCTGGCAACGTGAAGGCGCTAAATTTGAAATCCAAAAAACATCATTAGGTATCATTGCCGCGCAAGATGGCAATCAATATTTAGAGCTCGACTCAACCGCTAATTACACTGCCAAACAAACCATTGCCACGACAGCGGGCAAAAGTTATGTCTTAACGTTTTATTACTCAGCCCGAGTGGTGAATAACACCAACACTAACCGTGCCTCGGTCACATGGAATGGTACTGAAGTCATCGCGTTAAACGCCACAACCCGCGGCTGGCAAAAAGTCGAACTGCAAGTTACTGCAACTTCTGCTGATAGCGAATTGGCGTTCAAAGGCATGGGTACATCTGATTCGTATGGCGCCTTGATAGACAACGTAGCGTTAGTCGAGAAAGTGTCACGCCCTAACTGTACTACAGGCCTATTTGCGATTAACAATTTCGGCGACCCAGTCGAAGGTTATGTTTATCACTTGGACCCTGCCACGGGTGAATCTACTATGTTGGCAAATCTGACCAATACCGCGTCCAATATCGCTGCTGCAAATGGCAACTTGTTCTTTATGGAGCAAACCAATAGCAGCAATCGCGATTCAACAATTTGGCGCTACGATTTACGCACCAGCAGCCAAAGCCAAGTTGTGGCGACCAACTCCTATCCGATTTATCGCTCAGCGGTGCGTGACGATGGCCAAGCACTGCGTGCAACGAGCCAGACTTATATGTACGACTTTGATTTGCAAACTGGCGCTAAAACTGTACTGGGCAAATTAAGTTATGCCGGTGACAGCTTTGAGCATGGTGATATCGCCTACTCAGCCGATGGTAACGTACTTTATGTACTTACTGGTCAAGCGCTATATACGCTAGCAACAGGTAGCATGGAACTGACTAAGATTGGCGAACATGGTATTAACTGGGCGTCTGGCCTTGCAATTACCGACAGTGGTGAAATGTATGTGTCTGGTCGTAACAGTGGCGAAAATGCCAAACTTTACCAGCTTAACCCACAAACTGCTGAAGCCACATTTGTGATGGAAGGCCCTCGTCATATCAATGACTTGACCTTCTCAGGCGAACAATGCCTGTAATCTTAAGCTAAATTCAAGCAGCAAAAGCCAGTTTAAAAACTGGCTTTTTTATTTCCCGGTACAGCCAAATCCAAGTGCTGGTAAGGCTTCCCCATTAGGCTTCGACTGGGTATACTGATGTGCTTTTATAGAAAAATTCGCCACAAACTGTGGACGAATACGGAAAATTGGCCACCCGTTCAAGACGACAAATACAACAATGGCCAAACGATTAACTAGTTAGGAAGAGTCTATGAGTTCATTACCCAAGACAGGCGATTTTTTAGGTCATCCTAAAGGATTGTTCCTGCTGTTCGGCACAGAAATGTGGGAACGCTTTGGCTATTACGGCATGCGTGCCATTTTAGTACTGTATCTGGTAGCGTTAAGCCAAGATGGTGGTTTCGGCTGGTCAAACGCAGACGCGTTAAGCCTATATGGTACTTTTACCATGGCCGTCTACATCACTCCTTTGATAGGTGGTTGGCTAGCCGATAACGTATTGGGGCAGCGTAAAGCCATTATCATTGGTGGCTTCTTGATGGCCGCGGGTCATTTTATTATGGGTATCCCACACAGCGTGCTCGCGGGCCAAGAAGAAAACGTATTCTATTTGGGTTTAGCGTTACTGTGCTGTGGTAACGGTCTATTCAAACCAAACATTTCTACTATGGTTGGCGACCTCTATAGCGAAGGTGATAAACGCCGTGACGGTGCCTTCACGATTTTCTATATGGGTATCAACTTAGGTGGCGCATTAGGTCCATTAGTGGCGGGTTATGCTGCTGCAGTCATGGGCTGGCAAGCTGGCTTTATTACCGCTGGTATCGGTATGATAATCTCTGTAGTGCTACAAATGTCTCTAAGTCAGAAGTACTTAGGTGATATTGGTCGCGTTCCAGCTGCCAAATTATCGCAAGCTCGCTCTGAAAGTAACACTAAAGAGCCACTTACCAAAGTAGAACGTGACCGCGTCAAAGTTATCGCGGCGATGAGCGTGTTCAGTATCATCTTCTGGATGGGCTTTGAGCAAGCCGGAGGTTTGATGAACCTCTTTGCTAACGACTACACCAACCGCATGTTGCTCGGCTTTGAAGTGCCAGCCTCGTGGTTCCAATCACTAAACTCAATTTTCATCATCGTATTTGCACCAGTTGTGGCTATGGTATGGCTTAAGATGGACAACCGTGAACCTAACTCACCGGTGAAGTTCGCAATCGCGCTGGTATTCTTGGCACTGGGTTTCTTAACTATGATGCTAGCGCTTATCACTGAAGGTGGCCAAGGCGACCAGATGCAGATCAGCATGATGTGGTTGGTGCTGTTTTATCTATTCCACACTTTAGGTGAACTGTGCTTATCGCCAATCGGTTTATCTATGGTGAGTAAACTAGCCCCACTACGTTTAGCATCTATGCTAATGGGCTTCTGGTTCCTATGTACCGCGGTAGCAAATAAAATTGCGGGCTTTGTTGGCTCGTTCATTGGTGAAGGTGAAGCCGCAATGGAAAACGCCATGGGTATTTTCATTGGTCTGGGTGCTACTGCACTTATCTCTGCTGGCTTGATGTACTTCCTAAGCGACCGCTTAGTTGATTGGATGCACGGCGCAGAAGGCAATACGCAGCCGCATACCCAAGAACATATGCTTGCTGAAGAGCTAGAAGTGACAGCTGTAAAACAATAACAGCATGACTTTAGAGCGCTTAGCAGAGGGGGTAACTGAGGTTACCCCTTTTTTGTATATCAAAGTTTACAACTTAAGCGTTTTAGCACAATTTTCACCTTCTCTCGACTCACTCACTCGCCAGCACTGCACAACCAGATAAAATTAAAAATTTGATATATTTCATAACAATAGGGTTAAGTTCCTCGCTGAACAGTAACGCTAAAACGAGAAATCTCTGTCAAGCCCCAACCTAAAAATGAGCTTTGCAGCAAGTGAGTCATTTTGTGGCAAAAAATTGGTTGCTTGTGCAACTAAATTTACATTTTCAAAACCCTCATTTCACGCTCTCATCTTCCTCTTTTTCGCTATTTGCAAGATGATCAAGTCATCATGAAATAACACATCGCAGTGCTTAAATTGCGGGAGAAAGACAATGAGTGAAGTGAATAATCCATTAGGTTTAGTCGGTATTGAGTTTACCGAGTACGCAACGCCAGACACAGACTATATGCACAAAGTCTTCACTGACTTTGGCTTTTCTAAATTGAAGAAATTCAAAGGCAAAGATATCTCTTATTACAACCAGAACGATATCCACTTCCTTTTGAACAACGAGCGCACCGGCTTTTCTGCTGAGTTTGCCAAGTCACATGGTCCAGCAATTTGCTCTATGGGCTGGCGTGTCGAGGACGCGGCTAAAGCGTTTGCCACTGCCGTTGAGCGTGGCGCAAAACCAGCAACGGATGCAACCCACAAAGATTTACCTTACCCAGCCATTTACGGTATCGGTGACAGCCTAATTTATTTCATCGATGTGTTTGGCGATAAAGGCTCAATCTTTGATACTGACTTTGAAGATTTAGCCGAGCAAAACCGCGTTGCTGACAAAGGCTTTTTACGCATTGACCATTTAACCAACAACGTATTCAAAGGCACCATGGAAACGTGGGCTAACTTCTATAAAAACGTGTTTGGTTTTACAGAAGTACGCTACTTCGATATCAAAGGTCAAAAAACCGCGCTACTGTCTTATGCACTAAAATCACCATGCGGTACCTTCAGCATTCCAATTAACGAAGGTAAAGACAATAACAACAACCAAATCGATGAGTACTTAAACGAGTACAACGGCCCGGGCGTCCAGCATTTGGCATTTTTGACTAATGACTTAGTGGGTTCGTTAGACAAACTAGATCGCTCTTGCATCCAAACTTTAGATATCGTTGATCACTACTATGATACGATTTTCGACCGTGTACCTTGGGTTAAAGAAGACCGCGAAAAGATCAGACAGCACCAAATCCTTGTCGATAGTCAGAAAGAAAATTGCTACCTATTGCAAATTTTCACCAAAAACCTGTTTGGTCCAATCTTTATCGAGATGATCCAACGCGTTGATGATGGTGGCTTCGGTGAAGGTAACTTCCAAGCGCTATTTGAATCGATTGAACGTGACCAAGAGCGTCGCGGCGTCATTTAATTATCATGACTGAAAAAGCAGCACCTTGGCGTGCTGCTTTTTGTATTTTCTGTTGCCTGGTTGAAACTTACCATGCAGCACATTTGCAGTGTGCTGCGAATGTGCCACAATAGCGCCACGGCAACGCTTCAAGGAATTATCATGTCTTTTATTAACGAAACTCACGACGTTAACTTACGCAGCTGGGTTGCCAGCGCGAACGACGGTAAAACTGATTTCCCAATTCAAAACTTACCATTTGCTATTTTTCGCCGTAAAGGTTCGCAAGAAGCGTTCCGCGGTGGCGTTGCGATTGGCGATCAAGTGCTAGATTTGGCCGTGGTTGCCAATCAACAATTGTTCACCGGTTTAGCGCAAGAAGCAGTCGTTGCAGCGGCGCAATCTAAGCTCAATACTTTTATGGGCCTAGGTAAAGCGCATTGGTCTGCACTACGTTTGGCATTGTCACAAGCGCTCCGTGTTGGTGCAACAGCGCAATCTCAGCTAGAAAGCGCGTTAGTGGCGCAAGCTGAGGTTGAATACGATATGCCGTGTACCATCGGCGATTACACCGATTTTTATACGTCAATTTATCACGCCACAGCAGTTGGGCGTTTATTCCGTCCGGACAACCCATTATTGCCAAACTACAAGTGGGTGCCAATTGGTTACCATGGCCGCGCTTCGTCAATTGGTGTATCAGGTCAAACCTTTCCGCGACCAAAAGGTCAAACGAAAGCGCCTGACGCCGAAGTACCGAGCTTTGGACCATGTAAACGCTTAGATTATGAACTAGAAGTGGCCATTTACATCGGTAAAGGCAATGCCCTAGGTAATGCCATCGCTTTGGATGACAGCGATGAGCATGTGTTTGGCTTTAGCCTCTTTAACGATTGGTCAGCGCGTGATTTACAAGCTTGGGAGTATCAGCCGCTTGGTCCATTCCTTGCGAAAAACTTCGCCTCTACTGTATCGCCTTGGATTGTTAGCAACGAAGCATTAGCGCCGTACCGTCAGACTTGGCAACGTGACGCGGCAGATCCACAGCCGCTGGCTTATCTTGACTCAGCACACAACCGTGAGCTTGGCGCTTACGACATTATTATGGATGTTGCAATTGAGACTGAGCAAATGCGTGCTAAAGGTGAAAGTGCCAGTGTGGTATCACAATCTAGCTTTAAACACTCTTACTGGACTGTTGCACAAATGGTTGCCCACCACACAGTGAATGGTTGTAACCTACAACCTGGCGATATGCTTGGCTCAGGTACGCAGTCAGGACCAAGCCACGAAGAAGCCGGTTCACTACTAGAATTAACCCGTGGCGGCAAAGAGGCTATCACCCTTAATAACGGTGAAACACGTACTTTCCTAGCCGATGGTGACAACGTCATTATGCGTGGCTGGTGTGAAAAGCCGGGCTTTGCCCGTATTGGTTTTGGACGCGTTGAATCTACTATTTTAGCGGCTCAATAACCTTGTAAATTTCATTTATAAAACAAAGGGGTGAAATTTCACCCCTTTTTGTTTGATTTTTTTGCTGGCCTTTTAGCGAAAAATTGCTAAATTAGAGCGATCTTTGCAGTAATGACGATAATATGACGAACCAATTCAAGCGCTTTCTACAACGCTGTTGCCAACCAAAACAGGTGCTGATCCGCCGTAATGGTCAAGTTTCGACTTGGCAAATCGGTCGTTTCGCGCAAATTTTGGTGCTGGCGCTCGTTATTGCGCTGGCTATCTGGCTCGCTATTGTCACGCAAGGCTATTATGAGCGCCAATCAACTATCTTCTCACTGACTGAGGTTGGGCAAACTAATGCGCAATCTTGGCAGGCAGAAAAGCGCCGTCTCACCGCACAACTTGAACAACAACAGCAACAACTCGCAGCACTGCAACAAAAACAAATTTTGCTCCAAGAAGTCGTTGATTCACTGCCCACCAGTTTAACTCAAGGCCTAAGTGGTAACGGTGAACTCAGTGCTAATCTCGATGGTAGCAACGACAATATAGAAGAACACAGTGACGAAGGTCTGCCCGATATTCATAGTTCGGATGAAACATCAGAGCCATTAGCTGCAACCACCACGGCAGCACAACAAAACCCAGCGGTAGCAGTAACAGCCCCGCAAACTGCAACAAAAGCAGAACCAACACCACCTCCGAGCGTGGTCAACGAATCGCAAAGTCAGGCGCCCGCCAAAACAGGCAGCAATGTGCCGTTTGCGGCACAAGCCTCGGTGCTCAATAGCCAACTCGAATTACTGGTACAACGCCTGCAACAGGCAATTGACCTACGTCAACTTGCACTCAAAGCGAGTTTCTCCGAAGCCGGTCTTATCGCCGCCCTAGCACCACTTAATTCTGCCGAAGGCCAAGGTGGTCCACTCCACCAAGTGGCTGACGATGCGCTCAGTAAAGATTACCTCTCGTTGGCTGATAGCCTAGTGCGGTTAAATCAACTTGAACAAGTGCTTGCCAACTTACCTGATTCCCTACCCGCTGAAGATTATTATATTTCTAGCGCTTATGGTTTACGTAAAGATCCCCTTACAGGTCAACGCGCTTTTCACAAAGGTGTTGATTTAGCGGGCTGGCACAAAACACGTATTTTCGCCCCAGCCGATGGTGTGGTAGTGCGCGCTGGTCGTAATGGTGGCTATGGCAATTTTATTGAACTTGAGCATGCTAATGGAGTTAAAACCCGCTTTGGCCACTTGCACACCATAGCCGTTGAAAAAGGCCAAACCGTTAAAAAACAAGATGTGATTGCCCTGATGGGGAGCACAGGTCGCAGCACTAGCACGCATTTGCACTATGAAGTACTGCATAATGATAAGCAGATCAATCCAATTAAACTCACAAAGGCGTTAAGTAGTGTTCAGTAAGAAAAAGCCCGATAGTTTATTTTCATTTATTGCCGAAGGCATGCAAGTCACGGGTAATATTCAGTGCGCTGGTGAATTACAGGTTGATGGTCAAGTCGATGGCACAATCCAAGCCGCCCGTTTAGTGGTTGGTGAAGGCGGTAAAATTAATGGCGAGATCAATGCGTCTACTGTGCTCATCAAAGGTATGGTGGAAGGCACCATCAATGCAGAGCAAGTGACCATTGAAAAATCCGCTAAAGTCCGTGGTGATGTGATCCACGATACGTTAAGTATGGAAGCTGGCGCGATTGTAGAAGGCAGCTTAACGCACAAACATCAAGTTGCATCTGTAACGCCATTAAAAGAAAAGTCACAGGAAGCTTAAACCAATATTCCAGCCGCTACCCAATTCACCTAAACCAACACCTGAGGTTAACCAATAAATGTCTGGTGCGCCTGCTGAGGCCCCTGCTGTCAGTAAGGATACTGAAATCCACAGACGCTCATTGAGGGTGAGATAAGAGAGCCCCGATATATGTTTGTTGCAAGCCATCGCTTGGCAACCATGATAACAGATGAAGCAATCTATCTTGCAAATGGGCAATAAACAGGCCGCTAACGCGGCCAAAAGAATGGTATTACCTATTGAGTCAGATAAGGCTCGTATGTGTTAAGCTTTTTCTGCTGGCCATTTGGCAAACGCGAACACCCAAACTATGATGAGGTTTACAATAGGAACAAGCATTATTAATGCCCACCATCCGGAATAACCCGCCTTTTTTGCAATTGGCCTGAACAGGAGTAGTGGAATTAAAACAATGATCAAAATTATTAATAGTTGCCAAATACTGATGCCACCGATGCCCATGATTAGTTGCCTCCCTTTGGCTGAATATTCCATTTTGAAAGCGCCAAAATTAGCGCACAAACGAGAACACCTAGGCCGGGTATCAGTATGGTGAGACTGATAGCTGGGTTAAGGCCAGCCTTCCCGCATATGCGCCATGTTGGATATAGCAGCAGCACCGCTACGAGAATGATTTGAACAATGAGTTCTTCCACTTATTTTTCCTTTTCTTGTGAAGCCTAAAACTTTTAGTTTTTATAGGATACGTTGTTTGTATCACATAATCCCTTGTTGAACTGGGGCAATACCTGCACTTAGCTTGGTGTAGTTTATACTATGGGTATTTGCTTTTTAAGCTTAAGGGGTAATTGGTTTGCCCAATCCGTTACCTTACTTTGCGCTTCCTAGCATCGCTCAGTCGTTTTTATGATTTCATTACAGCCAATTCAGGGGCTTTAAGCAACCTTTTTTAAGCCGCGCAGCACATCCCCTCCCGATTATTTACATTAGGTTAACTTATTGAGGTTCGGCAGCTCGTTTGTGCTGCTAACTCAGTCGTATATCAGCCTGAGGGTCGTCTTGGTTGTGTCTTTGTGCTGTGAACAGCCATTTTAGACTCAGTCACCCATCCCCACAGATTTGACAGGCTCAACTCGATAAAGGCGGTGGTTGCGCTTCTCTTAGCTATGTGGTTTGAACCTCTGATTCAATTAAAACAATGACAATTAAAACAATGTCGTCCATCATTATTGATATTGATGCTGGGAAAATCAGGTTAAAATGGATGAGAGCACTTCAACCTTTTAAGGTAAAAAATGCTCATCAATAGGTTGGCTTTTGGCGCACAAGCGTTTCACAGCAAGCGGCTATTGTTCATCCTAGACCTTCTCGCTCTGAACTAACATTAAGTATCAGACTTGTTACTGCTCCACAGCAGTGCGCAACCGTTATTAAATTATGACTTCTTTGCCGTAATATACATAGTGACATCGGCATGAAAGACTAAGTTGCCATCTTTATCAAAAATATCTACTGGCACAATTAAATCGCTTTTATCCTGCCACTCGGCGGGCACATTGATGCTTGCAATGGCACTTAAATCACTGGTGGCTTTTTGCAGATATTGCACCTGCATACCTCTTGGGATCCAGCGATGGGTTTTGCTTGGTAAGGTCGCATCCAACATCACACCAGCACAAAGCTCGGCTAGGTTACATTGAGCTATCGCATGCACCGTACCGATATGATTATGAACCCGCCGGCGATTTGGCAAAATAGCCCGACAACAGCCCGGTTGTAGCTCTGTAACATAAGGTTTAATGGTCGCAAAATAAGGCGCCTTGAAACAAATTGCTTTAGAAAACAACCAGTTTCCAAAAGGTAACCAGCTTAAGCGCTGATAAATTTTTAGTAATTGCCCACTCATTCTGACGCTCCCAATGTGTTAGCCTTCAGATTACACATCAGACCAGTTGTTGTAAATACGCCGAAAATACGACCAACTCACACCCTACTGCGACTGATATCGCGCCAAGCGGCTCTTAGTCCTGTCTATTTTTATTTTCGCCGTTAAAATAGCAGCCCTGATCTAGGAGTAGTTATGACCACGCGCCCCACTTCACCGTTTAAAACTTGGCTTATTTTAATCTTTCTCGTGATCTTCTGCCCTTTGGCAATTGACTTATATCTACCTGCTTTTATGGTTATGGCGCAAAGCCTTAACGTGACTGAAGCGCATATCCAACAAACCGTTGCGGTATTTATGCTCTCTGTGGGGCTAGGACAATTGCTCGCAGGACCTCTTGCAGACCGTTTTGGCCGCAAGCCTGTGGCACTGAGTGGAATAATCTTATATGGTATTGGTGGCGTGTTAGCGGCCATTGCCGAACAATGGTCTGTGCTGATGCTGGCACGAGTGCTCCAAGGGCTGGGTGCCTGCGCGACATTTGTTAGTTGCTTTGCGATTGTCCGTGACAGTTTTGATAGTAAACGTAGCGGCGCGATGATCACTTACCTCAATGGTATCGTCTGTTTTATTCCCGCCTTGGCACCGATTTTTGGCGCATGGCTGACCCAAGCCTTCGGCTGGCGTGCAAACTTCTTGTTCTTAACCTTATTTGCCGTACTGGGCTTATTGGTCATCCTCGCGTTTTACCGTGAAACACGTCCGGCAGACACTCATTATAGTGGCCATTTGCTCGACTTACGCCGTTTTACGCCAATGTTGGGCCACCCTCAATTTATGTTTAACGCCGCTATCACTATGCTTGGCATGTCTGGCATTTTGGTATTTGTGACCACAGCCCCAGGTTGGATCATGAGCCACCTCGAGCGTGATATGAGCGAATTTACCGCTTGGTTTACCGCTAATGCCGTGGTCAGTATTGTCGCCAGTTTTATCGCTCCGCGTTTTATCAAGCGCAATAGTCAACAGGCGTTGCGCTGCGGTTTAGCACTGTTTGTCCTCGCTGCAGTGCTGCTAATGCTCACTCGCTCGGTCACAGCTCCTGTCGCCTTAATGCTACCTATGTTTATTGCCTCGTTGGGGTTTGCACTCAGTTTAGGTTCAGCGGCGGGCAAAGCGCTGGCGCCATTTGCTAAGCAAGCAGGTACAGCTTCAGCGTTGATAGGGGTGATGCAGATGAGCGGCGCGGGTGTACTCGCACTTGCCTCACAAACCTTAGCACTCTCTGCACCTGTACAAATCGCCGTGCACTTTTTCGCGTTGGCGCCATTTTCACTCGCCCTACTATCACGAAAATCACAACAATTGCACCCACATTGCTCAGGCTAACCTCTCGATTTAAGGACCCTCTAAAGGTCCTTGAACATAAATAACATCCAGTTAGATTAATGTACCTCATTGAAAAACAAGGAAACGTATAGACTTCCCCTAATACATTTTATTTATACAAATAGAACAAAAAACTCTCAATAATACCGATAAGAACAACAATCTCACCTTTACTTCGTCGTATAAATCCGTCACCCTGTCGCAAGGTTAATTTGATGTAACTCAGGTTAATCACCAGATACTCACGCACAATTTGTTAAGAGATAATAAAATAATGAAATTAAACAAATTCACTTCAGCATTACTATTGGCTGGCGCATGCCTTTCAGGTCAAGCTCTGGCAGACGATAACCGCTACATCATTCAAGTAGACAATAATGGCAAAGGTATTGTTAAGGCACTCGCTAAACAACTTGGCGCAGAGCTACATGTTGATGGCAATGGTTTCATCGCAGCAACTTTTGCTGGTAAAAGCCTAGATCAGGTGAAAGGTTTACTTAACAACCCACACGTAAAACTGGTTGAAGAAGATTTCAAACGCCATGCCATGGGCATCTACAATGATGACGCGGGCAACCCAATGACGCAACAAGTAACTCCTTACGCAGTCTATCAATCACAAGCCAATCAAGTCACTTTTGATGCCAACGCGGGTATGAAAGTGTGTGTGATAGACTCAGGTTTAGATGCATCTAACCCTGATTTTATTTGGGGTAATATCACCGGCGATAACGACGCTGGCACCGGCAACTGGTACGCACACGGCGGTCCACACGGCACTCACGTTGCAGGTACTATCGGCGCTGCAGATAATAATGTTGGTGTAGTTGGTATGGCGCCTGGCGTGGCAATGCACATCATCAAAGTATTTAATGCTGAGGGCTGGGGTTACTCTTCAGATTTAGCACATGCTGCCAACCTATGTAGCCAAGCAGGTGCCAATATCATCAGCATGAGTTTAGGTGGTGGTGGTGCTAACAGCACTGAATCTAACGCATTTGCAAACTTTACCGCTGCAGGTGGTTTAGTCGTGGCTGCGGCAGGTAACGACGGTAACAACGTGCGCTCTTATCCTGCGGGTTACCCATCAGTAATGATGGTGGGTGCAAATGATGCAGATAACAACATTGCGGATTTCTCACAATTCCCAAGCTGTACTACTGGCAGAGGTAAAAACGTCAAAGACGACGAAACCATCTGTGTTGAAGTGACTGCAGGCGGTGTAGATACACTGTCAACTTACCCAGCAGATATGGCAACTTCATCTAACCTTACTGCTGATGGCGCTTTCTTCGCCTCTTCTGCAATGGAAAATTCAGGCAATGTCACAGGTTCACTGTTTTTCATGGGCACAGCTGAAGCAACTAACGCTGCGGCAAGCGGTAAAGTCTGTTTGATTGACCGTGGTAATATCTCTTTCCACGATAAAGTTGCTAATTGTGAAGCATCCGGCGGTATCGGTGCGATTATCGTCAATAACGAAGCGGGTATGCTTTATGGCACTTTAGGCGATACCAATAGCACTAGCATTCCTGCGGTAGGTGCAGCCCTTGAAGACCGCGCAGCACTGCTGGCTGCAAGCTCAGCTAACATAAATATCGGTACCAGCGATTACGGCTTTATGAGTGGTACGTCGATGGCAACACCTGCAGTATCAGGTATTGCGGCATTGGTATGGTCAAACTTCCCTGAGTGTACTGGCACTGAGATCCGTGCGGCATTAAAAGCAACCGCACAAGATGCAGGTGCTGCAGGCAAAGATGTGTACTTCGGTTACGGTATTGTTAAAGCTGCAGATGCGCATGCTTACTTAACCGCCAATGGTTGTGCTGGCGACAATAATGGTGGTGGTGACACAGGCGGCGCAAGCATTAATCTTTCCGCGTCTGGCTATAAAACACGTGGCTCTGCTTATGCTGATTTAAGCTGGCAAGGCGCTGCCACTAGCAGCGTGGATATTTATCGCAACGGTAACAAAATTGTCACGACAGCAAACGATAATAGCCACACAGACAGCTTAGGTAAGGTATCTGGTACCTATATCTATCAAGTATGTGAACAAGGCTCAACCACTGCCTGCTCAGCCAACCAAACTGTGGTGTTCTAAACCCAACCAATCACTAAGCGGGCTTGAAGCCCGCTTTGTTTTTTTGTTTTGACCTAACTCACATTAAGCGCGTTGTTGATAATACTTAACTATCTGTGGATGTTGCTGCAGTCGCATCACATATTGTTGTACTACTGGGGCATGTTCCGCGACTAACGTTTTATCAATATGATCAAGTAAACCACTATTTAGCCAACTTAAATGTGCCAAGGTTTTGAGATCGGCAATGGTGAGTCGCTCTTCAACAAAAAATGTTTTGCCTTCGAGCTTCTGAGTTAGCCACTGTAAATGTGGCAATAAATAATTGTCGACCAACTTACCGCGCGCTTCTTTTAGTGCATCACCCTGCAGACCAAAAGTCATCACAATGCGCCCTGTCACGTCTTCAATAGAGTCGATGATTTCATCACAAAGTAAAGCCTGATACGCATCTTGTGGATACAACTCAGCTAAGCGTCCCACGTAACGCAATATCGCGCTAGATTGAGTAATTTGTTGACCGTCCAAGGTCAATACTGGCACTTGTGCCAACGGCATACGTTTTTTCACTTCAGGAAATTCAGCATAGCCAAAACGCTCATCTTCAAACGCGATACCGCCAATAAATAGCGCCAATCGAATCGGCTCGGCACGTCCACCGTTAACATCAAAATACGTTACTTTATAATTTGCCATGTCCTTCGCTCCTCTTTGCGTAGATGACTGTGTCGCTGCTTAAATTACGCTTCTAACCGCTTACCTGACAAGCTCTTTTTAAACTTTTTTGAATAGACGTTCAAAAACAATCAGTTCGTTAAAACAAGAGTGTAGTACTTATTTTTACAACAAAATGGCTTAGAAAAGTCACCTTCACACTAAATATCCCTATTTGGCTAACCGCGGCTAAGGTACAGAATGAAATTCAGTTTTCATCTGCCGCAGTTGTGGTTAGACTCAGCGTAATAACAAGAATAACTGTCGGTGTGCTGATGTTATTAAACCCTGAATATGTCGTGTCGTTTTTAGTTGCCAGTTTTGTGATTGCAGTCGCGCCTGGCCCTTCCAATGCCTTTTTAATGGCGCAAACTTTCACTAACGGTAAAACTGCGGGCATGCAAAGTGCGCTTGGATTTGCCTTGGGTGGTGTAGTACATACCGTGTTTGCAGTACTGGGTTTATCTGCCATTCTCAAAGCCTCCCCTACAGCGTATGCCGTAGTGCAATATTTAGGTGCCGCATATTTATGCTACCTTGGTATCACTACTTTATACGCAACCCTAAAAACCCATATAGATAGTGCTGACAAACCCCATGTTAGTACCAAAAAGTCGGGTAATGTGACGTTTCAAGCCATGATGACAGAAGTGCTCAATCCTAAGGTCGCACTGTTTTTCATTGCTTTTATTCCGCAGTTTGTTGACCCGACACTAGAGACTTCAACCACCTTACAACTTGCCTTGTTCGGTTTACTCTATCCCATTTTTGCCTTTCCGATTGATTGTATGTATGTGCTTGGCGGCGACAAAATTGCAGGCTATTTTCGCCGCCACCCACAGGCGCCAATTTGGATTGACCGCGTATCTGGGGTTATATTTATCGCCTTGGCGATTAACTTAATGTGGTAACTTGAAATGGAAACAAAAGTGCAACCAATACCAGCCAGTAAGCATATTGCACTGGTTGCCCATGATGGCAAAAAAGCCGCACTGCGCGCTTGGTGCCAAGCGCATCAGGCTATCTTAGAGCAGCACACCCTGTACGCGACTGGCACTACAGGCCACGTTATTGAACGAGATACAGGTTTAACTGTACACAAACTACTCAGTGGTCCTATGGGGGGTGACCAGCAAATTGGTGCCAAGATAGCTGAGCATGAAATTCATATGTTGATCTTCTTTTGGGACCCATTAGCGTCGCAACCCCATGATCCCGATGTAAAAGCCTTATTACGTTTAGCAGCGGTTTGGAATATTCCGGTGGCGTGTAATGAAGCAACCGCAGATATGTTGCTATCAAGCCAGTTAATGGACAAAGAAATCGACCGCCATTTACCTGATTACGATAAGTATCTCGCCACTCGTATGGGCTAAACGAAAATAGGCAAGCGCTTGCTTGCCTATTTTACCACCGCTGCAGTACCAGAAAATGGAACTGCTAATCCGACATTTTTAGATAAAATGCTTTACATAAGGCGATAAACTCATCGCTGTACTGGCCCGTCTCGGTATGAATAGTCAAAGACTCTTGCATCATTACGCCCGCTACCCAGGCAAACTCCATAAGGCTACGAGAAGCTGGTTTATCTGGCTTACTATGCACTAAGCAATGGCGCTTTAACGACAAGCCGACCTCCGCAGCGCGATTGATAAAAATCTGAGCTTCATGACAAGGTAATATCAGCGCTAAGCGTGATAAGCTGTGACTATGGGCGACAAATGCTTCGATTAGCTCCGAAAAGCTTAAACTATCCGTATGGCGCGCGGTGGTGCGAGCCAAAGCTGGGCTTTTTAAGCTGTCATTAAAATACGGCGGATTACTTATCACCAAGTCAAAGGGCTTATCCACTTGCAGCATTTGCACTGCGCTTGGCACTAACAACAAATCTTGCCAACCACTATTAGCAAAGTTCACCTCAGCATCTTGAATCGCCCCAGCCTCTAGCTCCACTGCGGTAATGTGCAACTCAGGTTGGCGCTGTTTAAGCATTAACGCCAACAAACCTGTGCCCGTACCAATATCGAGCGCTCGCTTGGCGGAGCCAATACTTGCCCATGCCCCGAGTAAGATCCCGTCAGTCGAGACCTTCATCGCGGCATGCGCTTGCTCGATTTTAAACTGTTTAAATTGAAAGCATGACATGAAACGCCTTTTCCTCCCCCTCTATCGCGCGTATAATTACGCCTATTGTCCTTTATTTTTGATGCTTTATGCAATTTACTGAATTCGATCTTGATGCCAAGCTATTGGCAGCCGTGAACAAAATGGGTTTTAAAACCGCCACCAGCATTCAACAACTGGCGATTCCAGAAGCGTTGCGTGGGCGCGATATTCTTGCTTCGGCACCAACAGGAACCGGTAAGACTGCCGCGTTTTTGATCCCGGCTATTCAGTATTTACTTGATTTTCCGCGTAAAGATCCAGGTTTTGCGCGCGTGTTAATTATGACACCTACCCGCGAACTGGCCTACCAAATCCACGAGCAGTGCGAATTGCTTGCCGCCAACACCTATTTAAAAATCGGAGTGGTAACGGGTGGGATCAATTATGGTAGCCACAAAGAAATTTTTGAAAAAAACAACGATATTCTTATCGCCACCCCCGGCCGATTAATGGAATATCTTGAAACTGAAAACTTCCACGCTGAAAACGTTGAGCTGCTGATCCTTGATGAAGCAGACCGTATGCTCGACATGGGCTTTCGTAAAGAAATGCTTAAGATCTGTGACGAAGCGCGCAACCGCCGCCAGTGCTTCTTGTTTTCTGCCACATTAGAAGGCGACAGCGTCGAGCTTTTTGCTGAGCGTATTCTTAACGACCCAGCACTGTTAGAAGCGGACTCATCGCGTAAAGAAAAAGGTAAGATCCATCAATGGGTCCACCTTGCGGATCATTACCAGCACAAACTGGCTTTATTGGATAACTTGCTAAAGCAAGAAGAAGTACAAAAAGCCATCGTATTTGTGAAAACCCGTGAGCGTTTAGAAAAACTCGTCGGTGAGTTAACGTCGTTAGGTATTCGCACCACTTGGCTGCGTGGCGAAATGCCACAAGACAAGCGCATGACGGCGATGGAAAACTTCCACAGTGGTCGCACCAATATTCTTATCGCAACCGACGTAGCGGCGCGCGGTATTGATGTTGCTGACATCACCCACGTTATTAACTTTGACTTGCCACGCACTGCCGATGTCTATGTTCACCGTATTGGCCGTACTGGCCGCGCAGGGAAAAAAGGCACGGCGATTTCTTTGGTTGAAGCTCATGATATGGCCGTGCTTGGTAAGATTGAGCGTTACACCGAACAAAAGCTCAAACGCCGTGTCATTGAGGGTTTAGAGCCGCAGCACAAAGAAGCGACGCTACCGAAGAAAAAGAAAGATCCTGCTAAAATTAAAGCGAAGAAAAAGGCCCGTAAAAAGGCCAGCAAGAAATAATCATCCTGCAAAAGCCCCGTATGGGGCTTTTCTATTTCTATCCTTTATCTTTACGATAAAAAATTCGCGTGAGTAACCCACTCCAAATAGGGTTATAGTCCAGCCCAATAATTGCCAGCAACAATAAGGCGTTAGACGTGAAGATTTGCTTTATTATGTATCCGTGGGAGCGCGTTGAGCCCGATACGGACAGCACCATTCGACTTATCCATGAGTCGGTATCACGCGGCCATACCGTCGCTATCACCACCATCAATAACCTTACGATCCGAGACAGTGTTGCGATGGGTTTCTGTGACGTATTCGTCACGGGCAATAAAATCCCAGATAACATGGTGAGCTTTTACAACAAAGCTGAGTTTCGCCGTGTGCAATTGCCATTAGCGGGCTTTGATGCGATTTTTATGCGCGCCAATCCACCTTTAGATCCACTGGCAATGAATTTCCTTGATTCAGTTCGCGGTGATACTTTTATCGTTAACGACATTGATGGCTTACGGATCGCGAATAACAAAATCTACACCGCCTCATTTCAGGGCACTGCCAAAGAATTTATCCCAGCCACACACGTTTCTAAAAACAAAGACTATTTAGAGCGCATTTTTGACGAGTCGCCCGGCGATAAAATGATCTTAAAGCCGCTCGATGGGTTCGGTGGTCGTGGCGTGATTGTGGTGGAAAAACGTGCTAAACAAAGTTTTCGTTCACTGTTGGAATTTTATATTGGCGGGGATGAGGCAGGACGCGGTAGTAACTATGTGATTTTGCAAGAGTACGTTGAAGGTGCCGAGCTTGGCGATGTGCGCATCCTCATGCTCAACGGAGAGCCCATTGGCGCCATGAAACGGGTTCCAGCCAGCAATGAAGTACGGGCCAACGTGCACGCCGGCGGTAAAGTCGTAAAGCATAAACTCAGTGCTCAAGAACGCGCGCTGTGCGCGCAAATCGGCCCTAAATTGGTGCGCGATGGGCTGTATTTTGTCGGTATCGATGTGATTGGCGGCAAACTGATTGAAGTGAACGTATTGAGCCCTGGTGGTATTTCGCGGATTAACCGTCTTAATCGCACCAAGTTGCAAGTTCAGGTGATTGATTTTGTTGAAAGTGTAGTCCAAGCAAAAGAAGTGATCAGCAGTCGTAAACACCAATTCCGGCAGGCCATTGAAGATGCACACACACCTCACTGAGCAGGATATCGCAGCCGCGCTCGCGGCACAGCGCCCCATTGAAGGCATAGTCGCTGACGGTGGATTTTACTTAAGCATTCGTGAATACGTGCCTTATGTTGCGACCGCAGTACATGCAGGGCATCGCACTCGCGCTGAGTTGGATGCTTATTTTGCGCTCAGCGCCGACGACCGTTATAAGGAAGAAGATCCTTATACCGATGCCTTTATTGAAGCCATGCCGATCCGTTTGGTGGCACGTGATTCCCGCTATGAGTATGACTTAAATCGCGCACCGGATGCGTGTATCTATGATACCGCATGGGGCCAAACCGTGTGGCAACAGCCATTAAGCGATGCGCTCAAAGCGCCAGCACTAGCAAAACACGCGCAGTACTATCGAGTGCTACATATGCTGCTAGAACGCCTTGAAACCTTATTTGGTGCCTGCTTACTGTTTGATATTCATAGCTACAACTGGCAAATTCGCCATCATCATTACGCACCTGTGGTTAACTTAGGCACTGCGCAAGTTGATACTTTGCGCTGGCGCCCCATTATTGATGGCTTTAAAAAGGCCATTAGTGGCAAAGCGGTTGCTAATATTGCTGTCGATTGTGCTGAAAATACCGTATTTCAAGGCTTAGGTTATCAAGCCAATTATATTCAAAGCCATTTTAGCAACACCTTAGTGCTTGCCACTGAACTGAAAAAAGTGTTTATGGATGAGCGTAGTGATGAGCTATTCCCGCTGGTATTTGAAAAGCTGCAGCGCAACTTGCATATTGCAATGACCAAAACAGCGCGCTTATTTGTGCATTCCTACACACCTAAGCGTAAGCCGCGTAAGCCAACCGAGAGCCGCCTTGATCCAAACCTGTTAGAGCTCGACAGCCAACTGTATCGCTTGGCAAAAAACCTCGATACCTTACATTACGTCAACCCGATTAATATCGCGCAAGAGAAGCGTCGTTTTTTTGCACGTCGTGATTATCAACCCAATTTTAGTTATCGCCCGCTGAAAATTGACCCGTACGAATTTAAAGAACGTTTATATCGCTTGCCGGTCAGTCAATTGTCCGACCCTGTGGTAAAAGATCTCTATCGTAAAGTCATTGATAACTACGCGACTAAGATTGAACTTATCACCCAAATTGGCCGCGAACAGTTCCTTTATAACTCGCTGCGCTATTACGGTGAACCCAGTAGTACCGACATTGCCAATGCGACATTTTTGCTCCATGCGCTAGAAACTGAGCCGCTCCCGCCAAAAAATATCGATGCCAAAACCGCACTGCTGCACTTTAACGCTGCTATTGAACGTTTACAGATCCCCTGTAAAGCCAGTTTATCAACTAAGATTGTCTCAAAAGCTATGGTAGATAACAGCAAAAAACTGTTACTTATCAATAGTTCAGCGATGTTTTCTCAGCTTGATATCGACGCGTTAATCGAGCATGAGATAGGTGTGCACTTGCTCACCACTCTTAATGCCGAGGCGCAACCTTTAAAAGTGCTACATTTGGGGTTCCCCGGTAACACCTATACCCAAGAAGGTTTAGCTATTTATCGCGAATTGTGCAGTGGCAATCTCAATCTCACCCGCCTTAAAGTATTGGCATTACGTGTTATTGCGATTGATATGATGCTGAAAGGCGAAAGCTTTGCGCAGGTGTTCCAATATCTTGATGCAGCACCTTTTATCACTACCAGTGAGGCATTTGCGCTAACAACCCGGGTGTTCCGTGGCGGTGGATTTACCAAAGATTTTCTCTATCTCAGGGGTTTTAGGGATATAGTTAAACTTGCGAGTAACCGTCGTTTAGATAATTTATATCTAGGTAAAACCGGCTTAGCTTTACTTGACACGCTTGACACTTTAGTCGAGCAAGGAGTGCTACAAAAACCGAAATACTTGCCCGATACCAGTCAAGATCCTAGGGTGCAACCGGCGGTATTAAGCTACCTTATCCAATCAATTAAATAATCCGACTTAGCTGCATCTATAATCAGGATGCAGCATAAAACTTATTCCAACATTTCTCTTTGCTGATTATTACGCTAAATCAATACGCTACACAGTCCCCATAAAACACACAATTGACAATATATTAACTCTTGCTAGTATTCCTAATCCAAATACAAAACGGATTATTAAAATGGAATGGTCTAAATTATTGCTTGCTGCGTCACTGGCTTCTAGTAGTGCTTTTGCAGTGCCTGCCGACCCCAAATTGGTAGAGATTTTCAGCCACAGTGAAACCATGAAAATGGCGAAACTGTCACCCGATGGTAAATTTCTTGCTCTCGCTTTCAATTATCAGGACGAAACCGCCATTGGTGTGCTTAGTCTGCCTGAGTTAAAGTCTGTTTCTAGCACCAAACTAGGTGGTCCATCGACCATGGGGCCGTTTTTTTGGGCTAATGACAACCGCTTAGTCAGCCAAGTGATGGAAAAACGCGGCTGGTTAAGTGCCCCAGTCACTTATGGTGAATACTACGCATTCGATTACAACGGCAAACGCGGTAAGCTGATTTATGGCGCTCGCGCAGGGGAAATGCAAACCGGCTCACGGATCAAAAAAGCCCAAAGCACTGAAGGTTGGGGAGAATTGGTCGACCCCTTATATGAGGATAGCGACTACATTTTGCTGTCTTCTACGCCATGGAGCACTGATTTAAGTGCTTTGCCTGAACTTATCAAAGTTAACGTCAAAACCGGAGCTCAACGAGGCTTTGGCAAAAAGGCACCGATCCCACATGGCCAGTTTATTCTCGACAATAACAAAGAGCCTTTACTGGTATCTGGTCGAGATAAACTCAACAACATTCGCACTTATCTCTATAAAGCTGACAACAATAGCTGGCAAGAGCTAAACACTCTCCCTGAGATGAACCCGCTCGCAGTCACTGATGACAACCGCTATGTTTGGGTATTGGCACGCACAACAAAAGACAAGAGCGGCCTTTACAAACTTGATACTCAAACCAGCACGTTAGCTGAGGTATTCACTGACAGCGAATATGATGTGGCAAGCGCGGTATATAGCTCAGACACCAATCAGGTAATTGCGCTGACGTTAGCCTCACCAACCCCAACCTATATTGTGATTGATAACAAGCATCCTGAGGCGCAGCTACTCAAAGACTTAATCGCGACTTTCCCCGGTGAAGAAGTCACCATTTTTAACCGCACTGAAGATGGCTCCCAAGTATTGGTTTTGATAGGCTCTGACATTTCCGATGGTGTGTTATACCTTTACAACACCAAGAAAAATACCATCCGCGAGCTCTATACTTTCCGCGCTGCAACCAAGCAGTTACCGCTGGCTCAAACTGAATCCTTTACTTTTACCACATCAGATAAGCTTACTGTACAAAGCTACTTTACCCCAGCGCGCCAAGACTTAGCTGGTAAAAAACAAAAAATGGTAGTGTTAGTCCACGGTGGACCTCACGGCATAAGAGACACTTGGTCATTTGACCCGGAAGTCCATTTACTCTCACAACATGGTTACAACGTGCTACGCGTGAACTATCGTGGTTCAGGTGGGTTTGGCCAAAGTTTTGAAGAAGCTGGGTATCGCCAATGGGGTAATGCTATTCAACGCGATATCAGTGAAGCAGTGGCGTGGACCATCAAAAACAAAGGCGTCAGTAAAGACCATATTTGCATTATGGGTGCGAGCTTTGGGGGTTACAGTGCAATTATGAATCCAATTTTAAACCCAGATTTGTATCAATGTGCAGTGGCGAATGTTGGAGTATATGACTTGGCTATGATGTACAACGAAGGGGATATCCCAAGAATGCGTACCGGTAAGGCGTATTTAGAGGAAGTGATTGGCCGCGACGAAGCTGAACTTGCTGCTTATTCTCCGGTTAATCATGTTGAAAAACTTAACATCCCCTTGTTTTTAGCCCATGGTGAAAAAGATCAGCGCGCACCCGTTGAGCATTATGAAGCTTTAACCAAAGCGCTGGATAAAGCGGGAAAGCCATATGAGTCATTGGTAGAGGCCAAAGAAGGCCATGGATTTTATAATGAGCAAATTCGTGGCAATTACTACATCCAAGTGCTCAACTTCTTAGATAAACACCTCAAAGACGAATAAAACACAAATTAGCACTCGTTTTTGTATAAAAAGGCGCTTAGCGCCTTTTTTACTTCAACGCACTGATAGGCTGTACTTGCATGCGCTTAGCCCGCCATTGCCAAACGAGTATAAAAAGTAGCAGCAACAAGATGGGCAAGGTATACCAGTTAATATTTTGCCAGCCGATTGTGCCTTCTAGCCAACCCGCACCGAGTGACGATAGCGCAACCATACTAAACACCAGAAACTCATTGGTTGCCTGTGCTTTACCCCGCTCACTCGGCTGATAGGTGCTGCTCACCATTTGCGTGGCAGTAATGAACATAAAGTTCCAGCCTACGCCAAGTAGCGTCAGCGCCACTAAAAAGTGCGCATGGCTGGTGCCATAAAGATTAGTCAGCACACACAGCAACATCAAAGCGATACCAGCACAAACGACAGTGATCTGCCCAAAACGATTAATAAGTTTAGCGGTAAAGAACGATGGCACAAACATGCCAAGCACATGCCATTCAATCACCAGCGCCGAATCAGCCAGTGCGAAGCCATGGCGGTGCATAGCCAGTGGGGTGGCCGTCATGAGTAAGTTCATGACGGTATAACTCACCATAGCGACTAAGACCGCGGTATAAAACTGTGGTTGCGTCGCAATTTGCCACACACTACGGCCGCCGGATTTAACTGCAGTGGCTTGCACCTCAGCAAATTTCACTACTTGCAATAGCAGTAATGCCAATACATACAAGCAGCTTAAGGCGATAAAAACATTGGCATAGTTAAGGCTTGGATAGTGAGTGTTCACCCAAACCGCAAGATTGGGCCCTAAGATAGCCGCAATCACGCCACTGGCCATCACAGTAGAAATCGCGGTTGCGGGGTTATCACTGGCTTCAATTGCAGCAAAGCGATATAAAGTAGCAAATCCTATACCGACCCCAATCAAAAAGGTAGCAACACTGAATAACCAAAAGTGCGAAAGCATAAGTACGACATAACCTAACACAGTGCCGCTGATGCCAATTAAATTACCTAAGCTAAAGCCTTTCTTCCGGCCAATTTTAGCCATGATAAGTGACGCTGGAATGGTTGCGAGCAGCAAACCAAACATTTGCGCCGCAACAGGAAAAGTAGTGAGGCTGGTCGATGGGCTAAGTAATTGCCCTACCAGCGCGCTAATCGTCACCAATAAAATGTTTCCTGTGGTGATAAGACCCTGACAGCACGCTAGTAACAGCACATTTTTATTCACCGCCTTTTCCTTCTTTTACTTACTTAGTGTAGCTACCAGCCCGCTCTCACTTCCCAACTGCCGGGTTTACTGTCAGTTTCGCATTGCGGGCTATTGATCTGACATTGCTGTAAACAGTTTTGCAGAAGACTGTCAGGGTTTTTATGATCCTCGCGGCACTGTTTGGTGCAGCTAGTTTGGTCGCGGTCACAATATTGATTTTCTTGTCCTTGCTTGGTCGAGCTTGTGGTTGACGTGGTCAAGTTACACCCAGCCAACAACACTGAGCTGATAGCTAAGCTAATCACGCCTTTTTTCATCCTTTATTCCTTATATTACTTATTATTTTTGCTCTGCTCTTAAAAATACCGGTTCACTGCTTTTCTTCGTGGCTTCAGCACTGTAGTAATACCCGGCAACACTAAACTTTAACAGCTCAGCGACATTGTCAATTTGCTTATCCATAATGTACCTTGCCATCAAACCACGGGCTTTTTTGGCATAAAAGCTGATAACTTTATATTGACCGTTCTTCTGATCCTTAAAAATCGGCGTGATAATCTCGCCTTGCAAGGCTTTTTTATCTACCGCTTTAAAATATTCATTCGAAGCGAGATTCACTAACACTTTACTGTTAGTCGCCGCTAATGCTTCATTTAATTTGTCCGCAATAATACGCCCCCAAAAAGCATATAAACTTTTGCCACGCGGATTATCTAAACTGGTCCCCATTTCCAAACGATAAGCCTGCATTAAGTCGAGCGGTTTGAGTACCCCATAAAGACCGGACAAGATGCGTAAATGTTGCTGAGCATATGCAATCGTTTGCTGTGGCGCGTTGTACGCATCAAAACCACCATAAACATCACCATTAAAGGCGTAAATAGCTTGCTTGGCATTTTCACGGTTAAAAGGCAAAGACCACTGTGTAAAACGGGCAACATTGAGCGCCGCTAATTTATCACTCAGCTTCATCAAACTAGCCAGCTGTTGCACTGATAGTTCACGGCAAACAGCAATGAGTTCGGCACTGTGGTCCAACAGCTCAGGCTGAGAAAAGTCGCTCAGCGGTGCTTGGGTTTGATAATCGAGATTTTTCGCGGGAGAGATCACTGTGATCATAGCTAGCCTATTGACTTCAATATTATTTAGTGTCAATTTCAACATTAAATGAAGCGAAAATCACGCTTTGTTTTCCCGCCCTTATAACAACAATACACTTGTGGCCCGCAACAGTAGCGATAATTTCGTTAGAAAAAAGCAAGATAGGACATTTGACCTATGCGCCATGGTCACGGTATTGCAACATAAGGACAATAAGCTTGCTGTTGGCTCAAAGCTCACATCATCATCGAGCCAGCAAAACATAGGAATGAGGACAGCCATGACATCTGCATTAGACAGGCTAAAACAATATTCATCAATTGTTGCTGACACCGGCGACATTGACGCTATCCGTAAATTACAACCGGAAGATGCGACCACTAACCCATCGTTATTATTAAAAGCGGCAGAAACACCAGCCTATCAACACTTTTTAGCTAAAGCATGGCAGTTTGCCAAAGCAACGCACAGCGATGCGAAGCAGCAGTTAGAGCTGGCTTGCGACTATTTTGCAGTATTAATAGGTAAAGAAATTGCTGACAGTGTGCCTGGTTATATCTCAACCGAAGTAGACGCACGTTTGTCTTTTGATACCGCAGCAACCATAGCCAAAGCAAAAACTTTGCTCGCGCTTTACCAACAAGAAGGCGTAAGTAAAGATAAAATCTTGATCAAAATTGCCTCAACTTGGGAAGGCATTAAAGCCGCTGAAGTGCTCGAGCAAGAAGGCATCAAATGTAACCTGACACTACTATTTAGCGATGCACAAGCGCGTGCCTGTGCCGATGCCAATGTGTTCCTGATCTCGCCATTCGTTGGTCGTATTCTTGATTGGCATGTCGCGAAAGGTATGACAAAGCCAAGCGATCCGCTGCAAGATCCAGGTGTGCAGTCAGTGCGTAGCATTTACGACTTCTATAAACGTCACGGATACAAAACCGTGGTCATGGGTGCAAGCTTCCGTAATGTGGGCGAGATCTTAGCGTTAACGGGTTGCGATAAGCTCACCATCAGCCCTGCACTGTTAGAAGAGCTAGCCAGCATGCCTGCTGCAGAAGAGTATCTGCTCGAAAATAACTATACAGTCACAGCCAAACCTGCGGCATTAACTGAGGCCGAGTTCCGTTGGTTGCATAACCAAGACGCCATGGCTACAGAGAAATTAGCCGAAGGGATCCGTGCTTTTGCTGAGGCGCAAGAGACCTTAGAAAAACGTTTTAGCGCGCTATAATCGTCATACGATTGTCATCGCGACTACATCGCTTTGTCATTAACACGCCACCGCCTCAGGTGGCGTTTTTGTTTCTACTGAATTTCTTTTGCTAACTTGAGCTTCATCAAACCATCACAGGCTTTTAACCAGATTGAAATATTTGTGTTTTATTTTTGAGCTGTCTGTGATATACCAACCTTACCTGAATGCGCGTGGAAAAAGCGCAAAAGGTCAACGTGGGTGTTCGCGTTTTGAGGTCAATCATCAATTAGGAGAAATTCATGGATAGCCTAGACGATCTATTTGAGTTACTAGAGGATCCTGAAACAACAAAAAGAACCTCTCAAAGAAGCAAGAAGAGAAGATGGCGTGAAATTGAAGCACTGAAAGACAGACAGCGACTTCGCAAAGAACTACAAGAACTAGATATATTCGCAGACAGCGTCGACTTAGAAGGCTTAGACTTCTAATCAAAAAAGGCTCATTTTTGAGCCTTTTTTGCATCTGCATAATACTAGCCTGTTCGAAGATAAAGCCAGCGGCTTTATCTTCTCACCCGCTACATTTTAGAATGTAACACACACGCTATAGTCGCCATCATTACCAGGTTGCTGGTCCATAACGCATTGTGGATTGCCTGAACATGCCCCTTGACCACCCGCAACCACACGAGTTTTATCCGCAGGGAAAGTCTTATTCCACGATAAATCTTTAACCTTCTTCTTGTTTAGTTTGATTTTCATAACCTACTCCTTGTTTTTATATAGGCACAATTACACTAGCATCGGTACAAAATGCCGTCAACTAGCTAACGTGCCCAAATTGACAACATAGTTAGGAAATAGATTTTTTCACGTATTCACCCGGCGCATCGTAAATGCCTGGGTTTTCTTGGCTTTTTGCTGCCCTTGCAGGTACTGCATCACCTTGATACGCACTGAGCCAGCTAGCCCAGTGTGGCCACCAGGACCCACTTTGATGCTCAGCTTGAGCTAACCAATCATTAGCATCCCCCTGCACTTGCGGACCACACCAATAACCATATTTGCCTTTCGTGGGCGGGTTGATCACCCCAGCAATATGCCCAGATTCGCCAAGCACAAACGTGGTATTGGCAGCCGTGGCTTGAATACCTTTGAAAGTTGCTTGCCACAGTGCAATGTGATCATCTCGAGTAGAGAGCATGTACACCGGCTGTTTGACTTTACTTAAGTCAATTTTCGTCCCGCGAATACTGACACCTTTAGGCTCAACCAAACGGTTATTGAGATACAATTCACGAAGCATAAAATTGTGACACGCCGCGGTGAGGTTGGTGCTATCACCATTCCAATAGAGTAAATCCAAATCCATCGGTTGCTGGCCTTTGAGGTAATTATTCACATAATAATTCCAGTACAGGCTGTTTTCGCGCAGCATACTAAACGACAACCCCAGCAAATGGCCGTTCATCACGCCATTTTGCAGATTATAGCTTTCAAGCGCGGCTATCGTTGGTTCATTGATAAACACCCCTATCTCACCTGGCTGTGAAAAATCCAGCAAGGTAGTCAGTAACGTAGCGGATTTGATCCTCGCTTTACTGCGCTTGGCAGCAAAATAGGCCATAGTGGCAGTAACCAAAGTACCAGCAATACAGTAGCCTACCGCGTTAACTTCGTTTTCCCCAGTTTGCTTTTCAATGGCATCAAGGGCGGCAATCACTCCATCCACGACATAATCTTCAAAGCCGATTTCCGCCATACTGGCATCAGGATTTTTCCACGACACCATAAACACACTGTGGCCTTGCTCTAGGGCGAATCTCACCAGTGAGTTACTGGGCTTGAGGTCCAGAATATAGTATTTGTTCACATACGGCGGGACGATTAAAAGTGGCGTTTTATGCACTTGCTCGGTAAGCGCATGGTATTGAATTAGTTCAAATAAGTGATTCTGATAGATCACTCGACCAGGAGTCGTCGCCAAATCTTGGCCTAAACTAAAGGCATCGTCGCGGGTCATGCTAATACGCAGCATATCGCCGCCTTTCTCAAGGTCTTTTTTAAATAATTCAAAACCTTGTAGTAAGTTTTGGCCTTTTGATTGAATAGTGAGGTTAAGTAATTCAGGGTTAGTTGAAATAAAATTACTGGGGGCAATTGAGTTAATACTTTGTCTGGCAAAAAACTCTAAGCGTTCTTTGAGTTTGTCATCAAGGCCCGGCGTATCACGAATGGCATCTAACAATGATTGACCAAACAGCAAGTAGCTTTGCTTGATATAATTAAACCAAGGGTTGGCTTGCCATTCTTCTGCAGCAAAACGCTTGTCACCACTTTCTGGCTCGACAACGGCAGCATTGTCTTCACCAAGCGCTTGACCCCAAGCAGCTTGCATAATTTTTAACTGCTGTTGCCACCAAGCAAACTGCTTACTGTAAACAACCTCAGGTTGCTTGCTGACTTCATTGATCCAAGTCGCAAAGTCGCGCGCATTTTGCTCATTAAGCGCTTTTTGCAGTGGATTTTCTTGCAGCATACTTTTGGCCAACACATCGTAGCAACTTTGGTTAAACTGCCACCATTTGGCTAAATTCTGTTCCAAATCTGAGTTTTGGGTTTCCATAATACTTTTCCTAAGCGGAGGCATTATTATCAAGATGGGCGTGTGTCAGGCTATTGCTTGCCAACACAGCATAACGGAAAAGGAGCATCAGGGCGTTGCCCAAATGCTCCCTAAAACACACTTAAACTTGTGCCGCTTTCATCGCATCTTTATTGATGGTTTCAAGCGTATCTTTGAACTCTTGACCTAATTGCGTGAGCTTTTGGCCATCCGCAATCATTTGTTGACTCAATGCGTTTAGTGCACTCAGCTGGCTGACGTTAAAATCAATGAAAGACTTCACATCTTTCACTTCAGAAGCGGTTTTAAGCTGTTCAATTGACGTCTTAGTATAAGACTGCGCTGCCTCTAACTGAATTTGCGCCAGTTGCTCAATATTCTTTGCAACCAATTGATTAAACTGTACTAATGGTGAAAAATACTTTTCACTTTGGGCGCTAAATGTTTTCAATAAATCGTTGTACATGGTCTGTTTCCTTATCTGATCAGCTTGTAAAAGTGGACTTTTCCCAAATACCACCACGCGCATTTGCCATGTTTTGAGAAGTCGCCACGTCAGGTGTTAATTCATATATAAACCACCGTTGAGCGCTAACGTCTCACCGGTAATGTAAGCAGCCTTGTCGGAGGCCAAAAATGCCACCGCTTGTGCAACTTCAGTTGGGGTCGCAAGGCGCTGCATCGGCACTTGCGCCTTGATGCTATCAAGCACGTCAGTCCGCATTGCCGCGACCATAGGTGTCTCTGTGTAGCCCGGTGCCACAACATTCACTGTGACACCAGCTCGTGCCCCTTCATAGGCCAACGCTTTGCTAAACCCTATCATGCCAGCTTTGGCGGCAGAGTAGTTGGCTTGGCCAAATTGACCTTTTTGACCATTCACGCTGGAAATATTGATGATGCGACCGAATTTTTGCGCGCACATGGCAGCAAAAAGCGGCTGAGTCATATTGAAAAGCGAATTGAGATTGGTATCTATGACCTCTCGCCATTGTGCGGCAGTCATTTTCTTAAAAGTGCTGTCGCGAGTAATACCGGCATTGTTGACCAAAATATCAATGCGACCAAACTCCTCCAGCAAATTGCTAATAGCAGCTTCACAAGCCTGCTGGTCGGTGACATCCAGAAAAAGCGGTCGGACAAGAGCGGGATTAAGCTGCGTGTCGTTCAGCCACTCATCATAATCTGCAGCGGTACGTTTGGCGCTGGCCACGGCAATCACCAAACAGCCCTCTTGTACCAATTCTTTGGCGATTGCAGAACCAATACCGCCAAAGGCACCGGTCACGATAGCTATCTTAAGGTTTTCCATAACTGTGTTCCTGACAAAAAGCGGCTGAACTGGCACACCTCTCAGCCACGGTACCCGCTATGACAGCTCCCTATAGCGGCGTTTGCTTAACTACGGCTATTGTTCACGTAGTTTGTGACGGATATATGCCAATAAGATGTACTTCTCAAGACAAACTCGCGCCACATGATACGTAATAAGATTGAGTGTAGAACTTTAGAGTAAAAACTCAAACTTCATTCCCACCTCAGTAGCCAAAGTTATGATGCCGATTATTGGCGCCATAAAGCTTGATGTAAATCACACTCCACGGCTTTTTGCTTGCCATCCCGCTATACCCGCCATTGCGCGGATTTATTGGACAGTTTGCAGATCAGGTGTTCTAATCAAAAAACATTGCGTTAATTGAAATGGACCCGAGTGTGACAAAAATAACTACCCTACTCGCAGTATTAACACTCAGCGCAACCAGCCTGAGTTTAGCGGCGCCAAGCGCATCTGAGAGCAACATCAAAGCTGCAGAAACATCCATCTTTAGTTCACAAGCCACCGCACAGCCGATTTGGGCAAAAGACGGTATGGTGGCTAGTCAAGAAGCGTTAGCCTCTCAAGTAGGCATCGAAATATTGAAGCAAGGTGGCAATGCGGTTGATGCTGCTGTGGCGGTAGGTTTTAGCCTTGCTGTCACTTTGCCACGCGCAGGTAATATAGGTGGTGGTGGTTTTATGCTGGTGTATTTAGCCAAAGAACAGCAAACCATTGCAATTGATTACCGTGAAACAGCGCCAGCCAAAGCACACAAAGACATTTTCTTGGATGAACAAGGTAACGCGGTGGCGAGTCTTAGTCGTGAACATGGTTTAGCTGTGGGAGTACCAGGCACAGTAATGGGCATGGAGCTGGCGCTAAAAAAATACGGCACCATGAGCATGCAGCAAGTAACGCAAGCCGCTATCAAAATGGCACGCGATGGCATCTTAGTTACGCCCGATTTAGCTAATTCACTAGCGGGCTTAAAACGTCGTATCGCGCAATGGCCAAGCTCTGCTGAGATATTTTATAAACCGAATGGCGATAATTTCGCCCCCGGCGAGTTACTCAAACAACCTGAACTGGCGCATTCATTGGCGCTTATCGCCAAGCACGGTAGTAAAGGTTTTTACCACGGCGAAACAGCAGAAAAAATCGTTGCGGCGGTCACTCAAGCAGGCGGCATTATGTCATTAGCCGACCTAGCGAATTATCGCGCGGTGGAGCGCACTGCCGTTACAGGTCATTATCGTGGTTATAAGGTCATTTCAATGCCCCCTCCTTCATCAGGCGGTGTACATCTGATTGAGTTACTGAACATGCTGGAAAACTTCCCGCTGAGCGAACTTGGTCACAATAGTGCTGCCAGCTTACATATTATGGCCGAAGCGATGAAACGCGTTTATGCGGATCGCAGCGAATATCTTGGCGACCCAGATTTTTATCAGGTTCCTGTCGCAACTTTGACTGATAAAACCTACGCAAAACAGCGCGCCAGCGAGATAAACCTACAAAAGGCAACGCCCAGTACCGAGATAAATCCCGGCAAACTTACCCCATATGAAAGCGACCAAACCACCCATTATTCGGTAGTCGATAAATGGGGTAACGCAGTAAGTAATACTTATACTTTAAACTTTAGCTATGGCTCAGGTCTGGTAGCCAAAGGCACAGGCATTTTGCTTAATAATGAAATGGACGACTTCTCAGCGAAACCGGGTACGCCCAATGGGTTTGGTTTAGTGGGAGGCGACGCCAACGCCGTAGAAGGCAACAAACGACCGCTCAGTTCAATGACACCCACGATTGTTTTGAAAGACGGTAAGCCTTTCTTAGTCACTGGCAGCCCAGGTGGCTCACGCATTATCACCACCACTTTGCAGGTGATTTTAAATGTCATTGATCACGGCTTAAATATCGCGGAGGCAAGCAATGCATCGCGGGTACACCATCAATGGCTACCCGATGAACTACGTATAGAACGTAGTCTCAACCCAGATACGCGCGCGTTGCTTGAGGCCAAAGGCCATACTTTGTCGGTGCAAAACGCTATGGGTTCGACGCAATCTATAATGGTTACCGAGCAAGGTTTGTATGGCGCATCCGATCTACGTATTTCAGGTAGTGCCACGGTGGGGTATTAGTTCAATCGCTGACGTATTGCTACGGTAAGCTCTGTAGCAATACGCAATAACGTCAACACTCCGCCTATGCTTAACACATCAAGCAACACCTTGGCAGCTAGCCCAATAATTCACATTGAATGTTACAAAAAAAGACATTGCAGAAACGAATTTGATCGTTAACATTGTTGCCAAAACAAAGAAATGAGCGCTATGAATGTAATAATCGTCGGTGAATTCAAGTTTGACGCAGTCAATGCTTGCTTGGAAAAGCCCCCCGAAGTGATAGCGCTCGACCCAAGGTTACTGGCGTTATTGTCGTTTTTAGTGGCTAACCCCAACCGCATTATTACACGTGATGAATTGCAAGCCGCGATTTGGCAACAAGTGATTGTCACAGATAATGCCATCAATAAACTGGTCGCCA
This sequence comes from Pseudoalteromonas fenneropenaei, assembly GCF_042643375.1. Lineage (NCBI taxonomy): Bacteria > Pseudomonadati > Pseudomonadota > Gammaproteobacteria > Alteromonadales > Pseudoalteromonadaceae > Pseudoalteromonas > Pseudoalteromonas fenneropenaei. Next base: position 68,210 of record NZ_JBHRSD010000022.1, read on the forward strand.
ATTTACGTAAAGTATTGGCCGACGACCCTAAAGCACCGCGTTACATTAAAACCATTCCAAAACAAGGTTATGTTTTTATTGCGCCTATTTCTACTTACCAAGCAGAGTCGACCACTTCACCTCTTGCGCCTGTGCTCCCAGTAAATCGCATTACTCAGTCACCACATACACTGCGGTATTGGCTACTCGCGGCCATGACAATTGTGGGTTTCGCGCTCGCTTATTTACTTATGTACACTACCCCAGCTAGCGTGACTTATGGCGATAGCCAAGCCTTGTCGCGTCAGTACGGTGGCAAAGGTTCATTGTTGCTCAGTGCAGATAAGCAAACGCTCTACTTTCTCAACCACCGTCCAGCGGGTGCCGAGCTGTGGCAATTGGATAGACAAACCGCGAATCAACCCTTACCAATTCAGCTCAATACCCCTTATAACATCAAAGAACTACTGTTTGCGGATAAGCAAACCCTGATTTTTCGCGCTGAAGAGGAGCAATGTGGCTGGTATCGCGCTTCCTTTGATGCCATCAGCCAGAGTCTGAATAACGATGCAACACTCCTTACCGAGTGCGATAAGCTCACCGTCCACCGCTCAATGCTGCATGCCAATGGTCAGCTCTATGTGCTGGCGCATGAAAAACAACACGAACACCGCAACCATTTATACCACGCAGCACTTGGCGAAGCATTACAACCGCTGCCGCTAGAGCTCGCGTCTAAGTGGCGTTTAATAGATATCGACAGGCAAGCAACACAGCCACAGTTGCTACTCAGCGCCCATTCTATCGACGGTAAAACCGCTGCGGTGGTGTATGATCCTGTCAACGCCAGCACGAGTATCTTAACTGAGTTAAATCTTCTTACAGCACCGCTGGTCTGGGATCACCAGCAAACCGGACTGGTGTTTGCGACCTCAGCGCCAGACAGTAAACTCATTCATATAGATTTAGCCAGCCAAAACCAAACCTTGCTGGCTAGCAGCAACGAAAGGTTATGTTGCAATATTTTGCGCCACCCGAATGGTCGTGATTATATCTTCAGTAGTAATGATAAAAACGTGGATTTGCGCTGGCAAGAAACCGGCTATCAGCTCGACAATAGCAGTGTGGTGGACGCACAGCCTACCTTTGCTCATACCCGCACTGGGCATTATTTACTGTCGAATCGCGCAGGATTTATGCAGGTGTACTTTCAGAGCAATGCAGGTTCAGCTGAGCTGTTGCCCATTCTCAATGCTGATAGCCTCGCTAGCACTTTGGCACTGTCGGCGAACGACTCACTGCTGTTGATTGCCGAGCAACATCGACTGATGCTTGCTGATCTCAATGAGCGCCGGTTACAACATGAGCACTTTGTAGAAGGTGATATTATCAATACCCAGTGGCTCACCAACACGTTATTTAGTGTATCCATCAAACACTACAATCAAAAGTTTGTGGCTATCTATAATAACTCGCTACAACACATTGCCACGTTGAGCAAACCTTGGCAGCAGGTATTGGCAGACCCACAAGATAGCGAGCACTATTATTTTATTGATAGCGACCACAATCTTTACCACATGCCAACCGCAGCTATCTTCGAGACCCCAAGCCCAGATGCCGGAACATGGCTAGGCACCTTACCCGTTTATGATAATGTGAAAATTGAACACGGTATTTTATATTTACTCACCGTATACGGAGAGCATCTGCTGCGCTATGACTTACGCGGTTCACAATTGCAACACCTGTCGAAAGTCCCTATACACAGTTATTTAGGCTTTGATGTCAAAGACGGTGAGGTGCTCTTTGCCACCAAAGCCAGTTATCGCAGTGAGGTGTACCAAACGCTCGCGCGTGACTAATTGAGCCGCCTTTGGTCGGCTAAGTTACCAGCAAGCTACCAGCGAAAGGTATAATTGAGCTTAAGCGCAGTTTCGTTAAATTGCGTTAAACGCTCATGCCAACCTTCGCTCAAATCAAAACCGCGATTAAAACTCAGCTGATATAACTCATCAGGGCGGCTTTGATAACGCAGCCGACTAAACACCGACAATGAGTCTGATTGCGTGTTGTGCTGCAACAAAGTTTGCCACGACCAATCTGGGTTAAACGCCACATTCACGCGTAAGCGAGTACCATACATTTGTTCTTTTTCAATCTGACGTTGGTAATGATAGAGCTGCCGGCTCAAGGCTAAGCTGATAAATTTATTCGGTTTATAGTTTAAATCAAACTCGAACTCTTTAACCTCGCTATCATAAAAATCACCGCTGGCAATACGCATTTCGCCAAACAAAGGTTTGCTGCTGTCCGTTCCCAGTGCCATTTTCCACTTTGAAAAAGTAAAGTCCTGCTCGGCAAAGGTGATGTTTTTGCCCATTTTATAAGGTGTTTTTAGTTGCTCCTTACGCGTTTCATGCTGCACATAAAGCCAAGAGCTATCTTTAAACTCAAACTGTAGTGGTCGAACGCGGTATTCCTGACTCAGCCTGTGATTATCGGTATCGTCGGTTTGCCAAAAGAAAGTGGTAAACTGAAAGTAATTTAAATAGTCAGCCAACGGCCCCTGTTTGGGGCGATGACGAAAGTGATTCACCAACTCATAGTATTGAATACCTCGGCGATTAACAAAGCCGAGCGCTGGGCGGTAATCCGCACCAATATAGCGGTATTTAGCCCGCATATAGACCGCATCATTAGGCAAAAACATCTGGCCACCATAAGCTTTGGTATCGTCGCTGGCGTGCTGGGATTGTGTTTCTTGATACCAAGCGTAAGCTTCTAAACGCTGATCGGTAAAGATCGCGTCTTCGTAACGATAATCTATGCCCCACAGCAAACTGTCACCACTGTTTTGCGCATTACCCTGCGTGGCTATCATACCAAGTTGATGGGTGCTATTAAGCTGATGACTCAAACGCACCACACTTAATTGCGTGCTGTCGTCTATCGCACCGTCCTGCGCTTGGTTGACCGATAGCACCCCAATGCGAGTGTCGCCAATCTGGCCTGCCAATTTAGTGCCCCAGTTTATGTCTAACACGCCGCTTATGGCTCCTTGCCCAATGCGTCGCGAATAAAATGGCATGCCATTTTGGTCATAGTCATTTAGGCCACCGAAGCTGAAAACTTGCGAATCTTGTAAAAAGAAATCCCGCTTTTCACTGTAGTATTGCTGAAAGCGCGTGAGGTTCATATTCACCTCATCGACCTCAGTCCCAGAAAAGTCAGTATTTAACGTCACCACCCCAGTCAAATTGGGGGTTAGCTTGTAAAATGCGTCCAGCGACGGTGTCCACGCGTGCTCACCAGCAGTCTTGCTCAACGCCAGACCCGGTTTTAGTTCAACTCCTAAGCCTTGTTTTAAGCCAGTTAGCTGAGTAATGGGCGCAACCTGCCCCGCAGCCCAACCATAGGTTTCGCCATCATTTAAGTTCCAATACACTTGTTGATATGGCGCGGAGAGTTTATGCCGCAGCTGAATGCCCCACGTATCAAGCGCTGGGTCAAACGATAAGGATTGCATCGGAATAGCCATTTCCACTCGCCAGCCGTCGGCAAAGCGCGATGTTTTCGCGTACCATAGGGTCGACCACTGAGCGATGTAATCAGTGCCGTTGACTAAGCCGTCCTCTTTCACCCCTGAAGGCGAGACATGAAACAAATACCCATCGCGTTTATCAAAATTGGTGTCGAGCGTAATACCAAAATAATCCTCATTCCAGATTGAGCTACCTTGAGTCAACACCCTGTCGGTGATGGTATCTTGTGGCTGGAATATCTCGGCCGCCACATACAAAAAATTGTCGTCATAACTCAGATAAGCGGTCAGCGGGTATTTGGGCTTATCACCAACCGTAGGTCGAAACAGCACAAAATCGCTAATTTTCACCGCCTCATCCCATTCATGGGCGCTAAAAACACCATCAATTTGCGGCGCGGTAGTCATTTTCTTCAACGCCAGTGCACCTCGGGCAAATGGATAAGGAGACTGTTGCTGCGCTACAGCCATACCTGATTGCGGCAGTAAAAAACTCACCAGTAAGGATCCCAGTTGCTTTTTCATGATAATTTCCTGTTGTTAAGCTGGCTTTGATTGTGTGGAAAGGCCGCCAAAAAAAGGTGATTGAAGCAGGAAAAAAGGTGACAAAGCGGTGAAATCTGGTGATAGACTCGTGATTATCTCTTTATAAATCAAAAGATTCGAATTTTATTGTAAGGAAGCGGCGCTACTTTTGCAGCAAGCAGCGCAAAATGTGGTTTCACAGCCAAAAGATAACAGGGAGCGTTAAGGATGTTCGAGTTGTAATTGGCGTTGTTGTAAACTACGAATGGCTGCGTCTAAACTTTCTACCTCAGTGGCATAAGCTTGGCTAATCGCGCTCATTTCTTCACTGATACTGGTTTCCCACTGCGCCCCTGCCAAGTTGTTATTGGCTTTGAGCTTTTTTTGTTGCAATGCCAAGAGCTGCGCGTCGCGCTGTTTGAGTTTAGCTTCACGTTTTCCTTCCAAACGCGCAATTTCCCGCTTAACTTGTTCAACTGCCACATAACTTTCAATATCTGCTAGCACTTGCTGAGCAGTTTGCTGCTGTGTTTGTTGAGCAGTTTGCTGCTGCGCGGTTTGCCCACCTAAAAACGGCGGCGCTTTAATGGTGACCACTTGCTGATCTTTACCGCAGGGAAATTGCGAATAAACCACAGTACCATTATCGTTGCATTTATAGACTGATGTGCTACTGGCAAGCATGAAAGGCAAAACCCAAGAGACAGTAAAAGACATAGTTATTGCTCCTTGCAAAATTCACTCAAGTACCCTGAAAGTTTACTACAAAATCGCCGCCATGGTTTAGATTTGCGATGATTAAAGCAACTGCTTTAAATTTAATTTCCTATTTTATAGACAACTACTTAAGTGCGTTTTAGAGTGTTAACAAGTTATTACATTACAGCGCTCTGAATAAGGATAGTGAGTATGTTATTTCTCGTCTTTGTCATGTCATCCTTAATAGGCATGGTGATGGGGGTTTATTCACGAAAACGCCCATGGTATGAACATGGTATCACTTCCTTGATGACGGTATTTGTTGTCGAACGTCTCTTTTTTGACAGCACTGCGCCAGATTTGACCATGCTGATAACCACCCTAGGGTGTTTATGCGCTGGTTTTGCACTCGGCTATTGGCTGAGATATAAGGTGTTTCCTTACGATTAGCGGTGCAGGTAAGCAGCTTACCCGCACATTGATGTTGATCACACCTGCCAGTTGATCGGTGTTTTACCCATACTGGTTAAAAGCTGATTGGTTTGCACAAAATGCTGACAGCCCAAGAAGCCACGATGCGCCGATAGCGGAGACGGATGCGGTGCTTGCAACACATGGTGACGGCCGCGGTCAATGGCTTTGCCCTTTTTCTGGGCATGTGAACCCCACAGCAAAAACACGATGCCATTGGCATGGGCGTTAAGCTGCTCTATCACCACATCGGTAAAGCGCTCCCAACCTAAATGTTTGTGAGAATGCGCTTGTCCTTGCTCAACGGTTAAAACGGTATTGAGTAACAACACCCCTTGCTCTGCCCACGGCAGTAAATAACCATGGCTTGGGATCTGAAACCCCGCCACTGTGCCCGCCAGCTCTTTATACATGTTGACTAATGACGGTGGTGGTTTAATGCCGGGTAACACCGAAAAGCATAAACCATGGGCTTGATCTGGGCCGTGATAGGGATCTTGACCTAAGATCACCACTTTTACTTCATCAAATGGCGTCACCTTAAACGCTTCAAACACTTGCTCCTGCGGTGGATAAACCGTCACACCTGCGGCGCGACGCTCTGCCACATAGTTCAGCGTGTCTTGAAAATAAGCTTGTTGTTTTTCATGCCCAAGTACATCGGCCCAAGTGGTCATGCTATTTCCCTTGTTGGTAATGCTGTTTTGAAAGCGCCAGTTTAGCACACATGTCGTCGATACCATCAAGCACTCGAGTGGTATAACGGTGCAGCAGATCCGCATTCACATGAATATACTGTTGATGCTTGGCAGCTGGGATCTCAGGCCAAGCTTGCCAATTGATCAACGGCACTTTTTGCTTGGTTTTTTCATCCGGCAAAATGATCACTTGCGGTTTCGCGTGGATCACATTTTCAATACCGATTTGCGGATAATCGCTACTGGCATCAGCAAAGACGTTGTCGACTTGGCAGATCTCAAGCAACTGATGCACCCAAGTGTTACGCCCAATAGTCATCATAGGTTCTGGCCACAACTGATAAAACACCGCAAGGCGCATCTCACTTTGATACTTGTCCTGTAGTGTTTTAAAACGCGTTTCAAACTGTTGTGCCTGCTTCTCCGCCTCTACTTCAAGCCCCGTTAATTGACCAAACTCACGCAGCTCTTTGGCAACATCGGCAATCTCATGGGTGTGACTGTACACTACGGGGATACCTAGCGCTGCGATTTTATCGAGATCCGTTTGCTTGTTGCCGGTTTGCCATGCAATAACTAAATCAGGCTTGAGCGCCAGCAGCTTTTCCATGCTAATACCATGGTAACCGCCAATACGCGGGATAGCATTGGCGGCTTCTGGAAAGTCAGCATATTCCACTGTGCCAACAATGCGCTCCCCAGCCCCTATCACATAGAGGTTTTCAACGATATGCGGCGCTAGGGCAATGATCCGTTGTGCCGATGGTTTAGCAACACTGCCAAATGCACATAGCGACAACACTAGCGATAACCAATATTTCATTGCTATTCCTTAAAAATCAAAGCCTTTACGTGCTTTCACGCCAGCTTCAAAGGCATGTTTGAGGTTTTGCACTTCACTGACTGTATCTGCCAAGTCTTTTAAGCGACGATGTGCCCCACGACCGGTGATAATCACTGACTGCATTGGCGGGCGGTTTTCAAGCGCACTGATCACCTCATCTAAATCCAGATAATCATAAGACACCATATAGGTCAGCTCATCTAACAGCACTAAATCAATGCGTTCGTCTTTTAGCCATTCTTTTGCAATTGCCCAAGTTTCTTGCGCGGCCAACGTGTCGGTTTCACGGTTTTGAGTTTCCCAAGTAAAACCGGTTTTCATCACCGCAAACGGCACACCAGCCTTTTCCAGCAAATTGCGCTCGCCACATTCCCACATCCCTTTAATAAACTGCACCACCGCCGCATTCATACCATGGCCCACACAACGTGCGACAGTGCCAAACCCTGACGTCGACTTGCCTTTACCATTGCCGGTGATCACTTGCAAAATGCCTTTTTCAATATCCGCCGCTGCGACTTTGGCATCGACTTGTTCTTTAACCTTTTGTTGTCGTTGTTGATGCTTGTCTTGTGATTGCTGTTCGCTCATACGCGCCTCAAGTTATTGGTTAGCCAGCGCAAATAGCTGGTCTAAATCTAAATGTTGTTCGCAAATATCCGCCAGTCGCTCTAATTGTTGTTCACGATGGCTATCTAAATCAAAGCTTTGCCCTTGCCATCGGCCACCACTCGCCCAAGCTAAAATGGCGTTACAGGCACTGCTGCTGTCGAACAAACCATGTAAGTAAGTACCTGCAATTTGGTTGTCAGCTGAAATAAAGCCATCGTATTGCACGCCCTGTGGGTGGCTACTAAAACGTAAAAAGGGTTGCTGCATAGCCGAGCCATGAGATTGTCCACAGTGGATCTCATAGCCGCTAATTGCCACACAGTTACTATCTAACAGACATTCGCCTTGTGCTTGGGTTAAGGTTTTGTGCGCGCTTAAGGTCGTGACAAAATCAGCCAGTTGTAAGCCAGTAACACGACCCAGCGACGATTCAATACCAAGCGGATCGCAAATTTCACTGCCGAGCATTTGTAATCCGCCACAAATCCCCAACACTTTGCCACCATAGCGTAAATGTTGTTTGATCTCTTTAGGCCAGCTTTGCGAGTGTTGAAATTGCAAATCACCCAGGACGTTTTTACTGCCCGGTAAAATGATCAGATCCACTTGGCCAATGGCGTCGGTATGGCGCACATAGCGTAAATCGACTTCTGGGTTGAGGCGCAAACTGTCAAAGTCGGTGTGATTGCTAATATGCGGAAACACCAACACGGCGACTTTTAGTTTGGCATCGCTAACTTGATTGCTGACATTGATGGCATCTTCGGCATCGAGTGCAAGGTCATGGAGATAAGGCAATACGCCAAGCACTGGTTTACCTGTGTATTGTTCTAGCCAATCCAAGCCGCCTTGCAATAAGCTAATATCGCCGCGAAAGCGATTGATCACAAAGCCTTTCACCAGCGCTTGTTCTTCCTCACTCAACAGTGCCAAAGTCCCCACTAGATGGGCAAATACCCCACCTTTATCGATGTCCGCAATAATGATCACCGGCGCTTGTACTTTGCAGGCAAAGCCCATATTGGCAATGTCATTTTCTCGCAGATTAATTTCTGCGGGGCTACCAGCTCCTTCGACCAAACACCAATCGTACTGCTGGCTTAAACGTTGGTAGGAAGTGAGTACCGCATCCATCGCGACTTTTTTGTAATCGTGGTAACCCGCCGCTTCCATATTCGACAGCGCTTTGCCATGGACTATCACTTGTGCGCCAGTATCTGAGTTGGGTTTTAATAAAATCGGATTGAAATCCACCGATAACGGGACTTTTGCCGCCACTGCTTGTAGTGCTTGAGCACGACCAATCTCACCACCGTCCTCAGTGACCGCACTGTTAAGTGCCATGTTTTGTGGTTTAAATGGCGCGACCTTTTCCCCGCGGCGCGCCAGTACTCGGCACAGCCCCGCTACTAAAGTACTTTTGCCAGCATCAGAGGTGGTGCCCTGTACCATTAAAGTCCGCATTTTAGTCGGCTCCTTTTAAAGTTAATGGCAAACCGGCCATCACAAAATCGACCCGCGTCGCGATACTAGCCAACTCTTGATGTAAGCGACCCGCTTCATCGACAAATTGGCGGCTTAATGCGCCAAGCGGCACGATACCTTGGCCAACTTCATTGCTGACTAAAATCACTTTTGCTTGGCACATTTGCAGGCTTTCAACAAATGCGTGTTTTGCCTCTAAAAACGCCTCTAAACCGTATTCACATAAGCCATGGGTAAACCATAAGGTTAAGCAATCTACCACCACTGCGCTGTTTGCGGGTAAGCGAGTCATCACATCATGCAGTTGCCAGTGTGCTTCTATCACTTGCCAATGCGCTTGGCGCTGTTGTTGGTGATGAGCAATGCGCGCTTGCATTTCTTGGTCTTGCGCTGTGCCTGTAGCTAAATAAAACAGTTGATCTACCGCGCCACTTTCGAGCCACTGCTCTGCGCGTTGTTCCGCCAAGCGGCTTTTCCCCGAGCGTGCGCCACCTAAAATCAACTCTAGTTGGGTGGTTATTGCCATAGCACCACCAAACAAGCGTACACACTTAGCTCTGCAAGCTGCTGCGCAGCGCCAAGGCAATCTCCGGTGTAACCGCCAAGCTGTTGTTTAAACCAACGTAAGCACAGCGCACGCAGTAACCATAACACCACGACTATCACCAGCAGCTCTGCCAGTTGCATTGGTGTGACTAACCACAGCAGTAATATCAATGCAGCGCTGGTAAGGTTAAGTAAGTCGCGACTGTTTGCTGCTAATACTTCGGCGACGGGCTTTACCTTGCTTTGCGCATCCTCTTGAACATAAGGCAAGGCACCAATAATTGAGGTCGCCATCGCGCGCGACAAACTGTGGCCAAGCAAGAGTGCCACCGCAATCTGCCAAAAGGCAGCGCTTAAACTGGCCAGCAGCAGCACTTTTAATAGCAGCAACAGCACCAAAGCCGCAGCACCATAGGTGCCAAGGCGGCTATCTTTCATTATTTGTAGCTTATGCTCAGTGCTAAATCCGCCACCAAAGCCGTCCCAGACATCGGCAAAACCATCTTCATGGAATGCGCCAGTGAGCAATAGGCTCACCGCAAGTAACAGCACCACCGCTATGGTGGCAGGGAAAAGTAACTGCAATAGCCAGTAACTAATGGCTAAAATTAACCCCAGCATGACCCCGACCAAAGCAAAATAACCACTGGCGCGGTTCAAGCTGACATCATCCGGCTGTTCGGCAAGCTTAAGGGGAATGCGGGTTAAAAATATCACCGCAAGTTTAAAATCCGTTTGCCATGCCATTAATGATTCACCTCAGTGACGGCGGCAGTTGCAAAACTCGCCATGTCGTTGTAAAACGCCGCAGCACATTGCAATAGCGGCAAAGCCAGCGCTGCACCGGTGCCTTCGCCTAAACGCAGCTGTAAATTTAACAGTGCTTCAACCTGTAAATAGTCGAGCATTTTTTGATGGCCTTGTTCACCAGAACAATGAGCAAAGACAAGATATTCTTTACAAGCAGGATAAGCCGCTACCGCCAGCATAGCTGCCGCGGTGGCAATAAAACCATCCACTAGCACCACTTTACCCGCTTGCGCGACTGCCAACATAGCACCCACCATTTGGCAAATCTCAAACCCACCAAGATGGCGTAAAATGGCCCAAGGCGATGTTAACGCCGCGCGATGTAACTCAAGCGCCTGGGTAATTAACTGGCATTTTTTCGCCATGACCTCAGCACTGACTCCTGTGCCTTTGCCCACAGTTTCGCTGGCAGGTAAGCCACTCAGGGCAGAAAATATCGCTGCCGCACTACTAGTGTTGCCAATGCCCATCTCACCAAATGCAAACACATTGCTGCCCGCTTGCAGTGCAGCGCTGATACTTTCAGCGCCAAAACTTAAACCTTGTTGCAACTGAGCTTCGCTCATCGCGGGCGCATTATGAAACGCTGCTGTTGAGCTACCAAGACGCTGACTGATCACCGCTAAATGCGCAGCTGGCGGTTGCAAAATACCGCAATCCACCACTTGTAACTGCCACCCCAATTGCCGACAAAATACATTAATGGCAGCTCCACCATTTGCGAAGTTTGCCACCATCTGGCCTGTCACTTCACTGGGGGCTATCGACACCCCTTCGGTGGCAATGCCATGGTCGCCAGCAAACACTGTCAGCACGGGTTGTTGCAATAAGATAGGTTGCTTTGCATCTACAGTTAACACTTCCGCCAGTTGCTGTGCCAGTGCTTCAAGTTTACCAAGCGCTCCCAAAGGTTTGGTTTTTTGCGCAATACGGGTGCTAATGGCACTCTTTGCACTATGCTTGAGTGGTTGAATTTTAAAACGGACCTCATTCACGAGCGCGTTCCCCGATTTTTAAGCAGTAATAAAGCTAAGAAAAACACACTGCCGATGGAGGAGGTGATCACTCCGATGGGCAGCTCTTGATTGTCGAGCAGCGTGCGGGCGGCAATATCGACCCACAACATAAACAAGCCCCCCACTAAAGCAGTCGCGACCACCCCTATCACTTTCGCCTGCGATAAGAAAAACCGCACCATATGTGGGATCATTAAGCCAACAAAGCCAATCCCACCGCAGCCCGCCACTAACACCGCTGTGACTAACGAGCTAAGTAACAATACAGTAATGCGCAGTTTTGGCACATTCACCCCTAACGTAGTGGCGCCTTCATCCCCCAGTAAGAGTGCGTTTAGCGGACGGCGTAGTAACAGCAATGCTCCTGCAACCAGCCCTACAGTTAAACAGGGCAACCATAACCAGTTCCATGAGGCGCGTGAAAAACTGCCTAAACTCCAAAATAGAATTGCAGAAATGGCTTCTGGATCGCACCAATACAACAGCAGACTGGTCAAGGCGCTGAATAAAAAGGACAACGCCACCCCAGCAAGCAGCAAGGTTTCGACTCTAGGGTTGCGGGTACTGGCCGCAAGCAATAGCAACAAACTCATTGCCAACACACTGCCTAAAAATGCCGCGCCCGATAACCACAAACCGGTATGTAAACCCGTCGCGGCAAATAACACCACCACGCCAAATGACGCGCCGGACGAGATCCCAAATAAATAGGGGTCCGCCAAAGGGTTACGGGTAACGGTTTGCAACATCATACCTGCTAGAGCCAGACCTGCCCCAGCAGTAAAAGCCAAAATGGCCCGCGGTAAACGCAGTTCAAGGACGATTTTATGCAACAGATTTTGCGCATCGTATTGCCATAACGCAGTGATGACATCCTGCGCGGGAATAGTGACCGCACCAATGGCTAACGCAGCCAATAAACTGACCAATAAGAACGAGCACAGTGACCCTAAGATTACGCTGTTTTTCATTGCTGATAGCCATAGAAATAACGAATATGGGGAATACGTTTGTCTTTACTCATCGGGCAAGGCACCTCGGTGACTTCAGCGCATACTGCAAATACGTCGCTCAGCAGGGTTTCATCGAGAATCGCGATAGGGGTACCATCGGCCACCAGTTTGCCGCTCTTCATCACTAATAGCCTGTCACAAACTGCCGCAGCAAGATTTAAATCGTGAAAAGAAGCAAGCACAGTCACGCCCATACTTTTTGCTAGCTCCATAATTTGAATTTGATATTTCACATCTAAATGACTGGTTGGTTCGTCCATGATAAGTAACTGTGGGCTTTGTACCATAGCTTTGGCTATCATCACCCGCTGTCGCTCGCCCCCCGATAAACTATTGTAACTTTGCTGCGCTTTGTCGCTTAGACCAATAGCAGCAATCGCAGCATCAATGTGGCTTTTATCAGCTTGGGATTGCGTGGCAAACAAGCTTTTATGGGGAGTAAGCCCCATGGCGACCACATCAAACAGGGCAAGATTAAAATCATTGCTGACTTCTTGCAGTACCACCGCCACTTGCTGGGCATAGTATTTGAGCGATAACGTATGAATGGCCTGATCTTGCCAGCAGATCTCACCACTATCAGGTTGCAAATAACGATACAAGCAGCGTAATAACGTCGACTTACCCGCCCCATTTGGGCCAAGTAAACCAACAAATTCGCCAGCTTGAAGGTGAAAGCTCACGTTTTGCAGGATAGCCTTGTTGGCACGACTGACACAAACCGCATCAACGCTTAATAACGGAGGGTAAATAGCTGCGCTCATAGTACCTCAGGTTTACCCTTACAAGCGGCTTTGCGGCAATACTGAGTATCAGCATCGCCAAGCAAATTCAACAATTTAAGGGGTTATATCAGTAAATAGGCGCGACGACTAAATCAACCATAGGCACTTATACCTAAGGTTTAATTTGATTGTGGTACGGCATGTTACGCCTCACCACAATATGAATATTTGTTGCCACTTGAGTGCGCCCGCTCAAGCTCGTTGCAATAGCCCTAGTATCTGACTTAACCTCAAACATTTGATTCAGCTTACCCAGCGGTATAGCAGAACATCGCAAGTTTGGAACAGTATCACAGTTGCGGGGACAGTTGAGGACTAGCACCTCATTCCCAGGGAATGCCATTGCAATTAGTGGCGCTATTATGAAGTCTAGACGGCTAAAACACAACTTTCGGCCAAGCTTTTACTTGTTCGTCAAAATAGACTTCAACCTTAAAACCGCACAAATAGGAAAATTCAATCGCAGCTAGCTGCTCACCACTGGGACGCATATTCCCGAAGATAGCCAATAGCAGAATTTTCATCACACCGGCATGGCTAACAATCAACCACTCCCCCACGCAAGGCTGAGCAAGCACGCTTTGCCACCATTGCACAACTCTGGCATGAAATGTTTCCATTGTTTCGCCTTGCGGCGGCGTATATGCCCAAGGGTCTTGCCAAAAGTCCCCAATCTGTGCGCCCTCCTCGGTACGTTGCCAAAGTTGTTCATACGGTTTACCGTCCCACACGCCAAAATCCATTTCACGCAATGCCGCCGCCACTTCAACCGGACACAGGCTTTGCTCAGCAAACGGCGTGGCGGTTTGCTGGCAACGTAGTAAAGGGGAGCTGTAAATGCGTGTCAGTTTGTTCACATCCACCATGCTGCCAGCTGAAAAATGGAGCGGCGCTAAAGCGCAGTCAGTACGGCCTAACAGTACTCCCGTTAAAGCGGGTTTTGCATGGCGTAGAAAATGCAGGGTTAAAGTCATGGTGGTCGGATGTATGAAACGACAATGCGAGCCTGAGCTCGCATTGGTCTTACAGAATTTGGTTATCTTTCCACATCTGCTCTTTGGCTAAGCGCTTTTTGCGCTTATCACATGGGTCATCGCAATCGCACACTTTGTCAATGCCCATTGAACCTAAGCCACCACAGCTACTGGCCATGGATTTCTTTTGTACAATTACGCCGACGGCCATCGCCGCTGCAATCAAAATCAGCAAACCAAAAGTAAGAATAAATACAGACATGGTTATAACCCTATAAAAAGCGAAGCTCAGCACGCTGAGTGGTGACGAATTGACGATATTATAACGCGCTTACGGATTGCTCACCACCATAAGCGCGTGACCGAACGCAAATTCCCAGTTAGCAGATGCAGCCTAGAGATATGGCGCAAATGCTGGGCTTGACCAAGTTTGAATACCCGTTGGCGTTTTACTCATTAAGTACACAGGTAAATTGTGCTCGATAGCATAAGCCTGTGCTTTTTCCATCCCCATGACCGTCAGTGCGGTAGCTAGTCCATCTGCGGTCATTGCCGAAGGATGCAGCACAGTGACCGAAACCAAGTCATGTTTAATTGGCATGCCCGTGGCAGGGTCAATTAAATGGGTATAAATCTCGCCATCCATTTCGTAGAAAATACGATAATCGCCAGACGTCGCAATACCATTAGTGCCAGGTTCAACGACACGGTGTACTTGGCGCTGTCCCATAGGGGCATCTGGCTGCTCAATGGCAATGCGCCAAGGCTCAACACCGGCTTTGTCACCAGCAACGCGCAGCTCACCACCAATTTCCACCATATAATTTTTAATACCATGCTGCTCAATTAGCTCAGCCACTTTATCAATGCCATAGCCTTTGGCAGTCGCTGAGAAAGTTACCCGCAAACCATCTATTGTCTTGCTCAGACCTTGCTCACTCAGCACCAGCTTATCAACCCCAATACGCATTAACATATCGTCAAGCTGCTCTTGAGATGGGCGTTTGGTTGGACGTTTGTCTGGACCAAAACCCCACAAATCAATCAATGGCCCCATAGTCACGTCTAACGTTTTTGTCGATTCACCGATGCGAATAGACTCGGCCGCGACTTTACGAAAATCTTCGCTTATCGCCATCACTTCGTCTGCAGGTAGGCTATTAAACTGATTGATCTCAGAATCGGGGATATAGGTTGACATCGATTGATTGACTTCCAATAACGCCTCATCAACTTCTGCTTGAAGGCTTGAACTGGTCAAATCTATGTCACCAGGAAACACTTTAATACTATAAGTGGTACCCATGGTTTTACCATGGATCTCTAACATGCTTGTATTGTTTATCGCGGGATTACATGCCGTCAATAGCACAGAAAATAAAGTCGCTGCAATTAAGGGCAATCTAAGTTGTCGGGTATTCATTATTCATCCTAAACAGCTTTCCCTGCATTTGAGGGAAAGGGTAATACACTAATTCATCTCACCAATAAAAAAGAACCCTACGGTTTACACCGCAGGGTTCTAATTATGCATAAATTACTTGCTGCATATTGATGGATTAACCACCAAAGTCATCCAGAAGGATGTTCTCGTCTTCAACACCTAAGTTTTTCAGCATGTTGATAACGGCCGCGTTCATCATCGGAGGTCCACACATGTAGAACTCACAATCTTCTGGCGCTTCATGGTCACGTAGGTATTGTTCAAACAATACGTTGTGGATAAAGCCTTTGTAACCAGTCCAGTTGTCCTCTGGTTGAGGATCTGACAAGGCTACGTGCCAAACGAAGTTGTCGTTCTCAGCTGCCAAGCCGTCGAAATCTTCCACATAGAACATTTCACGCTTAGAACGAGCACCGTACCAGAAAGACATCTTACGCTTAGACTTAAGACGCTTTAACTGGTCGAAAATATGTGAACGCATTGGCGCCATACCAGCACCACCACCGACGAAGATCATTTCTGCATCAGTGTCTTTCGCGAAGAACTCACCGAATGGACCAGAAATTGTCACTTTATCGCCTGCTTTGAGTGACCAAATGTACGAAGACATTTTACCACATGGCAAAGTCAAGTTGTTTGGCGGTGGCGTCGCAATACGTACGTTCAGCATGATGATACCGAACTCTTCTGGGTAGTTCGCCATAGAGTATGCACGAATGGTTGGCTCATCAACTTTAGACTCTAGTTTGAAGAAGCCAAAACGTTCCCAATCGCCACGGTATTGTTCTGGAATATCGTAATCAGCGTATTTAACGTGATGCGCTGGCGCTTCGATTTGAATGTAACCACCAGCACGGAACGGTACGCTTTCGCCATCAGGAATCGCAAGCTTAAGCTCTTTAATGAACGTTGCTTTGTTATCGTTAGAGATAACCGTACATTCCCACTTTTTAACACCGAAAATTGACTCTTCAAGTTCAATTTCCATGTCGTTTTTCACGTTAACCTGACACGCTAAACGACAACCTTCACGCGCTTCACCTTTAGAAATATGGTCAAGCTCAGTTGGCAGAATGTCGCCACCACCAGCATGAATGTGGACACGACACTGGCCACAAGAACCACCGCCACCACAAGCTGATGATACGAAGATACCTGCGTTAGCAAGTGCACCAAGCAACTTACCACCCGCTGGCACCTTAAGTGCTTTCTCAGGATCACCATTGATACCGATTGTAATATCACCTTCAGCAACTAACTTTGACTTAGCCGCGATGATGATAAGTACCAGCATTACTACGATAGCAATGAAAATACCTACGCCTAAATAAACCTCTAGCATGATCTCTCCTAGCTACCTTACAGTGAAATACCAGAGAAAGACATGAAGCCAAGACCCATTAGACCTACAGTGATAAAGGTAATACCTAAACCACGAAGACCATCAGGAACGTCTGCATACTTCATCTTCTCACGGATACCCGCTAGCAATACGATTGCAAGCGCCCAACCTACACCAGAACCGATACCGTAAACGATAGACTCTCCGAAGTTGTAGTTACGCTCAACCATGAACGAAACCGCACCGAAGATCGCACAGTTTACTGTGATAAGCGGTAGGAAGATACCTAACGCGTTGTATAGGGCTGGGAAGTATTTATCCAAAGCCATTTCAAGGATTTGTACTAAGGCTGCAATAACACCGATAAAGGTTAAGAATTTCAAGAAGCTTAAATCCGCTTCAGGGAAACCCAACCACTCAAGTGAACCTGGCGCCAAAATCGCATGATAAACAACTTGGTTCACTGGTACTGAAATACCAAGTACGGCAACAACCGCAATACCAAGACCTAACGCAGTTGTTACTTTCTTAGATACTGCTAGGAAAGTACACATACCTAAGAAGAAAGATAAAGCTAAGTTTTCAATGAAAACCGCTTTAACAAATAAGCTAATATAATGTTCCATCTTTCTCCCCTTATGCCTTCGCTTCTACTTGATCTTTCTTATAAGTGCGTAGTGCCCAAATAATCAGACCAATGATGAAGAACGAGCTTGGTGGTAGGATCAATAGACCCATAGGTTGATACCAACCGCCCTCAGAGATAAGTGGCATAATTTGCACGCCGAACAATGAACCAGAACCACCTAGTTCACGCACGAAAGCAACTGTCATCAATACCGCTGAGTAACCCAAACCGTTACCGATACCATCAAGGAATGACATCATAGGTGGCGACTTCATTGCATAAGCTTCTGCACGACCCATAACGATACAGTTAGTAATGATTAGACCAACGAATACCGATAGTTCTTTAGCTGTTGCGTATACAAACGCTTGTAGCGCTTGGTCAACCACGATTACCAATGACGCGATAATCGTCATTTGCACGATAATACGTACACTTGATGGAATGTGGTTACGGATCATAGAGATAAACAAGCTTGAAAATGCCGTTACTAATGTCAATGCGATTGACATGATTAACGCCTTTTCCATCTTTGAAGTTACTGCTAGCGCAGAACAAATACCCAAAACCTGTAAGGCAATTGGGTTATTTGCTAGCACTGGGCCAAACAGTACCTTTTTAATGTCTTTTGCATTAGCCATTAGTTCAATTCTCCTTTACGTAGTTTCGCAAGGAATGGACCAAATGCTTTGTCGCTAGTCCAGAAATCTACTGTGTGATCAACACCATTAGATGTTAATGTGGCACCAGATAGACCATCAACCTTGTGTTGGTTACCCTCAGCACCGCTTTTCACAACATCAAGCGGAAGTGATTTGCCCACCCAAGTAGCAGTCCATTTTGGATTCTGGATCTCACCACCTAGACCTGGCGTTTCAGAGTGCTTGAAGAAGATGATTGACTTAACCGTAACACCATCCGCTTCCAATGCTAGGAAACCGTACATGATACCCCACAGGCCGTAACCTTGGATTGGGAGTATAACAGCGTCGATTTTACCTTCAGCAGTACGCGCGAAATACACAGGTGAGTTGTACGTCATACGTAGTACACCCGCTTTGTCATCGGCTTTATCAAGCTTAAAGCTGCGTTTGGCGTCAAACTTTGTTGCTTCGAAGTCAAATGTTGCCGCATCTTCGTCTACAAACTCACCAGTTTCCATGTTAACTACACGAGACTCGATGCGCTCAGCAAATGTTTTCGCTACATCAGTCACGTCATTAACACCAGCAACAGATAGAATGTTACGTTGAATGTCGGCAGATTTACTGGCTTTTTGGAGTGGGCGTAATTGTACTGAAGCTGTTGCTACAACAATCGCACACACCAAACACAGGCCAACAACTACACCTAGCGTTTTGCCAACTGTCTCTTTCTTAGCCACGAGCCAATCTCCTCTTCATGTTAGCTTGCACGACGAAGTGGTCAAATAGTGGCGCGAATAAGTTAGCAAATAGAATTGCCAACATCATGCCCTCTGGGTATGCCGGGTTAACTACACGGATCATGACAACCATGAAACCGATAAGTGCGCCGTAAGCCCATTTGCCTTTGTCCGTGAATGAAGCTGAAACCGGGTCAGTTGCCATGAAGAACATACCAAAGGCAAAACCACCTAGCACTAAGTGCCAATGCCAAGGCATTGCAAACGCAGGGTTAGTCTCTGAGCCAAGCATGTTCAATAACGTTGCAGTCACTGCCATACCAAGTAAAGTACCTAGTACGATGCGCCATGAAGCGATACGAGTGTAGATTAAGAACAAACCACCAATCATGATAGCTAGAGTAGAAGTTTCACCTACAGAACCTTGAATAAAGCCGTAGAATGAATCCCACCACAATGCCATATCATTGTAATCAAGACCGCCAGCGCTAGCTTGGCTTAGGTAAGTCGCACCTGAATAAGAGTCAACTGCAGTCCATACTTTGTCACCCGAAATTTGTGCTGGGTAAGCAAAGAATAAGAATGCACGGCCAGCAAGTGCTGGGTTTAGGAAGTTACGGCCTGTACCACCGAATACTTCTTTCGCAATAACCACACCAAAGGTGATACCTAGCGCAACTTGCCATAATGGAATGGTTGCAGGTAGGATTAATGCAAACAGTACTGAAGTTACGAAGAAACCTTCGTTTACTTCATGCTTACGGATTGAAGCGAACAGCACTTCCCAGAAACCACCAACAATAAATGTTGTTGCGTAGATAGGTAGGAAGAAACACGCGCCGTAGAACATTTTTGCACCCCAACCTGAGGTTGCCGTCAGTTCTCCACCGAACATTTGGAATAACGCAACTTGCCAGCTGTTCGCTAGCTCGAAACCGTTACCTAATGCGATAGCAGCTTGATGACCGATATTAAACATACCAAAGAACATTGCTGGGAATGTCGCCATCCATACAAAAATCATGATACGTTTTAGGTCAATGTTATCACGCACATGAGTCGTGCCTTTGTTAACATAACCTGGAGTATAGAAAATAGTCGCCACTGCTTCATACAGAGCGTACCACTTCTCGTGCTTACCGCCCGGTTCAAAGTGGTGTTCAATGTCTTCTAAAAATTTCTTTAAGGCCATTTGTTAACCTTCCTTCTCGATAGTCGTCAGGCAATCACGAAGGATTGAACCGAAATCATACTTGCCTGGACAAACGAAGGTACAAAGCGCTAAATCTTCTTCATCTAGCTCAAGCGCACCTAACGCAATCGCACTGTCAAGATCGCGAGCAATAAGGTCGCGAAGTAACAATGTAGGCAGGACATCGAGTGGCATAACGCGCTCGTAGTTACCGATAGGTACCATCGCACGCTTAGAACCACCCGTTGAGGTTGTCATCTTGAACAAACGACTTGGTGCTAAGTGAGATAGGAACGAACGTGTTACAGAGAACTTATCGCTACCTGGGGCAATCCAACCAAATAGTTCTTTTTCGCGGCCTTCTAACAGCACTGCGACTTGAACATGGTAACGGCCTAGGTAAGCGTGTGGGCCTGTCGCAATTTTACCTGCGAGTACAGAACCAGAGATCACGCGGTTATCGCCTTCCTCTAACTCGCCAGCAACTAAATCGGTCAACGACGCACCTAATGTAGTTCTTACTAAACGAGGGTTCTTAACACGCGGGCCAGCAAGAGAAATAACGCGCTCAGCGTAAATTTCACCCGTTAGGAATAGTTTACCGAAGGCAATAACGTCTTGGTAACCTAAGTGCCATACTTGCTTGCGAGCAGATACCGCATCCAAGAAATGGATATGTGTACCAACAAGACCAGCTGGGTGAACACCGCCAAACTCGTGTACTTCTACCTGAGCAATTGACGAGCTCGGGATTTTCGCGCCAGTTTGCTTACAAACGAATACTTTACCGTCAGTCAGACGAGATACTACAGCTAGACCCGCTTCAAACGCTTCTACGTTTTCAGCAATGATCACCGCAGGATCAGCAGCTAATGGGTTAGTATCGATTGCAGTCACGAAAATTGAGCTTGGCGTTGCTGCCAGGCTTGCTACGCGACTGAACGGACGAGCACGTAGCGCAGGCCATTGACCAGCATCTACTAGTACACGTTGAACAGTTTCACGGTCTAAGTTAGCTAACTCAGCTGCCGCAAACTTGTCGAACGTGACTTGCTCATTACCGCTCACTTCAATCACAACTGACTGAAGTACGCGCTTCGCACCACGGTTGATTTCTTTAACTACACCAGAAGCTGGCGCAGTGAACTTGACGCCTGGGTTCTTTTTATCTTCAAAAAGAACTTGGCCTTTTTTGACTTGGTCATCCACGCGAACATGCATGGTAGGACGCATACCAATAAACTCTTCACCTAGCACAGCCACTCGTTTAACGGCAGAACCGTCATGAATAACTTGCTGAGGTGCGCCCTCTATCGGTAAATCCAGACCTTTTTTTATGTTGATCATACGCACTTGCATTACATTAATGGAAAGAAACTGAATAATCTTTAGTCACCACAGCACTTAATTCAAGTATTTCGCTAGGATTTAAAGAGCAACCCTATCGCAACCGCCTTAAGCGATGTGATAATGTCCTTACATATTTCCCAGATTTTAACATTAATCCTGCGGACTATGCGAGGGGAAATATGAAATTAATCCTGCAAAGCAATGCTTTTCCCTCAGCTTTTGCGAACTGAGCGTAAGTGCAATTCATTCATGCGCGACTTTAGTGGTATTGTTTTTTTCTGACACACCTGAATTGCAAGCTGATGATAAAATCACCAGCTCAATTTCGCAAATAACTGCAATAGACATCCTTTTCTGCTTTGCTAGTAAAAAGCCGCTTTGCAGCGGCTTTTCGATTATAGCATATGCTTGATATCGACTACTGGGTCAACATCGGCATCGTAATCAACCCCATCGAGGCCAAAACCGAATAAACGTAAAAACTCATTGTGATAACCCACATAGTCCGTCAGCTCGTCGATAGTTTCTGTCGTGGTGGTATCCCAAATCGTTTGGATCTCTGCTTGAATATCGTCCTGCAGTTCTTTGTAGTTTTGGAACAGGTGGCCACCTTCATCAAAACGTGGCGTTTCACCGTAGAGGTTTTCGGTAAATAAACCGTGGATCTGCTCAATCGTGCCTTCGTAAATGCCACGCGCTTTGGTGACTTTAAACAACGCAGAAATATACAAAGGCATAATTGGAATTGCTGAGCTCGCCTGCGTAACTACAGCATTAAGTGACGCCACATAAGCTTCGCCATTTAGTGCCGAAGTAGTGGTGTTAATGGCTTTTGCCGCACGGTCTAAGTCTTCTTTAGCTTTGCCGATAGTGGCATGACCGTAGATAGGCCAAGTTAATTCTTTACCAATGTAAGTGTATGCTGCGGTTTTAAAGCCATCAGCTAACACACCGGCTTGTTGCAAAGCCGCAATCCACAATTCCCAATCTTCACCACCCATTACTTTGATGGTATTGGCAATTTCATCTTCATTTGCGGCTTCAACGGTCATTTCATCAATTGCACGCTTGGTGGTATTTAAGTTTTTCGTGGTGATGCTGTTGCCAATTGGCTTAAGCACTGAAGAATAGGTTTCACCGGTTGTTGGATCAGTGCGGCGTGGAGAGGCGAGCGAGTATACGATAAGGTCAATCTGTCCCATCTCGGCTTTAATGACATCAATGGTCTTGGCTTTAATTTCGTTCGAAAACGCATCACCGTTAATGTTCTTTGCCCACAAGCCTTCAGCTTCAGCAGCGGTTTGGAAAGCGGCAGTATTATACCAACCAGCCGTGGCCGTTTTCTTTTCAGAGCCTTCTTTTTCGAAGAACACCCCAAGCGTTTTTGCACCATAGCCAAACGCAGCGGTAATACGTGACGCCAAACCATAACCGGTCGATGCGCCAATCACTAGCACGTTTTTCGGACCATCGCCCAATTTACCTTGTGCTTTGACAAAATTGATCTGTTCGCTGACATGTGCCGCACAACCTACAGGATGCGCATTAGTACAAATAAAACCACGAATTTTCGGCTGAATAACCATGTTGAGTCCTATTTTCGTCTTCTTAAATTAGTTAAAACTGTCCTAGTTTATAGGTTGATCGACATAAATCAGGTCTGATCAGCTATTTATCAAACTTTGAACCACCTAAACAGCGCGGTGAATCTGGCACTGTTTGCCCGCTTTGTTGATATTCTTGAGGGGTATAAGCATGAATCGCCAAAGCATGAATATGGTTGGCTAGCTCATCTGCTAATATGGCATTGATTGTGCGGTGGCGTTGCAATAAACGCTGACCAGTAAAAGTATCGCTTACCGCAATTACTTTAAAATGCGATTCTGCGCCGCGACTGTGCATGTGACTTTCATTTAGCACTTCGAGATGAGTGCAAGGCAGTGCCGCCTGAACTTTGTCAAAAATGACCTGTTGCATCGTCATAGTGTCACTCCACTTTGGTTTGTGCGCCACTATACGCCGATGAGCTGACAAAAGCGAATCTTACTCTTTAGGACCAATAATATAGCGAAAAGTCAGGTTAATGCGCCCACCTTGCACTTTTAATTGCTTTGGCAGTGCATGTTGATAATGATGTTGGCTATCTCCATGCATAACTAAACAACTACCGTGCTCTAACATTAACTGGTGCTTTTCATCGTTAAATTTATGTTTAATGGTGAATTTGCGTGGCGCGCCGAGGGAAATTGACGCAATCACAGGTTGATGCCCCAATTCCTGCTCATCATCGCTATGCCATCCCATGCAATCACGACCATCACGATAGTAATTGAGCAGTAGCGCATTAAATGGCCGTTGGTAATGATGCTCTAAACGCGCGCGCATCGCACGCAATGGCTCACTCCAAGGTAAAGGCGTTAAAGTCATTTGTGAATAGGCATAATTCAGCCCAGCGTCAGCTACATAGCATTGTAATCTAGGGATCGGATGCTTGCGGCCATAAACTTGGATCTGCGGTTGTTGCCAAGGCATAGCCGTTTGTAAATATTGATATAAGGCAAGTGCCTTATCCATACTTAACACTTGCGGATAATAGCTGAAACCAGACGGTAACTGAGGTTTTTGCAACGATTCAAACATGATACGATGACAGGCCAATTTTTGCTTTTACAAACACTATGCTAACTGATGCTATTTTAGGCGGGGTTAACTACACCCTGCACCGCTTTCCATTAGACCAGAAAAACCGCAGTCTGCAAGCTTGGGATGCCGCTGACGAATATTTGCTTGAGCATATTGCCAATGAATATGCCTCGGCCGAGCATATTTTGGTGCTCAATGACGCATTTGGTGCGTTGGCTTGCGCGCTCCCTGCCAAGCAACTGACCTGCGTCAGTGACTCCTATATTAGTCAATTAGCCACTCAGCATAATTTGGCCTGCAACCAACTTGAAGATAAAACCGTGACCTTGCTCGACAGTTTGGCGGCTTTTCCCACGGATGTGTCATTGGTGGTCATCAAACAGCCCAAAAACAATGGTTTTTTAGCAGCGCAATTAGAGCAACTCAGTAGTCAGTTAGCACCTGGCACACCGGTTATCATTGCTGCCAAAGCAAAAGATATTCACAGTTCAACTTTGAAACTCATCGCTAAAGCGCTGCATGAGCCAATCACCAGTTTGGCGCAGAAAAAAGCCCGTTTGGTGTTTGCCACCACCAAACCACTGCCACACGCCCGCTCCGTCCGCGACCACGCAGTAAGCTGGCCACTAGAAAAAACCACGTTTAGCATCACCAACCATGCCAATGTGTTTTCACGCGATTCTTTAGATATCGGTGCGCGGTTCTTTATCAACTATCTGCCTCAAGGTAAAAAACCACTTAAGGTGATTGATTTAGGCTGTGGTAACGGAGTAATTGGTTTATCTGTGCTGGCAGCAATGCCGAACGCGAAAGTGACATTTGTCGACGAGTCAGCCATGGCAGTTGCCTCGGCTCATGATAATGTCACAACCAATTTAGCTGAGCGTATTGCAGACTGCGAATTTAAACAGAACGATTGTTTACAAGGATTTGCATCACACAGCGCCGATTTAGTACTGTGCAATCCGCCTTTTCATCAAGCCCAAGCCATTACCGACCATATCGCTTGGCAGATGTTTGTTGAAGCAAAACGCACCCTCAAAGTCGGTGGTGAGTTGCGTATCGTTGGCAATCGCCATCTGGGCTATGAGGAAAAATTAAAACGTTTATTTAATAATTGCCGATTGATTGGCAGCAACAACAAATTTGTCGTGCTGAGCGCCAAAAAAGAAGCTAACCCCGGAGTATCTTATGACTTTTAGCTGGTTTCGTGTAATTACCCTGACTCTTAGTTGCGCATTATTAAGTGCCTGCAGTTCGCCATTACGTCATGCTATTTTGGCGCCAAGTTATAGCGGCGCTCAGTTCCAGCATTTGCCTTTTGCCATGCAATTACAAGTCAATGACCACAGGATCAGCAAATTCGCGATTAAAGTGGTAGATCAAGAACCACAAATTTACTTACCCGACGCCAATGTGCCAATACAAGTCCAACAAGCTTTCAACAGTGCTTGGCAAGCGCAAGGGATCACGCTTAGTAATGATGCGCATATCGCGATGACACTGAATATCAAAATGCTCAATGCCCGCATTACGGAAACCTACAGCCAACATCAAAGTATTGCCAAAACTGAGTTTGAAGTGGTTGTTCGCAAGGGCAAAAAGACCTTTAGTAAGGTTTACAGTGGCAGTGCAGAACTCAATGGCCCACTGCGTCATGAACAAGCAAAAATTGAAAATCAGCTCAATCACTTGATTGAACAGACACTAACCCGCATTGTATCAGACTCAGAACTTGCCAACTTTTTAAAGGAGTAACCCATGAAAACCTGGCTATTCACCTTCATTTTGGCTGCCTTTAGTGGTTTTACCATGGCCGATATCGACGGTAAATTTGTGCAAAAAGACAATTTGTTCCCACGGGTTAAAATGTCAACCAGCATGGGCGAGCTTACGCTCGAGTTAGACAGAATGCGCGCGCCTATCACGGTCAATAATTTTCTGACTTATGTCGCCAACGGCGATTACAAAGGTTCGGTGTTTCATCGCGTTGAGCGTGATGACGCCAACGAGAAAGACTTTGTGATCCAAGGCGGCGGTTATGATAAAGACTATGATGGCATGTTTGAACGTGCGGCGATTTTTAATGAAAGTGGCAATGGTCTGCGTAATGACCTTTACACTATCGCCATGGCTTATCAAGATAACAAACCGCACTCAGCCACACGGCAATTCTTCTTTAATATGAACGACAACGACCACCTCAATCCAGGCAAGGGCTGGGGGTTTGCGGTATTTGGTTATGTCACAGATGGCACCGATACGTTAGACAAAATCATGAAAGTGGAAACTGGGTATAACCAAAAGTTGGGCTATTCATTTATCCCAAAAACCCCAGTAATCATTTATAACGTTGAAATACTAGAAGAAAACGCACAATAATGGTCTTTAATCGCCACCCACAGCAGTGGCGATATGCCAAATCACCTAACGACAACATCAATAAGAGTCCCAAATGAGCACTTGGTCGCAATTCGTTAATCACAGCAAACTGCTATTTTCCGACAAACGACTTGCGACGGTATTCGCGTTTGGTATTGCCAGCGGCTTTCCTTGGGTTTTGATTGGCTCTGTGATGTCCGCTTGGCTGAAAGACGAAGGCTTAAGCCGCAGTATGATTGGTCTGTTTGGCATTGTTTTTGGTGCCTATACCATCAACTTTTTATGGTCACCACTACTCGACCGCTTAGCTATCCCATTTCTAAAAGTGCGTATGGGGCAGCGCCGTAGCTGGATCTTCGTGTGTCAGCTTATCGCTATCAGCGCCACGGTCGCTATGGCTTCTCTCGATTTACACGCCCATTTATGGCACGTTGCCTTATGTTGTTTTGTAATTGCACTTTCCTGCGCGACCCAAGATATCGCTATTGATGCCTATCGTATCGATAGTTTCGCCGAGCATGAGCAAGATAAAATCACGGCCGCCGCGGCTATGGCTACCTCAGGATGGTGGACGGGCTATGCTTTACTCGGCGCGATCCCATTCTTTTTAGCTGATTTGCCGGGGGTTAACTGGCCGCAAGTGTATTACGTACTGGCGGTTATTTTCAGCTTGTTATTGCTAGTTACTTTAATTGCCAAGGAGCCGCTGTCAAATCGTGAGCACCAGCAGCAAGCCTTAGAGTTAGCCTATCAAGCTAAATTAAGCGCTTTACAAGGCCCTAGAGCGCAGATCATGGCGTGGTTGTTGGTCACCTTGGTTGAACCGTTTCGCAGCTTTTTCCGCCGCAACGGCGTCAAAACTGCGCTGGCGCTTATCTTGTTTATCTTCCTATTCAAAATTGGTGAAGCCTTTTTAGCCCGGATGTCGATTGTGTTTTACAAAGAGATAGGCTTCAGCAACAGCCAAATAGCACAGTATTCCAAGCTTGGCTCTGGGGTTATTACCATAATATTTGCCTTACTTGGCAGCCTGTTTAATCAAAAATATGGCATTGTCCGGGGCTTATTTATCAGCGGTATCGCGATGGCGGCTTCCAATTTGATGTTCTCATGGATTGCGATTACCGGCCCCAAAGAGTCTTTGTATCTCGCCGCGATTGTTGTCGATGGGTTTACCCAAGCTTGGTCACTGGTTGCGATGGTGGCATTTATTTCGATGTTATGTGATAGAGCGTTTAGCGCCACGCATTATGCCTTATTGGCTTCTATTGGTAGCTTTGGTCGGACAGTTTTATCCAGCTACAGTGGCGTGGTGATAGATGATTGGTTGCACGGAAACTGGGCGCTATTCTTCGTTTTAACAGCGCTGATGGTTATACCGTCGTTGCTATTTTTATTCTTTATTCGCCATGAACTCCATGCGCTAGAGCAAAAAGCGAAGGTGACGGTAAACACGTTAAAGTAACGTTGTGCCTCCCTGCACGTGAAGTTTAACCTGCAGAAGAGCGATTATTGCTCTTCTTTAAGTAGTTTTAAACCTTCATATGGGTCAACTTCTAGGGCTTCACAGTAACGCAAAAACTCAATTACGTCTAAACGGCGTTCTTGGTTTTCAATTTTACCGATAAAAGAGTGTGGTGTACCAAGTACTTGAGCTAGGCTACGCATAGTATGACCTTTCTCTTGACGCTTAGTTTTTAACCACTTAGTCAACTTACCGTTTTCTTCTGAAGAAACCGTTTTACCCATCATAAATTACATCTCCTACTCGATGAATGATTAATAAAGCCTGAGCGAAATTTGCCCGTCTCGCTCAAGGCTGTATGTATACCACAGGACAGGTTGGCAGCAAAGCATTGCCTGCAATCTCAGACCTGTTTTAGGTATAGACTATTATCAAAATAGTGCCTAGTGAAATTTTTATTTCTTAGCGTTATAAGCAATATTTTGCAGCTGAATGTAAACGATGAGATAACCAAACGCTTTTTTTTGCTTATTCTCAGCGCCATAGGGCTTTTACTTTAACAAATAATTGATTAAATGTACCAGTATTTGAAATAATTTATTTTACCTTTAAAAATAAGGTTTTATGTCTTAGTATTCAATTTAGCTGGGATTTTCTTCGCAAGTACAGTGTGTTTTTGCATGCAACACTGCAACAACTGTTTAAATATCAAACAGCAAGATCCGCATTTCATCACCTAAGTGTTTACCCTGCGGCTTAGAGTAGGACGAGTATATGTTTAGAGTTTTGTTCTTGTTACCCCTGCTGGCGTGTTTAGGTTGGTATTTGTTTTTACGCCATTATGGAGTGCCTATCAAAAAAGGTCGGAAGGGCTTTATTTATATTTTAGTCTTTTCCACGGCGGTACTGGGCTTCTTTATCTTGATGATGAGATTGACCAACAGCCAATAAAAACGGCACTCGCAGTGCCGTTTTACTTTTCTATCTTGCTTACAGAATTCACTCAGGGAAAGATTTTCGCTTTACCGGCTCAGCGTACATAGCCAAAACTTGTTCGCGCAGCTCTTCTGGCACGAGTGCCAAACGCGCGGCAAAACTCGCTTGTTCACTGCTGCTCACCTCTGAGTCCATTCCCGCCGCCAAATAGTTGCTAGAGTGCAAGTGATAATGTGTCAGGATCTGCTTATCTATCTGCAGCGCTAAATCATCAGGGTTATCACATTCAGTATGGATTGGTTCACCAAAAGCAACATGGACATGGCCTTTATCTGAACTAAAACCATCGATAATGCTGGTGATGTCTTCACCTTGGACTTTAGTGTAAGAGCCATATTTGCGCTTGTGGACCAGCTCGCGGGCTTTAGCTATCGCACAAGGTTCATATTGATAAGAAATAGATACAGGCACAATTTGCAGCTGATTAATATATTCTGCAAAGCCGAGTTTAAGTTTTCGGCCGTGCAGCTGTAACATTTTGATCAAGGCAGGATCGGTAAAATCAACACCATCTTTGGCACGCCCTTCTTTTTGCGCAATCCAAATCGAGTGCCCTTCCTGCAAGGAGGTATAAATATACTCCGACAGTTCACTCAATGCGCGCAGCATTTCTTTCGGCGCTTTGGCCGAACGTTTAACAATAAAGCTTTTATTAAGACGCATCAGCTCAGTGATGTAAGGCACTTGCAAAAGGTTGTCACCAATGGCAATACGCACTGTATTCATATTGTTCTGGTGCAAACCCCAGTTCACTAACGCAGGATCTAACACGATATCGCGGTGGTTAGAAATAAACAGATAAGGTTTATCCGCAGCCAGATTATCAAGGCCTGAGAAGGTTACTTTACTGGTGGTATTATCAATCAGCATCGACAAATATTGCGCAACAACGCGCTGTACTTGCTCAACACTGTTGAAACTGCCCCATTTATTACGTAAGCGCCAACGCACCAAAATACGCGCTAACGTACGCCATTGATTGAGGAAGGAAGGTAAATTGTATTTTGCAATAACGTCAATAAAGTCGTTATCCGCCATCAGTCGCGCTAATGCGGGCGCAACTTCATCATCATTGTACGGTCTGATTTCCGCGAACTTATCCACTAAACAACTCATTTACTAGGATTAAATGAAAAAACGGCGCTATTTTATCGCGCCGCTTTGGTTCTTGCTAAGAATATCTAGTCTGACCAGCATGACCTCACCTTCATGGTTGTTATTATTGCGATTAAGTCACTGTTCTAGATAGCAATGCGATTCCTAGCAAGCAAAGAGCGTAGCATTAAACGGGCCATTAAACCAGCCAAAAGGAGCGCGGATACTAAGCTCAACCAGTCTGGCAATACACTATGCTCTTCACCAAGTAGAGGGGATACGGTAAAGCCATAACGCTGCACCAAGAAATCAGTTAAGTAGCCAAAGACAATCGCCACTCCAATCACCCCGCCGAGATAAGCCATCACAGCGCGTTTACCCAGCTCATTTGCAACTACACCTATTGTAGCAATATTGGTTGCAGGTCCTGCCAACATAAACACCAGTACCGCACCTGGCGATACTCCAGCCAACAACAGCCCCGCAGCAATCGGCGTGGAAGCCGTGGCACAAATATACATAGGAATACTAATTAAGATAACCACTAGCATCGCGAGAATACCGTTTCCCCACTGGGCTAAAAACGAAGTGGGCACAAAGGTTTGGATCAATGCCGCAAAGAACAATCCCACCATTAACCATTTCATGGTGTCTTCTAACAATTTATCGCTACTATAACGCATCGCCTCGGTTAACTTTGCCACCACACTTGCGGTTGGCGCCACTGGCTGCTCGCCACAGCAACTACTGTTCGCTGAGGTACCGTGCACTGAAGTAGTGTGCGAGGTGTGGCTATGTGATTGGCCGACTGGCGCACAGCAACTCACTTTTTCGGATGCTACTGAAGCTGTAGTTTTGGGTGTACAACAACTGGTTTCTGTGGTTGTAACAAGGTTTGCCGTACTCGGTGCACAGCAACTCTTTTCAGCGCTTACAACTACACTTGCTGATTTTGGCGCACAACAACTAGTTTCCGCCGCAGTCACTGAACTTGAGGTACTCGGCGCACAGCAGCTGGTTTTTACGCTTGCCACTGTACTATCAGATTTTGGCGCACAGCAGCTGGTTTCAGCCGTTTTGCCTGATGTACTTGGGTCTTCCTCGCTACGCGCCTGCATGATAGGCGTATCTCTACCTACTAACACGCCTGCGGCAATTGCACTACAAATGGCCGCAATTGGGCGGATCACCGCCATAAAGGGACCTAATAATGCGTAAGATACCGAAATGGAATCAACTCCGGTTTCTGGCGTTGACACCAAAAAGGCGGTGGTGGCGCTTTTCGACGCCCCAGCACGGCGCAGCCCAATTGCTGCTGGGATAACCCCGCATGAACAGAGCGGCATAGGGGCACCAATTAGCGCGGCTTTTATGGTCGTCCAAAGGCCTTCTTTGCCTAAATGACGACCTAATAGATCTTTGGGAATAAACACATGAATTACCCCAGCGACAAACAACCCCAGTAACAACCAAGGCGCTGACAACACAAACAGTTGCCAAAAATTAGTGAGTAGTGCCATCTCGGTCCTCCAAGGTGGTAAGAATTGAACAAGCGGCTGCGGATTCATCGCCACCGCAGCAGCGATCAGCAAGCACAGTGAGCGAGCGCTCAAACTTCTGCAGTTCAGCAATACGCGCACGCACCAACTCAAGTTTAGTTTCGGTCAGCGCTTTGACCTCTTCACAGTGGTACTGCGCTTTTGCGATTTGGATTTTCAACAATTCGCCAATTTCACTGAGGCTAAAACCCACTTCTTTGGCGCGCAGGATAAAGCGCATCTGTTGATATTGATTTTCACTGTAAAGTCGGTACCCCGCGCTTGAGCGCATATCCGGCGTGAGTAAACCATGTTGTTCGTAATAACGCAGCGTATCTGTAGAGATAGCAAGGCGCTTAGCCAGTTCACCGATTTTCATCATTTATCCCTTTGTCATACCGTATAATGGAGAGTATAAACCTTGGAGTAAACACTAAGGTCAAGCTTTTTAAAAAAATAACTCACAGGATAACTATGAACATTGCAATATTGGACACTCAAACCTTTGGTGATGTGGATCTCAGCCTGTTTGATAGGTTTGGTCAGGTTGCTCATTATCAAACCACCAGCGCGATACAATTGGTGTCACGGCTGCAACAGGTTGAAGTGGTGATCACCAATAAAGTGGTACTTGATGCCAACACCTTAGCGCAAGCACCGCAGCTAAAACTTATCTGCGTTGCTGCCACTGGTAGCAATAACATCGACCTTAGTGCAGCAGAACAACTCGGCATTACAGTATGCAATGTTGCAGGCTATTCCACCGCTTCTGTGGTGCAACATACGTTTACCTTACTAGGTAATCTATTAGGCAATCAACATCGTTATATTCAGGATTGCCGCGCTGGGCTTTGGCAACAAAGCCAAATGTTTTGTCGCTTAGACTATGCCATTACTGAGCTGGCTGGTAAGCAATTTATGATTTACGGCTATGGTAGTTTAGGGCAAGCCGTTGCCAAAGTTGCCAGCGCTTTTGGTGCCAATGTAGTTATCAGTGAACGTAAGGGAGCAAGTGTGGTACGTGAAGGTCGGGTCGCGTTTTACGATGCGTTAGCGCAGGCTGATATCGTATCACTCCACTGTCCATTGACCACGGAAAGTCGCGATTTGCTCAGCCACGCTGAGTTTCAGCGCATGAAACCTTCTGCTGTGCTTATTAATACCGCAAGGGGTGGTATAGTCAATGAACAAGCATTAGCGGATGCGCTTGGCGATAACACCATTGCCGCAGCAGGTGTTGACGTGTTGAGCCAAGAACCAGCGAGTACGGATAACCCTTTGGTCAATTATCAAGGTGATAACTTACTGCTCACGCCGCATATCGCTTGGGCAAGTCAAGAGTCAATTAAACGCCTTCTTGAGCAAATAGCCTTAAATATTGACAGTTTTATCGCGGGCAATGCTCGTAATCGAATCGTCTAATTTGCTATTTATTAGTAAATTTGACTACTTTGATTTAAAACCATAAACAACAATGAAATATAACGTATTGATATGTATTAAAATTTAAATATTGGCCGAGGTTTTGCTAAACTCTTGCTACGCAATGACAGCTCTTAAATGGAATAAATACAATGAAAAAACTACTACTTACTGCTCTACTTAGCGCTCCTCTATTAACCGGTTGTGTAGTTGCAGTATCGGATGGTGAAGTAGATCACGGCTGGGCGAGTGACTACAACAATAATGACTGGCGTCATACGCAAAAAATGAACCGCGACAAAATAGCTAAACTTGTACTAGGTACAGATTACAGCAGCGTCGTTAATACTTTTTCGACTCCAGATTTCAGTGAATCTCTAGAAAAAGAAGGGGCTGTTTACCAAGTGTTGTATTTCGCCACTCATAGCAAGCACTCTGATGGCAAGACCACTAAAGACGAATGCACACCACTGCTGTTTAAAGATGGTAAGTTGGTAGGTTTTGGCGAAACCGCGCTCAAAGCCCTACTGTAATCAAAATGAATCCCCAATTTAAAGCCTTGCTTACCGCAGGGCTTTAAATACTGACAATTTCCAGCTTTGCCTGCAACTGATGTGCTTTGCGTAGCGCTTCATCCGCTTGGGCGTATATCTCGACCGGAGTCGCGGTAAAATTATCAACGACCACTATGCCCCCCATACTGATACTGATAAAAGCGCAAATTGGCGATGCTTGATGAGGTATTTTTAAATCTTCGACCATTAATTCCAATGCTTGAGCAAACTGCAATGTGCTTTCCAACCCATCGACATTGAGCACCACGGCAAAACGCACACCATCAAATCGAGCGACAAAACCACCATAATGTCTAGTCACTTCCTGCAATACATGGGCTACTTTCACTAAACACGCATCCCCCGCCGCATAGCCATGTTTATCATTGTAAGCGCGAAAATAGTCGATATTAACTAGTAAAAATGCTAACGCATGGCTATTTTTTTTAGCTTGCAACCACAGTTTGCCAAACACTTCTTCGAGCGCACGGCGATTGGGGATCTCTGTTAACCCATCAATATTCGCCAAACGCTCCAGTAAATCATTTTTCTTTTTTATCGCCAGATGGTTTTTAACCCGAGCTTTGATAATCGCGGGGCTGAATGGCTTAGTCACATAATCCAGAGCGCCAAGCTCTAAGGCTTTAGCTTCATCATGGAAACTATGGCTTTGCGATAAAATAATGACCGGGATACTGTAGGTTTTATGACTGGCTTTTAATCGTTCCAGCACATGGTAACCGGCGCCCTCCCCCATCAAGACATCCAGTAAAATCAAGTCTATCCGCACTTCATCGACATCGTTATCGAGTACCAGCCATGCTTCATCTGCACAGCTACAAAGCCGTATATCGAACTCTTCACTCAAAGTGTTTTCTAACACCAAGCGATTTAATGGGTCATCATCAATAACCAGTAGATGCGCGCGTTTATTCATGTTTTTCCTCGAATCGCCATGTTAGGTATTGCAGAGCCTGTGCGAGTGCGTCCTGTAACGCACAAAACGCAGCCTCAGCCACCGTGCCTTGCTTCCCTTGCTGCTCAACTTGTTTGGCTTTCTCTGCCAAGCGCTTAAACCCGAGTCCAGCCGCCGTTCCTTTGATACTGTGCGCAAGCTGAGTTTGCACTGCAGTATTAGTTGCAGCCGCCAGCTGGACTTGATACCCATCTAACAGCTTAGCAAACTTTTCCAACATCACAGGTAAAAGTGCTTGATTACCTAGCAGTTGCCCAAGCGCAAACGCTTCATCAAAAAATGCGCTATCGACCTGCACGTGCGCTTGTAGCTGGGATTCCAGCTGGACTTTATCAATTGGTTTAATGATAACGCCATTCATACCGGTCTGCGCAGCACGGCTACCAAGTAAGATCTCTGTATCAGCGGTCAATGCGATAATAGGAAGCTCGTGTTGATTAAAGCGTTTACGCAGCTGAGCGGTAAGGGCGAAGCCATCTAATTCCGGCATATGAATATCCATCAGCACCGCATCAGGCATTAATGTCGGTAACTGCTGCAAAGCTTGCAACGGATCAATAAATGTCAAAGCCACCGCACCTAGGTGCCTTAACAAATTTTCTGCTATGGTCAAATTCAACGGGTTGTCGTCCACTACCGCCACTAATGCACCATGTAGCTTAGTTTCCAATGGTGCATTGACAGCAGCCACAGGCGGCTCAGCTAAGCTTAGTGCAACACGTTGCCAATAACCTATATCATTAAAAAATTGCACGGAGCATTTCGATTTAAATATCGGTAAATGCCCAGCAAGAGATCTAGGCGCATGTAGTACAAGCGGTAAGTTGTGGTTCAACTGAGGTTGTGTTTCTAGCAAATCATCACGCTCACTATGAATATCTAACAGCACGTAGGCAGCCTGCTGCTGCGTTGAATCCGAGTTAGGATCAGCAACAAACGGCTCTAAATAAGCTGGCGCAGTTACGTTTGCTGCGAGGTAAAGTGGGCATTTGGCGGTGTCTGGGGTGACAGTAACAGTATCTAATAGCAAGCTAAAATAGAAGCAACTGCCCTGCTGATACTCACTTTGCAGCTGGATCTCCCCACCCATTAAATGCACTTCATGCTTTACAATTGCAAGCCCTAGCCCAATACCATCATATTTACGTGCGCTAGACTCATCGCCTTGAGTAAACGCATCAAACAAACGTTGTTGATCATGGCGCTTAATGCCAATCCCAGAATCAGTGATAGCGAAGCGGATCTGCTGTTGCTGACCTTGTCGCTCCTCACAGTGCAAAGTTAGGCGCACAAAGCCAAGCTCAGTAAACTTAACCGCATTACTGAGTAAGTTGAGTAACACTTGCTTAATTTTATCGACGTCACCACGCAGCTTCGGCGCAATTTGCGGGTCGACTTCACATTCAAAAGTCAGTGCTTTTTGTTGGCAAGGTGCCTCGATTAATGTGGTACAGGTATCTATCAACTCTACCACACTAAATTCCTGCAGTTGCAAGCTCGCTTGGTAACTTTCGACCTTGGCAAATTCGAGAATACTATTGAGCATTGCCAACAGTTGCTTGGCGGACAGATCTATCTTGCGGGCATTGTCCTGTGTTAGCTCATCTTGATTATGATGTGCTATTAGTTCAGACAAACCTAAAATGGCATTCAGGGGTGTACGGATCTCATGACTGATATTGGCAATAAAGCGGCTTTTCGCCAACGTGGCACGCTCTGCTTCAAGCTTGGCTTCTGTCAATGCCGTAACGTTTTGCACATGAATCACAAAATACTGTGGTTGATGCTCGCCATCCCAAACTAGCGATGCGCCGAGCTGCAAATAAGTGTAAGGTGCGGCTTGCTCAATTGCTAAATACTGGACTTTTTTGTGCTGCTGTAGCAATTGTTCAAACATATGCGCAACTTGCGGATAATCTTGTTGCGCAAATAGCTGGCTTAAACTGCTACCAGCGTTAGGCTCACGGTGAGCAAAAAAGCGTTTCGCGGCTTTATTCAGCGCCATTATGGTGCCATCAATTGCGACTAAAATGACACCGTTAGCGGCGTATTCGATAGCTGCTCGGAATTTAGATTCAGAAGCTTTGAGCGCACTTAACATCGCATCCGTGGCGGTGACATCCTTCAGTATGCCCATACTACCGAGCACTTGTTGATCATGATA
Organism: Pseudoalteromonas fenneropenaei; assembly: GCF_042643375.1. Lineage (NCBI taxonomy): Bacteria > Pseudomonadati > Pseudomonadota > Gammaproteobacteria > Alteromonadales > Pseudoalteromonadaceae > Pseudoalteromonas > Pseudoalteromonas fenneropenaei. Next base: position 104,786 of record NZ_JBHRSD010000022.1, read on the forward strand.
AAACGGCGCCACACGCACATCATAAACTTGGCCTGCATGGCGCAGACGCAATTCTTTGGCTTCGTTATGAGTCAGTAAATCCTGCTCCAACTCAACCAGCTCTAAATAATCACCACACACTTCTTCATGTGTTCGACCCAGTAACTGCTGACGCGAAACACCTATAAAATGTTCAAATGCGCGATTACAACCAAGGAAAGAACCATCGATATTTTTGAAGTAAATCAAGTCCGGCACACTATCAAGCATAGTATTGAGCAGCACAGCTTGGCGCTCTTTGCCTTCTAAACTGCGCTCAAGAGCACGAGTTTGATGTTTTAGCATCTGATCAAGCTCAATATTGCTTTCTGATATCTGCGCCAACAGTTTTTGCTTTTGTTCGACCACATGTTTGATGCGCCTAAACCAGGGGATCCATACCTTAGGAATAACATACTCTGGCGAAACAGCATTCACATCCTGATGCACCAAATAACTGACAAACTGCTCTACTGGTTTGATAAATAACCGTAAGCTCAGCCAAAACAAAGCAATTGCAGTCAAGATCAAAAAGCCACTGAGGAATCCGTATTCCATCAGCAACTCTTTGGTGATGGCGGCTTTGAAATCGTGCTCATGCTCTAAATACACTAGGTTTATGGCGCGATTTTTCACACTGCTTAAGATAACCCCATCATGCCAAGGCTTGGCTCCATTAACTGAAGTACGATATGGCAAGTAAACACTGACATCCGTATAAAGCTCTGACGAGCTAGCTAGCTTGAGATTATCGCGATTAAGTAGCAAAGTTTGCCCTGAGACTGGGGCTATTTTGCTCAGCCAGCTACTTAATTTCGTGGTGTCGTAGATAAGCAGTAAAATATCACCGCTGATCAAATCTCGTTTCATGCCAAGACTGAATAATTGCTTGCCGTCTACTTCCACAACTTTACTGCTATTTAGTAGCGCTGGAGCAAAATCAGGTGTTAGCCGCTGTGCCGACACGGCGGTCAACAACTGGCTGCTGGATTGGTCACGACGCTTAATAAAAGCAAAGCCATCAGCGCGCAGATACGCCACCGCATCAAGCGATTGCACTAAGGCCAAGGTAGTTTCAAATACCGGCCCGAGTGCTGCAACCCGTTGCCAACTTTGTTTTGCGTCTGAGCTTAAATCGAAGTTGCCCGGCCCGACTATTTCCCCACCATCATTAGGCAAGGCGCGATAATAATAATCTGAATACTGGGCAATATCGTGCAACCAAAGTTCATCAAATTGGTACACTAACGGTTGCTTGATGCTCGCAAACATACGCTGGAACACTTCATCAGACGCTTTCATCATGTGGTCGACGTGAGCATCAAGCGCGGCAAAATTTTCCAAGCGACTTTGGTAGGCGCGTTCCAACTTTAAGTGATACAAATGCAAACATAAAAACGCCGCCACCAATAAAGGCACAACCACAGCGACCAACATCGCTCGGTTGTAATGTTTCAGTGGCGTAAATTGCATATCAAGTCCTTGCGATACTTAAAGAAAAAGAGTCAGAGTGACCCTTTTAGCGTATCTCTCGACACGCGCTTAAGCAAGCGCTGAGTTTACGCTTTGTAACGTAAACTCAGGTGCATGTGGTTAGAGGTTTTCTTCTGCAAATGACGCCAAGCGACTACGCACTACACCATTTAAGTTGATTGTGGCACTGCCTTCGAAGTGTTTAAAGCGCTCAACTATGTAGGTAAGGCCTGAAGTCAACGGCGTCAAGTAATTGCTATCGATTTGCGCCAAATTCCCGGTGCAAATCAGTTTCGTGCCTTCGCCACAGCGAGTAATGATGGTTTTTAACTGTGACGCGGTGAGGTTTTGACTTTCATCCAAAATCACCACGGCATTTTGAATGCTGCGGCCACGCATAAAATTCACCGACTTAAACTGAATATTGGCCTTTTCCATTATATAGTTGCGACTGGTTGACGGGCTTTCATCATTTTTATGTAGTACCTCCAGCGTATCTGTAATGGCGGCAAGCCAAGGCGCCATTTTCTCTTCTTCAGTACCGGGTAAAAAGCCAATGCTTTCGGCGATTTCTGGCGTATTTCGGGTCACTATCACTTTATCGTAAATACGTTTTTCAATGATCATTTCAAGTGCACTAGCAAGTGCTAATAAGGTTTTCCCACAACCCGCTGGACCAGTTAAAATCACCAACTCAATCGTTGGGTCAAGCAAAGCATCAAGTGCCATCCCCTGATAGACATTTTTCGGTTTCACCCCCCATGCCATCTGGTGCAGCAAACGCTCAGCACTGATATCTTTAATGGTAATATGTGCATCGTCATAACCTGTCACGCGGGCAGCAAAGTGTTCGGTATCATCAATTAAATACTCATTACAGAACACATCCGGCAACAAATCTTTCGGCACATGATGATAAGTATCGCGGCCATGTTGCTCTGTTTGGCAATCGCCAACACTAGCCCAAAAGTCGCCCTTAAACTTTTTAAAGCCAGTGCTGAGCAGTTTAATGTCGTTGATCAGCTGATCGGTACGATAGTCCTCAACATATTTAAGCCCTGCGCCTTTGGCCTTCAAGCGCATATTAATGTCTTTGGTTACTAGTACCACCTTGGCATTGGCATGCTGTTTTTGCATCCGCACTGCACAATTGATAATACGGTGGTCGTTTTCATTGCCGGGCAAGCCCGAAATGGTGTCTGGATAAAGGTGGTCATTAACAATAATGAGTTTACCGGCTTTTGAAGGCTTGCCGTCTATCCGTTTATGGGTTGGTAATTTTACCCCTTCTAGCATTTGCTCAGGCGAGGCATCTTTCAATGCTTCATCCAAAGCGCGGATCACCACCCGTGCGTCACGGCTGACATCACGTTTGCGGTCTTTGATGTGGTCTAATTCTTCAAGTACTGTCATCGGGATGACGACGTCGTGTTCCTGAAAGGAGAGAAAGGCGAGTGGATCGTGGAGTAGTACGTTGGTGTCGAGCACGTACATTTTGTTGTCATTGTCTTCTGCTTTTCCCATAGCGCGCTCCTGTCGATTGCGAAAAAGTATGCTATACCCAATCTTACTGTGCGAAACGCAACGCACATGGCTATAGTCCAAGTTTAGTCTATTTGTCATAAAAGTCTGTTTGATGACAAAAAAAGCTTGCTTGAGCGCTCAGTTTTTAATCAGCAGTTATTTGATTTTGCAAGACTCAACAGGGAAGAAAAGCATCCGCCAGCGCGGTAGATGAAATTTTTTATGAAACTGCCATAACGCATATTTGGCAACATTTAGCAATATTGAACATGGCCAACCTTATAGGTAACATAGCCGCCTTTTTTCTGCTAAGACATCTGCAAAGACGAGACGATACATGAATTTTTCCTTAGGTCAGCGCTGGATCAGCGACACTGAGTCAGATTTAGGGTTAGGGACTGTGGTCGCCATTGAAGGCCGCCAAGTTACCATTTTATTCCCTGCCTGCGGTGAGAACCGCGTTTATGCTGTGACAGAAGCGCCGGTAACGCGTGTGGTATTTAACCCGGGCGACGTTATCCGCAGTGCTGAAGAATGGGAAATGCGTGTCGATAAAGTCGAAGCTGTAGGGGCACTATTGTGCTACCACGGGCAACGCATAGATACCGAAGAAATAGTCAGCTTAAAAGAAGTGATGTTGGATCATTTTATCAAGTTCAATAAGCCGCAAGACCGTTTATTTGCGGGTCAAATTGACCGCTTTGATCGCTACACGTTGCGCTACCAAACTTGGCAGCATTTATATCAAGCTGAGCAATCGCCGTTAAAAGGTTTAATCGGTCAGCGTGCCAGCCTTATTCCGCATCAGCTGTATATTGCCGAAGAAGTCGGTAAACGCTTTGCGCCACGGGTGTTATTGTCTGACGAAGTGGGTTTAGGTAAAACCATCGAAGCGGGCATGATATTACATCAGCAGATCCTCTCTGGTCGAGCCAACCGCGTGTTAATTGTGGTACCGGAAAACCTGCAACATCAGTGGTTAGTGGAAATGCTGCGTCGCTTTAATCTGAAGTTTTCAATCTTTGATGAAGAGCGTTGTGACGAATCGTTTGCCGATGCCCCTAATGTGTTTGAAACCGAGCAGTTGGTGCTGGTAAGCCTTGAATTTATTACCAAAAAGCGCCGCTGGTTTGAGCAAGCTACCTTAGCCGATTGGGACTTATTAATTGTTGACGAGGCACACCACTTAACCGTCAGCAAAGATAAGCCATCACAAGAATACCAACGTATTGCTGAGCTTAGCCAAGAGATCCCAGGGCTTATCTTACTAACAGCAACGCCTGATCAACTAGGTCATCGTAGCCACTTTGCGCGTCTGCAATTGTTAGATCCAAGCAGATTCTACGATTACGAAGAGTTCGTCGAAGAAGAAAAACACTATAAAGAAGTCGCCGATGCCGCCAACCAACTCTTGCAGCATGGCGAACTTTGCGATGCAGCGCAGCAAACGCTAAAAACCTTATTAAAAGAAAGCGATATCGACGCGCTATTGGCAAAAACTGCTGCCGGTGATGACGCTGCTAAGCATGAGCTACTAGAAATGTTGCTAGACCGCCATGGTACGGGTCGTATTTTATTCCGTAACAGTCGTAGCGCAATTACAGGCTACCCGAGCCGTAAGCTCAACAGCTACCCAATGGTGATGCCAAAGCAGTACCAGACCGCGATTTCGGTGCTGGGTAATATGGGTTTGCAAAATACCGAAGGTAAGGCTCGCCGTGCTTTATTCCCAGAAAAAATCTTCCAAGAGTTTGAAGGTGAAGGCAGCAGCTGGGCTGGCTTTGATCCTCGTGTAAACTGGTTAATTGATTTACTGAAAGAACTTAAACACGAAAAAGTGTTACTGATCTGTGCTGAAGCGCAAACCGCAGTCAACTTAGAACAAACCTTACGTGAAAAAGCCGGTGTAAAAGCCGCGGTATTCCACGAGGGGATGTCGATTATTGAGCGTGACCGTGCCGCGGCTTATTTTGCTAACGAATACGATAGCGCGCAGGTTCTACTCTGTTCAGAAATTGGCTCTGAAGGTCGTAACTTCCAGTTTTCACATCATTTAGTGTTATTTGATTTACCACTCAACCCTGATTTACTAGAGCAGCGCATTGGCCGTCTTGACCGCATTGGCCAAAAGCATGATGTGCAAATTCACGTACCGTATTTTGCCAACACCGCACAAGAGGTGTTGTTACGTTGGTATAACGAAGGGTTAGATGCGTTTGAAACCACCAGCACCACAGGTCAACTCTTGTACAAGGGTTTTGCAGAGGAATTACTGGAACTTATCGCAGCGCATAATTGTGATGAAGACAGCCTAGATCCTTTACTTGAACAAGCGGCTAAACAAAACCAAAATTTACGTAAACAAATGGAACAAGGTCGCGACCGTTTACTTGAGCTGCATTCCAGCGGTCAAGGTCGTGCTGAGCAAATCGCCGCAGACATAGCTAAACTGGATGACGATGTGATCTTACCTGCGTTTATGATCAAAGTGTTCGATCTCTTTGGCGTATCGCAAGAAGATAAGGGCGAAAATACCATTATCTTAAAACCTACTGAGCACATGTTAAACCCATCATTCCCATGTTTACGTGACGATGGCATTACCGTTACTTTTGACCGTAGCACGGCTCTATCACAAGAAGATGCCCATTTTATCTCTTGGGATCATCCTATGGTGCACGGCGTGATGGATATGATCTGTAATGATGACTTTGGTACTGCGTCAGTGGCATTACTCAAAAACAAAAAGCTGCCCGCTGGCACTTTCTTTGTTGAGCTGGTCTACATTGCAGAAGCATCGGCACCAAAAGCGCTGCAAATTGGTCGCTTCTTACCCCCTACGCCAATTCGCCTATTGTTAGATAAAGCGGGTAACAACCTTGCCGCAAATGTGCCGTTTGATGGCTTTAACCAACAGCTTTCTGCTGTCGGTCGCCAAACTGCGAGTAAATTAGTTAATGCCCTGCAAACCATTATCCATCCGTTATTGCTTAAAGGTGGTGAGGTTGCCGAGCAGCAACTGGCGGGCTTACAGCAACAAGCGCGCACTAGCATGACCACTAAACTAGATGAAGAGCAAGCACGTTTGGTGGCGCTTAAAGCCATTAACCCCAACATTCGTGATGAAGAAATCGACTATTTTGCACGTCAGAAAACGCAACTGCTCACCCATATTGATAAAGCACAAATGAAGCTCGATGCTATTCGCGTGATTGTTGTCACGCACGAATAAGCAACCAGCTTAAACTTGGCAAGCAACAAGGGGCGCAATACAATACGCCCCTTGTTATTTTGGAGCGTTTCCATGTTGCTGCACTATGCCCCTGCGCTAACCCCGTATCTGAGTTTTTTATATCAGGATAACGATATCTTGATCATCAACAAGCCAAACGGTTTGCTGACGGTGCCAGGTAAAGCGCCAGAGCACTACGACAGTGCCATCACGCGGGTCAACAAAGTGTATCCTGAAGCGCGCATTGTGCATCGCTTAGATATGGCCACATCTGGCATTCTTTGTATTGCCATGCATAAAGCCGCCCATCGGCACTTAAGTATGCAGTTCCAAGACCGCAATACCGAAAAACGTTACGTGGCAAGAGTATTCGGCCATCTTCAAGAAACCACAGGCAGTGTTTCACAGCCGCTTATTTGTGATTGGCCCAATCGCCCTAAACAAAAAATCTGTTATGACAATGGCAAGCCGTCGCTTACGCACTGGCAAGTGTTGGCGCATGAGGACAATGCCACGCGGGTCGCACTCACCCCCGTCACTGGTCGCTCGCATCAATTGCGGGTACATATGCAATATCTTGGACATCCTATCCTTGGCGATAAATTTTATGCCCATGAGCAAGCCTTGTGCGCAGCACCAAGGCTGCAACTGCACGCTGAAATGTTAAAAATCAGCCATCCACAAACCGGTGAAATGATGGAGTTTCACTGTCCTGCACCGTTTTAACGCTTTGCTGAGCGCGAACAATGTGCCTCAGCCCCCAAACTACATCCCCAGATGACTTGGTATTGTAGCGAAGAAGCCCAACCACGCCCCTACTGCTTCAGGTAATACTGCTTCCGGTAAAAATGTATATGACACTTGTCATCTTGATTGATGACAAGCCTCACTGCATTTGCCGTTATCCATTTGCCATACTGGCCTTGTCTTCAAACCTGCAAGGAACAAAGTATGTCTGGTTATATCTGGTTAGTGACTTGGATGGTGTTCGCTGTGATCTGGCGTGTACTCAATATTTGCACCGCCAAACATTCGGAGCAAAACAATGACTGAGCACATTATTAGCGTCAGTGCGCTGACAGTTAAACGGCAAAATCGTACTATTTTAGATAATTTGCACTTCACGGTAGGCCGCGGCGAATGTATTGCGATACTCGGCCCCAATGGCGCGGGTAAATCTACCTTAATTGATGTGCTGCTAGGTCGGCTGGCCCCAGCACAAGGCAGCTGCCATATTCTACAGCAACAACCCGGTGCGAGCGCACTGCGCCAACAACTTGGCATCATGCTACAAAGCGCTACGTTACCTGCAAACAATACTGTCAGTGAATACTTACATCTTTTTCGTAGCTATTACCATAAACCTATCAGCTATCAACACGCGTTGCAGTTTAGTGGCTTAACCACTGCGGAATCACAGCGTTTTAGCGAACTCTCTGGTGGTCAAAAACAACGTTTACTGTTTGCTTTAGCTCTGCTTGGCGACCCGCAAGTGCTGTTCTTGGACGAGCCTAGCTTAGCGATGGACGCAGCAATGCGCCGTGAAATGTGGCAACAAATCAAGCTACTCAAACAGCAAGGCAAAACCATAGTGCTCACTACTCATTACTTGGAAGAGGCCGATGCGTTAGCAGATAGCGTATTTGTGTTGAAGCAAGGCCAGTTTATTGCCAGTGGCTCTCCCTGTGCGTTAAAGGCAGCCGATAAGTCCAGTCGAGTGAAATTTTACACCCACACACCGTACGCGATTTTATTAAGCCTCTTACCCGACACCCCGTTTACCATTGAGGAACACTGGGTGAGTTTGCAAACACCCGAAGCGAGCCAGATATTACAACGCTTGTTTGCTGCTGGAGTGCAAATTGATGATTTGAGTGTGACTCCTCATTCGCTGGAAGATACCTTTTTAACTTTAACCGAGGAGCAAGCAGCATGATAGCTTTAACGCAAACGACTTATATGCAGGAAAGCAAAGTAGACTTGCTGGGGTTAATGCGCAGCCCCGGCTTTGTACTTCCCGCACTCCTCTTTCCTTGCGCTTTTTACTTTTTCTTTGGTGTGGTGTTTAAACATGACGCGAGCGGCGCAAGCACCTACTTACTGGTTAACTACTGTATTTTCGGGATTATGGGCCCCGCTTTATTTAACTTTGGCGTGCATGTGGCACAAGACCGCGAAACCGGTAGCCTGACTTTAAAACGCTTATCTCCTATGCCCCCGCTTGCTTATGTCATGGCAAAAAGTCTCAGCGCGCTGTGTTTTTCGCTGCTGATCTGTAGTTTATTGTTTGGCATTGCTTTACTGGGTACAGATGTCACCATGAGTGCAAGCCAATGGCTAGGTTTACTTGGCACTGCGCTACTTGGCACCCTACCATTTTGCGGGCTGGGGTTATGGCTTGGACTTAAACTTAGTGCGAAAGCGGCACCAGCTGTAGTCAACTTAGTGTATCTCGCCATGGCGATGTGCTCGGGTCTTTGGGTGCCGATTACGTTATTGCCAGAGAGCATGCAAACTTTTGCGTGGTTGCTACCTAGCTATCATCTTTCTCAACTGGCACTTAGCGTACTGTCAATGCACCAAGGTCACCCCATTGGGTTGCACTTAATCATTTTAAGCGCGTTTGCCATCGCGTTTGCGCTATTGGCCAGTCACCAATGGCGAAAACTCTATTAAGCAAAAGAAAACAGTAAACTTTTCCCACTACGCGCCGATATCTAAGCAACGCATGTTAAGCATTTGGCATCAGTTAGGAGATTGCAATTGGCGCGTCCTCACCCTGCAATGACAACTATCGTAATTAATCGCTGCAGTCGTTTTATTAATACCCGAGTAAAACCTGGTTTTACTTTGTTACTTGGTTTAATGATGACCTTATTAGTCGCAGTGAGTTTACCCTCTTGGGCTGAACGCCCAGCTCACATTGCCGCGCCATCTTGGACCAGCCAGCTTGAAAACGATATCACGCGACATGTAGCACTTGAGGAGCGCAAAGCTTTTACGACTGACGAAGATGAGAGTTTTTCAGCGCTCTATTTGCCCTACATGAGCGCCGAAAAGCGCGGTATCGCGATTTTAATCCCAGATTGGCAGCACAGCCCTATGGATAACAATGGCTTTAGCTATTTGCGCCAAGCCCTAACTGACGATGGTTTTGATACCTATGCGGTGGTTGTCCCTGAAATTAACTGGCAAGCTGACATTGCCACCCAGAGCGAAGAACAAGCACAAAATGCACAAGATAGCGCCGTGCATTTTATTACCGAAGCTGTACTCGACGACTATAAAAAGCGTTTATTTGCCCGTTTTAGCAAAATTTACGAAAGCTTGGCGATGAGCCAAAGTGAGCAGTTGGTGGTGATAGCGCAAGGCACCAGCGCTGGTGTTTTGGCTGAGTACTTAGCGCGGATGCCATCGCTGCGCGTTAATGCCTTAGTTACAGTCAGCGCCATGTTACCAAACAGCAATCGCAACAAGCATTTACCCGCCACACTGTCATTAGTCGGGCCGGCGTTACTTGATTTATACTATTCTGCCGACACGCCACTTATCACCGACTCAATGCATGAACGTAATCGCTGGGCGCGCCGTAATGCGAAGTACGATTACCGCCAACGTGAATTATTTGGCCTGCCGTACGAGGCGCGCCAACATGTGCGATTACGCAAAGAAGTCGACGGTTTTCTACGCCAGCTATAATCTAGCATTGATTAGCTCGCTTTTTTTAAAAACTCGTAAGCCGCTTGAATGTCCTGACTTTTCTTCTTGGCAAGTTCCATCATATGGGGTGGCAAACCTTGCGAAACCAGCTTGTCTGGATGGTGCTGCGACATCAGTTTACGATAAGCCCGTTTGATGTCCTTTTCATTCGCGCCATCTGCTAAGCCCAACACTGCCAGCGCTTGTCCTCGGCTATTGGCGCTAGTTTGCGCTTGGCTACGATTGTGCTGTTGTTGCTGCGAATGATGGTGGTGAGACTGCTGACTGTGCTGCTGTTGCGACTGACGATAAGCTTGCTGCTGCGCACGGAACTGAAATTCAGCCTGATAACGTTTTAGGACAAACAGAAAATGGCTGTGAGAGATCCCTAAATATTTGCTCACTTGCTGAATAAGCGCTTGTTCCTGCGCCGCTAAATGACCATCGCTGTATGCCATTTGAATTTGAATTTCTAAAAACAGCTGCAGCAGATCATAGCGCCGACCAAACGCCTCGCGCACATCCTGCACGGCTTCTTTGAGTGAAAACTCCGCAGCCTTACCAGCATTGAATGCACGCTGCGCTTCTTTACGGTCTTCGCCATGCAGTGCCATTTCATCCATAAAGGCAGACGCTGCTTGAATGTGGATTTCACTTACCCGACCATTCGATTTGGCAATGTGTCCCATGACAGCAAAACAGCTGGAGAAAAATAGCGCTTGGCGCTCGTGTAAATCATCACCACGACTAAAGGCATTAAAACCACCCACTTTGTCGAAGTCTTGTTTTAACCCCTTGTCGAACAAGTGGCCTAGATAAAACCCCAGTGCCGCGCCAAGCCAACGACCAAACATAAACCCAAAACAGGTGCCAAGCAATTTACCCCACATGTGCACCCCCTTGCTGTGCGTTTAATTCCGCCAATCGCTCTGGCGTGCCTACATCGTGCCACTCGCCAAGATAAAGTTCAGTCGAAACCTGACCGGCTGCAATTCGCTCTCGCAAAATTGGCCCAAGCGCAACAAAACCCGGCGTAATACCATCAAAAAAAGCGCGGTCGTAGCGTGCGATACCCGAAAAAGTATATCGGGTTGGATTGAGTGGCTGATGACACAAAGTGAAATCGCCCTCTGGATGCTGCGGCGGGTTTTCCACCAACACCAAATGCCCTTCTCCAGCTGCCAAATGCAATTGTAATAGGCTATCTAACTGATAGTCAGTAAAGATATCACCGTTTATCACCACAAATTGCGACTCAGTTTGACTACATAGCAGCGGTAATGCAGCCAAAATCCCGCCTGCGGTTTCAAGCCCAGCAATGGGCTCTTGGCTGTATTCAATTTGCACTCCAAACTTGCTGCCATCTTGGAAATAATCACGAATTTTATCCCCTTGCCACGCAAGATTGATGACGATTTCAGTGATCCCAGCCGCTTTACAGCGGGCGATGTGGTAGGCAAGCAACGGCAGCCCAGCCACCTCCAACATAGGTTTTGGCATATTAGCCGTCAGTGGCATCATACGTTTGCCGCGCCCTGCGGCTAAAATCATGGCTTTCACGCTAAAGACTCCAGTTTCGCGCTTACCGCTGGGATTATGTCAGCTTGCAGCCAACTTGCAAGCCATTGGCTTTGCGGATATTTCTCCGCAACCTCAACAATATAAGCCAAGGTTGGGAGGATATTTGCTAAGTAACCCGCTTTGCCATCACGTAGCCATAAGCGCACGAAAATCCCCGCAGCCTTTAGATGACGCTGCAATCCCGTAACGTCCAAATAATAGGCAAATTCTGTCTCCGATATTTGCGCTAGTAGCCCTGCTTGATGCAGCAAAATAAAGGCATCGTGACGCAGCTGAATAAACTCCGCCTCAGGAAGGCGGAAATAGCAATCACGCAGTAGCGATACTACGTCATAACAAACTGGACCTTGCACTGCATCTTGATAATCAATCAGTGCCCAACCGTCCTCTACTGCCATAATATTACGACTATGGAAATCACGATGCATAGTCACTTGTGGTTGCGCTATAAATTCGCCAACCAGCCAATGCTGTAACGCTTGCCAACGCGTTGTTAGCTCCGCTGTGCTAGGCACCTGCAGCCACTGGCTGAGTAACCAATCGCGGAAGATGTCTAACTCCATGGCAATAAAAGCCGCATCATAGGGCTTCATCCAGCTACTTGGCGTTAAAGTCGCGATTTTTGGCATGAGCGCTAAGACTTGCTGATAATGACTTACGCGTGTGGCCTCATTTAACTTATCCGCCAGATGCACACTGCCGAAATCCTCAAGTAAGACTAGCCCCTGCGCATGATCTACCGCCAATACTTGCGGTACACGCAGCCCACCTGCGGCAAAATGCTCGGTTAAAGCGACAAACGGGCGGTTGTCGACCTTGCTCGGCTCTGCAGCCATTAAAATATAACTTAAGCCGTTGTGTTCAATACGGAAATAACGGCGAAAACTGGCATCCCCAGTAATAGCTGCCACACTGGTTGGGGGAGCGTTAAAGTAAGCTTGTAAAAAAGAGTCAAATTTTGTCAGCACTGTGGTCATGATTTATCACGTTTTTCGTTATTCTGGTTACTGTAATTAGGCCCATTTTCATTTATGATGTTGGGCTTTGAAAACAGGCGCATGGAAAAGAAGGTTGCAATGCAAAAAATCTGGAGTTTGTTAGTCTTAGGTTCACTGCAGGGATTGTATAGCGCCACTGTAACTGCGCAAACCACCACTGCTGCCGATACTGCCTCACAAACTTCTGCCGATACTGCTGTCACCTTGCCTGCACCACAACTATGTAACACTACAACCCTGAACCCCAGCTGGCAACCCGCACCGGGATTAGGACTCAATGCCATCGCTATTGATGCCGACGACGTTGAATTACAAGGTACGCAGAGTGCCGAGTTTAATGGCAATGTCAATATCCATACCACCAAAATGACCTTACGTGCTCAGTCGGCATTGGTCGATAAGCAACAGGGGCTGTTACATGCGAGCGGACCGCTACAGTATCAGGATAAGTTCAGCAAGGTAGAAAGCGCAGGCCTTACTGCCAACCTCAATCAAAGCAGTATTGTCCTGCTTGGTGCACAATACCAACTTACCCAACAAAATGGTCACGGTGGAGCAGAAAAGTTAGCGGTTAATGCCAAAGGTCTAAGCCTCGACAATTCAAGTTTTACCACTTGTCCCGGCGAGCAACCGTTTTGGCAAATCAGTGCCGACAACATCACCTTGTCACAGGACGATGGTTGGGGTGAAACCCACAACACCATCTTGAAAATCTTAGATGTGCCTGTTGTTTACATTCCCTATTTCACCTTTCCAATCGACGATAGACGTAAGTCAGGCTTACTGACTCCTACACTATCTAGCTCTGCGCGTTTTGGTTTAGAGCTTGCGACCCCGTTTTATTGGAATATTGCGCCCAATTACGATGCCACCATCACGCCAAGATATATGGCCAATAAAGGGGTGCAACTGGTCAGTGAATTTCGTTATCTGACCGAAGATCACCAAGGTTTAGTAGCGGTAGAATACTTAGGTAATGATAAATCTGAGCAAACTTTGGATGAGCGTTACCTCTTTCATTTTCAACAACAAAGTGATTTTAACTCGCAGTGGCGCGCCAGTTTTGACGTCACCAATATCAGTGATGACAACTATATTACCGATTTAAATACCGACTACGCGTCGATGACTGATACGCAGTTGCAGCGTACTGCGCTATTTAACTACTTGGGTGATGATTGGACGGCCAACATTAAACTGCAAAACTTTGAGGTGCTAGGTAATCACACCGAATCCTACGCGGCACTGCCTCAGGTAAGTTTTGCGCGGCGCCAAATTGGCGATCAACAAGGGTTAAATTGGCACTTTAATGGTGAATTTGCTCACTTTCAAAATCGCGATTTAACCATAGAAGAAGCCTCACGCGTGCACTTAGAACCCAAACTCAGTTATCGTATTGATGACTATGCTTGGTCATTTTTATCTGAAGCCAGTTTATTACATACCCGTTATCGTCAAGATGGCGAGCTAAGTGACACTCCTTACGCACGAGAAGTGAGCCGCACGTTACCCAAAGTACGCCTCCACGGCAAACTCAACTTCGAACGCGATACCGCGTGGTTTATTGAAGACGGTATACAAACTTTAGAACCACAAATTCAATATTTATACACGCCAAAACGCGACCAATCAGAGATTGGACTGTACGATACCACAAGATTACAAGATGACTTCTTCGGTTTATTCCGCGACAAACGCTTCTCAAGTGTTGACCGAGTTGCTGAAGCAAATCAGTTTACCTTAGGTGCCACCACACGCGTGTTTAACCGTGGCAACGACGAAGTGTTTAACTTTAGTTTCGGCCAAATTTTCTACCTCAGCGATTCAGTGAAACCGAGTGAGCAAGGCCTCCCCAGCGCAGGCTCTGACACTAATTACAATGCGCTACTGGCCGCTGAAACTATGTGGCATTGGCATCGTCGCTGGTATTTAGGTGCTGGTGTGCAATTTGATGCCGATGGCAAAGATGTGGTGCAATCTCACCTTACTTTAGATTACAAAGGTGATAATAATCAGCTAGTGCAATTGAACCATCGCTATGCAACCGATGTCTCAGGCTATACCATAGATCAGGTCGGTATGTTTATGAGTGTGCCAGTAAGTGATAACTGGCAGTTAATTGCCAGCTACCACCGTGATTTAGAGGCAAACCGCAGTATTGAGTCGTTTGCTGGATTTCAGTATGAATCTTGTTGCTGGGCGGTGCAAATAACCACCAGTCGACAAATTGAAACCGACCTCAATCGCACCATTGGGCAAGACGATGCGGTGTTCGATTCTAGTATCCGCTTCAACTTTGTGTTGAAAGGACTTGGCAGCAACGCTCGTAGTGATGTACAAAACCTCTTAAAACGCGGTATCTTTGCTTACAGAAGACCCTATTTTTTAAATAACTAGAAATTAGAAGTTTATGAATTTTAAAAAGCTATTTTTAAGCGCTTGCCTAAGCCTGAGTGTATCTCAGGTGGCTTTTGCAGAGCGTGTTGAACTCGATAAAGTGGTCGCTACCGTCAATAATGGCGTAGTGTTGCAAAGTGAAGTGAATGTCGTCATTGACCGTGTCAAAAAGAATGCTGAACAACAAGGCACGCAGCTTCCGTCTGACAAAACCTTACGTTTGCAAGCCGTAGAGCGCTTAGTTGACCAAGAAATTATGATGCAGCTTGCTGAGCGTATGGGCCTTGAGATCTCTGATGCGCAGCTCGACCAAACCTTAGCTAATATCGCTGGCGACCAAGGTGGTACTATTACCGATTTACGCCGCACCATTGAAGCCTCAGGTGAAAGTTTTGCGGCTTACCGCGAAGAAATTCGCCGTGAGATCACTACCGGGCAAGTAATGCGTGCGAACGTTGACCGCCGTATCTACGTCAGTCCACAAGAAATTGATAATCTTCTGAAAATCATGGAGTCACAGGGCGCTAATAACGAAGAGTACGATATCGGCCATATTTTGGTTAAGCTCCCTTCAAAAGCCTCACCAGAAGAAATCGAAGCCGAGCGTAATCGTGCGGAAAAAGTCATTGAGCTGTTAAACAAAGGCGAAGACTTTAAGCGCATCGCGATTGCTTCATCTGGCGGTGCCAAAGCACTCGATGGTGGTCAGTTAGGTTGGATGGGCATTAATGATATGCCAACCTTATTTGCCGAAGCAGTAAAAGGCAAAAAGAAAGATGATATTATCGGCCCACTCCGTTCTGGTGCTGGCTTCCACATTATTAAAATTCAAGATATCCGTGGCCGCCAAGTAGTTGAAACTACAGAAGTTCGCTCACGCCATATCTTAATCAAACCTTCTATCATCCTGAGCGAAGAAAAAGCCCGTTCGATGTTACAAGGCTTTGTTAAAGATTTACGCGAAGGCAAAGCGGACTTTGCCGCGCTAGCCAAAGAGCATTCTGAAGACCCAGGTTCAGCGCTTAAAGGCGGCGAGTACGACTGGACAGATCCAAGCACGTATGTACCTGCGTTTCGTGATACTTTATTATCACTGCAAGTAGGTGAGCTAAGTGAGCCATTCCGCAGTACATTCGGCTGGCATATCGTGCAATTGCTGGACAAGCGCATTGCCGATAAAACGGAACAAGCTAAACGCAATCGCGCCCACGGCATTCTCTTTAATCGTAAATTCAAAGAAGAAAGCTTCAAGTGGCAGAATGAGATGCGTGAACAAGCCCATATTGAAATTTTCCCGGCAGAATAAAAATGACTTTACGGATTGCTATCACGCCAGGAGAGCCTGCAGGTATTGGCCCAGACCTGTTAATTAAGTTGGCACAAAAGGCTTGGTCAGAGCAATTGGTGGCTGTTGCGGATGCCGCGCTGTTAACACAGCGCGCAGCAGAACTTGGCCTCAGCATTAAAGTTTTACCATTTGATCCTGAAGCTGTTGCCACACCTGCCCCAGCTGGTGCCATTTACTGTTTACAAGTTGACCTTGGTGCCCCTGTTGTAGCGGGTCAGCTTGATGAGAATAACGGCCGTTATGTGCTTGATACGCTGCGAATAGCATCCGAAAAAAACATGGATAATACCTTTGCCGCGGTGGTCACAGGCCCAGTCCATAAAGGCATTATTAATCGCGCGGGCATCGCATTTAGCGGTCATACTGAGTATTTTGCTCTGCAATCAAATACTTCACATGTGGTGATGATGCTCGCCACCGAAGGACTACGAGTGGCACTGGTGACGACCCATATTCCGCTGGAATATGTGTCACGCGCCATTACCACCGAACGACTCAGCAAAGTGGCACGAATTCTCCACCAAGATTTACAGCAAAAGTTTGGCATTGCTGAACCGCGTATTTTGGTTTGCGGCTTAAATCCACATGCTGGTGAAGACGGCCATTTAGGCCGCGAAGAAATCGATACCATCCGCCCGGCTCTAGAAGCGCTCAATCGAGAAGGTATGCATTTTATCGGTCCACTGCCAGCTGATACGCTGTTTCAGGCTAAATATCTAGAAAACGCAGACGCGGTACTGGCAATGTATCACGATCAAGGATTACCTGTGTTAAAATACAAAGGATTTGGTAATTCCGTAAACATTACATTGGGGCTGCCATTTATTCGTACTTCCGTTGATCACGGTACTGCGCTAGATTTAGCGGGTACAGGCAACGTCGACGTGGGCAGTTTCGATTTAGCGATTCGTGAAGCAATTAAGCTTGCGACTGAGAAAGCACAAAATACATGAGCGATAAAGTACACTTAGGCCACCGCGCGCGTAAGCGCTTTGGTCAAAACTTCTTAAATGATGCGATGATCATCGACAAAATTGTCACCGCCATCGACCCCAAACCACAAGATAATCTGGTCGAAATCGGCCCAGGTCTTGGTGCTATCACCGAACCTGTAGCGGCGTTATCAGGCCATTTAACTGTGGTAGAACTAGATATGGATCTGGCTGAGCGCTTGACCCAGCACCCATTTTTAGCATCTAAGCTGACAGTTCACCAAGGCGACGCGATGAAGTTCGATTTTTCATCGTTGATTAAAGAGGGTGAAAAACTAAAAATCTTTGGTAACTTACCCTACAACGTTTCAACGCCTTTATTGTTTCACTTGTTTGAGTTTGTCGACAACGTTGAACATATGCACTTTATGCTACAAAAAGAAGTGGTCAACCGTATGGTTGCAAGCCCAGGCAGCAAGGCCTTTGGTCGTTTGAGTGTGATGACACAATATTACTGCTACGCCATGCCGGTCATTGAAGTGCCACCAACATGCTTTAAACCTGCACCTAAAGTCGACTCTGCGGTAGTACGTTTAATGCCAAAACCGGCTGAGCAACGCAGTGCCAAATGCACTAAACTTCTCAACACAGTCTGCTTGGAAGCCTTTAACCAACGCCGCAAAACGCTGCGTAATAGCTTATCAAACTTACTTACCGAAGCAGAAATCGCTGGCCTTGGTATTGATGCAGGGCTTCGTGCTGAAAACCTCTCACTTAACCAGTTTATTGAGATAGCTAATTTTATCTATGACAAACAACACTAATCTTGGCTCTCCGATCAAAATCTCGGTAGAAACCTTTTACGTTGAAGCGCAGTCAGAACCGGAAAAGGAAAAGTACGTTTTTGCGTACACTATCACCATTAAAAATCACAGTTTGTGCAGTGCCAAACTAGAGAGCCGCTATTGGTTAATCACTGACGCCAACGGTAAAGAAACCGAAGTCGAGGGTGAGGGTGTGGTAGGTGAAACCCCAACCATTCGTCCTGGTGAAAGTTATCGCTACACCAGCGGTGCAGTGCTTGATACCCCAGTTGGGACAATGCAGGGGCATTACGTGATGCGTAACGAGTTTGGCACTGAATTTCAGGCGCCAATCGCGGTATTTAGGCTCTCTACTCCTAATATTCTGCATTAGACTATGGCACGCTACGTAGTCGGTGATCTGCAAGGTTGTTTTACACCTCTGGTTGAACTACTCGACCAAGTAGATTTTAACCCAAGTAAAGATCACCTCTATTGCGTTGGTGACATTGTGGCACGTGGTCCTGACTCACTTGCCTGCCTAAGCTTTTTGGCTAAAAATGCCAGCTCGGTAAGCATTACTTTAGGTAATCACGACTTACATTTGCTGGCTTGCCAAGCACTCCATAAAGCACCGAATCCAAAAGACAAACTCGCTGCACTGTTTGCTCACCCAGACTTCAACCACTATTTAGCCTTCTTACAGGCACAACCGCTGGCCATTTACCTCCCCGATAGTGATGCGCTGATAAGTCATGCTGGTATTTATCCAGACTGGAGCATTGAGGACGCGCTTAGCCATGCAAAGTTTGCCGAGCAGTGCTATCAAGGTGCTCAGGCTGCTGAATTTTTCGCAACTATGTACGGTGATTGTCTGCCAAGCGACATCCATAGTCATGATGCTCACTCTCGGTTTCGCGCCATCGTTAATGTGTTTACGCGAATGCGCTTTTTAGAATTGGATGGGCGACTAAATCTCTCGCATAAAGAGGGTTTAGAGGGGGCAATTGGTCTGCAACCTTGGTTTCAGCATCCAAAGCTAAATCCCCCGCCCTGCAAGCTGATCTTCGGCCATTGGGCGGCATTAGAAGGGAAAACGGGGCGAAATGACATCATTGCACTCGACACGGGCTATGTCTGGGGTGGAGCAATGACACTGCTGGATTTAACATCTTGGGAACGCCTGTCCGTAAATCCCTAACATTTAACCTATTTAACTGAAATTATTGCTCACATCTGCTATAAAAGACTTAACTTATCAGCGACAATTCCGATAAGTATTTCGATTCGATTAGTAAATTTGGAAGATTCTATGAATTTAACCGTCAGCCAACGTATTTGGGGTGGATTTATCGTCATTACCTTGTTGCTTATACTTATTGGAGGTAACTCTCTGATGCGTATAGCCAACATTGACAATTCATCACAGCTTGTAAATACCCTGTCTTTACCTGCTTTAGACAAAAGTTCAGAGCTGCAGGTTGAATTCTCATTGATGAGTAAAGTGGCACAAGGCAGCTTTTACAGCCAATCAGAAGAGCGCCTTAATGCACTTGAAGCCGAGTTTGCAAAACGTAAAGCCAGCTTCAGCGCCACCTATCAAGAGTTGCAACAGGTCGTAAGCAAAAACAACAATGCCAAGCTCACTAAAAGTAGTAATGATGCTGGCGCCTCTTATCAAACTTTCCTGCGCTCTGTTGATAGCTTGTTAAAAGATAAACATCAAGAGTTAGCATTGAAAAAAGCGACACGCGCCCAGCTAGAAAAAATCGAGTCAGCTTCTGAAGACGCCAACACCGTAGTGCTAGATATTATTGATCTCAACGGTTTTGAAGCCGCAGATAAGCGTGCTTTCCAAGCCGCAAATAATATGGAAACTAACTTTACCTCGTTAGTCACCAATAGCACTGACATGTTGACTGTGGACAACATCAATACGTTAGAGATCGTCTCCAAAGAGCAACTTTACTATTTATCTGAGTTAGAGCGCAGCATGGGTCTCCTAAAGCCAGCTGTCACTGAACTTGATGCCGACCTCTATGCTAGCCTTGAAGGTTATTTCAACGCGATTCAAGCGCAAGTTAAAGGTAGCCAAGGTTTAGCGGAAAACCAACGTCGCTTAATCAACGCCATTGAAATGACTCGCACTGAATTGGCCGATGCAGAAAAAGCGACTGCAGCAGCCCTAACTCAATTAGATGAGCTGCTGTTAGAAGCCAGCGAAGTCGCCTTTAAGCTGCAAAAAGAAGTGCGTGAAGATGTGACCTCGGCCAACTTATGGACTTGGATTGGCATGATCTCCGCCACTTTAGTTGCCATCATCGTTGCCTTTATCACTGTTGGCCGTATTACTAAGCCACTTGCCGAAGTTAACCGCATTTTAGATATCGTTGCCCGAGGCGACATGACTCAGCGCCTTGATGACCGCGGCCGTGATGAGTTCGGTGAACTCGCTCGTTCATGCAATAGCTTGATTGATAATTTGCGTGAGCTTATCACAGGTATCGTTTCACGCTCGACTCAGCTTGCTGCAGCATCAGAGCAAACCTCTGCGATTACCACAGAATCAAGCCAAGCTATCCGCAACCAACAAGCGCAAGTTGAGCAGGCTGCCACCGCGACCACGGAAATGAGCAGCACCTCACATGGCGTAAGCAACAGCGCACACCAAGCCTTATTAGAAATCAAAAATGCCGACAAAGAAGCAGAGCGCGTTAAGGGCATTTCAAACGATAACAAACATACCATTGAACAACTTGCACGTGAGGTAGACGAGGCCTCACGGGTTATCAATAAGCTGAATCAAGATAGTGCCTCTATCGGCAGCATTCTTGATGTGATCCGCGGTATTGCCGAGCAAACTAACCTACTGGCACTCAACGCTGCAATTGAAGCTGCCCGAGCTGGTGAGCAAGGCCGTGGTTTTGCGGTGGTAGCGGACGAAGTTCGCTCGCTTGCCAGCAAAACCCAAGTATCAACACAAGAAATTCAAGTCATGATTGAGTCGCTACAAAGAGGCGCGCAAGAAGCTGTACATGTGATGTCAAAGGGAAAACAACAAGCTGAGTCTTGTGTTGCGCAAAGTGATTTAGCCGCCCAAGCACTGAACTCGATTACCCTTGCAGTCTCTCAAGCCCACGATGTCAGTGAAGAAATTGCCACTGCCGCACAAGAGCAACAACAAGTCGCCCAAGAGATAAGTGAACGCTTAGAGTCAATTGTTGCGATTGCGGAGCAAACGGCGGAAGGCGCAAACCAAACCTCGATTTCGAGCACTGAGGTGGCGAAACTGGCCGAGGAATTACGCTTGTCTGTGGCGCAATTCCGCGTTTAACGGTTTTGAACACGCGGCTCAATTGCGCAAAGCAAGTGAGCACTGCGTAACCTCACTAACGTTACTCACCGCTAAAGTACAAAAAAAATAACAAGAAAAAAGCCCGCTCAGTTGAGCGGGCTTTTTGTCTATATATCAGGCTTAGAATAACGCCTCAGCCTTAGCCACTACGTTATCTACCGTAAAGCCGAAGTACTTGAATAGCTCATCAGCAGGTGCCGACTCACCGAATGTCGTCATACCCACAATAGCGCCATTGAGACCAACGTACTTGTACCAGAAATCTGCGATACCAGCTTCGATTGCAACCCGACGCGTTACCGCACTTGGCAATACGCTTTCTTTATATTCAACGCTTTGTGCATCGAACAAATCGGTTGATGGCATAGAAACCACACGCACTTTCTTACCTTTTGCACGTAGTGCTGTTGCCGCGTCAACTGCTAGCTGAACCTCAGAGCCAGTGGCAATCAGAATCAGTTCAGGCGTGCCGTCACAGCTTAGTACATAACCGCCTTGCTTAATCGCTGCAACTTGCGCTGCGCTACGCGGCTGTTGCTCAAGGTTTTGACGGGTAAAGACTAGCGCAGTTGGGCCATCTTTACGCTCAATTGCTTGCTGCCAAGCGACCGCTGATTCAACTTGGTCACATGGGCGCCAGTTAACCAGATTCGGCGTCATCCGCATACTTGCCAATTGTTCTACTGGCTGATGTGTTGGGCCATCTTCACCCAGACCAATTGAGTCGTGGGTATAAACGAAAATGCTTGGTTGCTTCATCAGTGCAGCCATACGTACTGCGTTACGCGCGTATTCCATAAACATCAGGAAAGTCGCACCGTAAGGAATAAAACCTTTGTGAAGCGCTATACCATTCATAATGGCAGACATACCAAATTCACGTACACCGTAGAAAATGTAGTTGCCTGACGCATCTTCTGCCGTTAAGCCTTTTGAACCGCTCCATAGAGTTAGGTTTGAACCAGCTAAGTCAGCTGAGCCGCCCATAAATTCAGGTAGGAGTGGACCAAAACGATTTAGCGCATTTTGTGATGCTTTACGCGTTGCAGGATTAGCTGGGTTTGCTTGTAGCTCAGCAATATAAGCTTCTGATTGCGCGTGCCAATCTGCTGGTAAATCGCCTTTCATACGGCGCTCAAACTCAGCAGCCAATTCTGGGTATTCAATTTGATACTCAGTAAATTTGATCAACCACTCGCTTTGTTGTTGTTGACCACGTGCTTTGGCATCCCACTTCGCATATATATCAGCAGGCACATCAAACGGTGCATGTGACCAACCGAGGAATTCACGCGCAGCGGCAATTTCAGCATCACCCAGCGGTGCACCGTGGCAGTCATGGCTACCTGATTTGTTTGGCGAACCATAACCAATCACGGTTTTACAACAAATCAGGGTTGGCTTTGCCGTTTCTGCTCGTGCAGCATCAATCGCAGCTTTAATGGCATCACTGTCATGACCGTCAACACCTGCAATGACGTGCCAGCCATAAGACTCAAAACGTTTTACCGTATCGTCAGTAAACCAGCCTTCAACATGACCATCGATAGAAATACCATTGTCATCCCAAAACGCAATCAGTTTGCCAAGCCCTAACGTACCCGCCAAAGAACAGGCTTCATGGGAAATACCTTCCATCAAACAACCATCACCTAAGAAAGCATAAGTGAAGTGATCAACGATATTATGTTCGCCACGGTTAAATTGCGCAGCCAAAGCCTTTTCCGCAATCGCCATACCTACTGCATTGGTAATGCCCTGGCCAAGCGGGCCAGTGGTGGTTTCAATGCCTGGCGCGTAGCCATACTCAGGGTGACCTGGCGTTTTTGAATGCAGTTGACGGAAGTTTTTCAAGTCGTCGATTGATAAGTCATAACCACTTAAATGTAATAGAGAATAGATCAGCATAGAACCATGACCATTAGACAGAATAAAACGGTCGCGGTCATACCAATCAGGGTTATTTGGGTTATGTTTTAGATAATCGCGCCATAGGACTTCGGCGATATCCGCCATGCCCATAGGGGCGCCTGGGTGACCTGATTTGGCTTTTTGCACTGCGTCCATCGACAAAACGCGGATCGCATTCGCGAGTTCTTTGCGAGATGGCATGAATTCTCCTAGATTAATAGTTCTGCGCGGGTAATTTGAACCCTCATTCTTACTTATTTGGGGTCAGGTCTGCAACGCTTAATCCTGAGAAAAAACGGGTACAACGCAGTTTTTCGGTAGATTTTTGCCTGCATGTTTAGCAACTTGAAAAAAATTAATGTGCTGCGGACGTCTAGGCGTAAAAAAGCTAGGCATGGAGGTGAGTTTTGGTTAAAATACGCCTCTTATTTTTCTATTGGTGCGCTGTATAACTCGTTCTGCAGTTGCTGAAGCGCAAATATTGGTGGGTTTAAATATAATGGCAAAACATTTATTTACTTCTGAGTCCGTGTCTGAAGGACATCCGGATAAAATTGCGGATCAGATCTCTGATGCAGTTTTAGATGCTATCATCGCGCAAGACAAACATGCTCGTGTTGCTTGTGAAACTATGGTTAAAACGGGTGTTGCTATCATTTCTGGTGAAGTAACAACAGACGCATGGGTAGATTTAGAATCTATCACCCGTAAAGTAATTTTAGATATCGGCTACAATTCTTCATTCGTTGGTTTCGACGGTGCAACTTGCGGCATTATGAACCTTATCGGCCAGCAATCGCCGGAAATCGCACAAGGTGTTGACCGTGCTAAACCAGAAGAGCAAGGCGCGGGTGACCAAGGCCTGATGTTCGGTTATGCGACCAATGAAACGCCTACTTTGATGCCAGCACCAATCTATTACTCACACCGTTTAGTTGAGCGCCAAGCTGAAGCGCGTAAATCAGGCTTATTGCCATGGTTACGTCCAGATGCTAAATCTCAGGTCACTTTCGTGTATGAAGATGGCAAACCAGTTGCTATCGACGCCGTGGTACTGTCAACACAGCACAACCCAGAAGTTGAGCAAGAAGTGCTCGTACGCGACGTGATGGAGCACATCATTAAGCACACGCTACCTGCTGAGCTTTTAACCGACAACACCAAGTATTTCATCAACCCAACGGGTCGTTTCGTGATCGGTGGCCCAGTAGGTGACTGTGGTTTGACTGGTCGTAAGATCATCGTTGACTCATACGGTGGTATGGCTCGTCACGGTGGTGGTGCATTCTCTGGTAAAGATCCATCAAAAGTTGACCGTTCAGCAGCATACGCAGGCCGCTATGTAGCGAAAAATATCGTTGCAGCAGGTCTTGCTGACAAGTGTGAGATCCAAGTGTCTTACGCTATCGGTGTTGCAGAGCCAACTTCTATCTCTATCGAGACATTTGGCACAGGTAAAGTTTCTGAAGAGCGCTTGATTGAGTTGGTACGTGAGCACTTTGACTTGCGTCCATACGGCATTACTAAGATGCTAGACTTATTGCACCCAATGTACCAAATGACTGCGGCGTACGGCCACTTCGGTCGTGAGCCATTTGAAATGACTGTAGGTGATGATACTTTCACCGCATTCAGCTGGGAAAAAACCGACAAAGCTGACGCACTTCGCGCAGCAGCTGGTCTGTAATAGTCCTAACCTAAATATCCTTAAAAAGCGCCTGCAGGCGCTTTTTTTTATGCTTGTGCTCTTTCCCACTTCTCTATCTGGCTTAGGTAAAAGAGTGTAAGAAAATATATAGAATGACAATTCTATTTAAATATCAAAATCTTATACACAACAAACAGTAACAATGAAAATTGTCATTAGGCCTCCAGTTAGGTACCCTATAATAAACCGACCACAAGGATGAGCATGCAGCTACTGTTTACACTTCACGATTGGCTATCTCTAGGTATAAGCAAATACAAAACTTGGCTTATCACCCTAGCCTTGTTATTGCTTGCCGCTCATTGGTATCAAAAACAGCAAGCAGATCAGTTGCTGCAACAAGCAGTGATTGCCACCCCAGCACTGGATGACGTGTTTATCGTAGATGAAAGTAAACTAAGCGATGCTGCGGGTACACAATCACAATACAAAATCTACCAAGTCAGTGCTATTGACGGTGATAATATTAGTTTTCGGGTTGGCCGTTATACCTATTATCGCTTTCGCGATATTAAACGCGGCATTCAACTAGGTCAGCTAATGGTCGATGACTATTACCTCACCGAGCCGGTGCGTTGGCAGCAAGCTCAGCTCTCTGATTTATACGAGAGCGGCGTGATTTATCAAGCACACCGCCCTATCGATATCTACGTATTTGGCGGCATTGTCCGTCAACGCGCTAAACCAAAAGCTTTGTATATTCCAGAAAAGCCTAACCCACACAATCAAAGGGCTATTCGCCACTATCAAATGGGCGAATTCGATGCCGCCCGCGAAGCCTTTTTCGCGGCGGCGCAAACGGGTGATAAATGGGGTCAGTTTAACTATGCCGAGATGCTTAGAGATGGTGAAGGGGGTAAAGCGGATTTAACACTCGCGGCTTTTTGGTTTGCTACCGCAAGCAGGCAAGGTTTAGCGCAAGCACAAATCGCTTTAAAAACCATTTGTGAAGCTCAGCCAAACCTCACAGAGTGCTAACTTATTGTCCGCCGCTAGATTGACGCTGGCGGCTTGGTTCAAATTCTTCGTAACGGGGCAATTGGGCATCTAAATCCTCCCAATTCGCCTTTGAGCCAACAAAATTATGCGACATTGGCCGCTCGCTTATTTCTGAATCTAAAATCCCCAACCGAATACGAATGCGGTTTGTATCCTCACTGTTAGAGCTATACACAGGTGCAGCGCAATGGCTACAAAAATGCCGAAAGCGGCCTGGCTTAAAGGAGTAGTGGCGGATAAGCGCTTGCCCCGCTGTAATGACAAAATCGCTACTAGCTACAAAACCATTGGTTGCATAGGCAGAGCCTGTTGATTTACGGCACAGCGAGCAATGACAATGAATAATGTCAGTAATTGGCCCATTGACTGAAATTTTGACCTGCCCGCACAAGCAACTCCCTGAATACATAGATAACATCCTGAAATTATGAGTTTTACTTAGTAAACAAGAAAGGAACAGAAAGTACAAGTGGAACTGATGCAAAGTGCCAATAAGTATTACTTACCCTGCAAAGGCAAGTTTATTCTTCTCGTAAGTACGATATAAAGCCATGTCCACCGCAATCAAGGATAACGTTAGGTGAGGGTTACGCCCCCCTAAGTTAATTATCCTTATGATTAAATTACAAATAACG
Organism: Pseudoalteromonas fenneropenaei; assembly: GCF_042643375.1. Taxonomy (NCBI): domain Bacteria; kingdom Pseudomonadati; phylum Pseudomonadota; class Gammaproteobacteria; order Alteromonadales; family Pseudoalteromonadaceae; genus Pseudoalteromonas; species Pseudoalteromonas fenneropenaei. Next base: position 131,399 of record NZ_JBHRSD010000022.1, read on the forward strand.
GGTCAACACGCCCTACTAACCAGCTGAAGTAGATGGTTTAAACCCGAAAGTAAAAAGGAGGTATAAAACCTCCTTTCTATTTATAAGTCACAACTTTAGTCGTTACAGTTTAGCGAAGGCACGCTCTGCTGCTGCGATAGTCTCGGCAATATCAGCGTCAGTATGCATAGTGCTGACAAAGCCCGCTTCAAAGGCTGATGGCGCTAAATACACGCCTTCTTCTAACATTAAATGGAAGAAACGTTTAAAGCGCGCAATATCACACTCAGTAGCTTGTTTATAACTTGTCACTACGTCAGCCTCAGTAAAGAAGAAGCCGTACATACCACCAGCATAATTAGTAGTTAACGCAATACCTGCTTTATCTGCTGCGGCTTGGAAACCTTCACAAAGCGCTTTGCTTTTCGCTTCTAATGCTTGGTGTAAACCCGGTGCTTCTAGTAGCTCTAAAGCTTTTAAACCCGCCGCCATCGCAATCGGGTTACCAGACAAAGTACCAGCTTGGTATACCGGACCTACTGGTGCGATAAAATCCATGATCTCCCGCTTACCACCAAACGCGCCCACTGGCATACCGCCACCGATGACTTTACCTAAACAAGTTAAGTCTGGTTTGATGTCGTAATAAGCTTGGGCACCACCTAAAGCAACACGGAAACCTGTCATCACCTCATCAAAAATCAGCACGCTGTTGTATTCATCACAAACCGCACGTAGACCTTCCAAAAAGCAAGCAACAGGTGGAATACAGTTCATATTGCCTGCGACTGGCTCGACGATAATACAGGCGATTTCCTCTGGGTATTTGGCGAAAATGGCTTTCACTTCGTCTAAATCGTTAAACGATACCGTTAAAGTATGTTTAGCAAAGTCAGCTGGAATACCCGGTGAGTTAGGTACGCCCATCGTCAGCGCACCAGAACCGGCTTTAACTAACAGCGAGTCCGCATGACCATGGTAACACCCTTCAAACTTCAGGATTTTGTCACGGCCAGTAAAACCACGTGCCAAGCGAATTGCACTCATGGTCGCTTCAGTACCTGAACTTACCATACGTACTTTTTCAATTGACGGCACTAAAGCTTTAACTTTTTCCGCCATTAAAATTTCAGTTTCAGTGGGTGCGCCGTAGCTAAGGCCATTTTCGACCGCGGCCAATACCGCAGCTTTAATTTCCGGGTGGTTATGGCCTAAGATCATTGGCCCCCAAGAACCAACATAATCTATGTACTTTTTACCATCAGCATCAAAAGTGTAAGCATCTTGAGCTTTAGTAATAAATAGCGGTGTACCACCTACGCCGTTAAAGGCGCGCACTGGCGAATTTACACCGCCTGGAATAGAATTTTGCGCTCTGGCAAAGAGGTCTTGGCTGATTGTCATGCTCTTTCCTATTAGCTATTACGTTTACGGCTAAACCAAGGCACATCGGCCTCGTATTTTTCCACAAGAGTGTCAACCCCAAGGGTTAAAGCGAATAACGCCATGCGGATCAACACACCATTTTGTACTTGGCGGAAAATCGCTAAGTTGTCGTTATTATTCAAGTCGTTATCAAGTTCATTAGCATCCAAGCGGCTGTCGCGTGGTAGTGGATGCATCAATACTGAGTTCGGTTTACAGTGCGCATTGTAAATGGCTTGGCTGATTTTAAAACCACCACGGTATTTGTTGGCTTCTTCTTGCGATGGAAAACGCTCTTCCTGAATCCGCGTTTGGTACACGATATCCGCAGCTAAGTTGCCTTCCATTTTTGACACCAACTCAATTTGGTGGCCTGCATTGGTGACGGCATCCAAAATGTAATCCGGCATTTGTAAACCGTCTGGCGCCACCATAGTGAAGCGCACATTTTTATAGTGGCAAAGTAACTTTGATAACGAGTGTACTGTGCGGCCATATTTTAGGTCGCCGACCATAGCGATGTGCATGCCATCGACGTTTTGTCCAAAGCGACCAAGTTCACGCTCAATCGTTAGCAAGTCTAATAGTGCTTGAGTAGGATGCTCATTTGGGCCGTCACCACCGTTTATCACCGGCACATCGGAGCCTGTGGCAAATTCAGCAACTGAACCAGCATCAGGGTGACGCATTGCTACCGCATCGGCATAGGCCGAAATCACTCGCGCAGTATCATATAACGACTCGCCTTTGGCCAAGGCTGAGCTTTGCATGCCTGTCGTTTCACGCACTAAACCACCGAGTAAGTTAAATGCCGTACCAAAGCTCACACGGGTACGTGTACTTGGTTCGAAGAATAAATTGGCTAAAATAGCCCCTTCCAATACCCGCGTACGCTTATGTTTTTTCGCGTACGGTTCCATACGTCTGGCTACTGCAAAAATGTGCTCGATGGCATCTCTGTTGAGTTGATTCACAGAGAGGATATTTTCACCTTGGAAACTTAACATGGAAGCAATTCCTAAATCACAAATTGAACACGGATGAGCTAGGCACCCGACCCAACAAAACGCTGCCGCTTCACGCGCCCCAACGCGGTAAGTACGCACTTTGGCGTAAAAACCCACGTTTGGGACAGTCGGCATTAAGACCGCCCGTTTGGCGCGCGATCATAGCAGATATTGCGCTAATTTTAGAGTGCTGGTTTGACAATCGCCAAAAATACTATGGCAAGTAATAGCAACACCGGAAATTCATTAAAAATGCGATAGAAACGGTCACTGCGGGTATTTCTGTCATGTTTAAAGTCAGCCAATAACTTAAAGCAGTAACCGTGATAAATGTAGAGTATTATCACAAACACCAGTTTGTAATGCAGCCACATGCTATAGCGAAACCAATCACGGCCATATTCCATCACCGTTAATACCCCAAACACTAACGTCAGCACGGCAAATGGCGTAACAAAATACAATAACCGCCGCTCCATGATTTTCAGCATCGCATTGCAGGCTTTTTCTTCCGTCATGGCGTGATACACAAATAACCGCGGCAAGTAGAAAATCCCAGCAAACCAAGCAATCATAAAAAAGACGTGAAGTGATTTATAAATCAGCACTGCAGCCATAAAAGGTTCCTTGTTAGAGTAATGTATGCCGTATGGTTAAAATATGCCGTAATTGATCCCAGCGTAAAATCCCCATGATCTGCTGCTTATCTTTGCGGTTATACACATACACTGCCCCGCTACGCTTATCTTTGAGCAGTTCAAATGCATCAGCCAAGGTTGCTTGGTTAGACAAACCATGGAGCGGGATATAAGAAATATTCACGCCGCTTTCACCCGTCAAACTTAAATCATATTCTGCTAAACGATAGCCGTTTTGCTCGTCATAAACGATAAGCGGTGTTTGGCTGTTCACCGCAGACAACGTCGCTTTAATTTGCTCTTTGTCTTCGGTGTACATTAATTTAAAGTTTTCTTCCATCTCCGCCATGATCCCGACCTTTTGCAGCGCTTCGGTGGCAGGCGAGACCTGATAAGGCAAGCCTTGGAAATCCAACTGTTGTAAGAAAATCGAGCGGTTACCAAATACTTGCAGTGCAGTTACATAGGCTGTTGAGATAACTAACATCGCGGGGACGATAATTTGCGGGCTTGAAGTAAGCTCCATCACGGCGGTTAATGCCGCTAGCGGCGCGTGTAACGTTGCCGCCAACAACCCTGCCATACCAAGTACCCCATAGGTGCCGCTGACATCCACCCCTGGGCTAATAAACTGCCCGAAGAACGACATCAAGGTGCCCATGACGACCCCAAGCCCAATCACCGGGCCAATTAAGCCACCGGGAATACCAAGACCAATGGCAAATAGCGTCGCCAGTAATTTTGCAATCAAAATAGTCGTCAGTAGCTGTACATCATGCGGCGATTGTAACGCTTGGGTGATTGCACTCATGCCAGAGCCCATCGCCTCAGGCACCAAATAGCCTATCCCCCCTGCAATTAAGCCCGCCAGCAACAAACGTGGGAACATGTTTAAAGGTTTAAAGGTTTTAATGATAAGCATGAGGTTTTGGTTAAAAGCAAAAGCAATAGCACCTAACACGACACCACACAACACCAAAAACGGATAATGCCAACCGCTTAAAGGGGTGATGCTAATAAGTGCGAGTTCCGAATCTGTACCAAACACGTTTTGCGTGAGTAGCGCACCGGTGACAGCTGCAAGCATAATCGGCACAAAGATATGCACTTTATATTCCCGCAGCACCACTTCCATAACAAAAATAACCGCAGCAAGTGGGGTGTTAAACGAGGCCGCAATCCCAGCAGCAACGCCACATCCGCCCAAAGTTCTGGCGGCATTCAAGGGTAAATGCAAGCGCTCAGCTAAAATACTCGCCCCCGTTGCACCCATGTGTACCGATGGCCCTTCTCGGCCGACCGAAAAACCACAAATCAGTGCAAATGCACCACCAAAAAACTGATTGGCCGTGTTCCAAATTGGCATTTGTCCGTAATGGTGTTTGATACGGTGAATAACAAAAGGAATACCCAGGCGATAATGCTTAAAACCAGTCATATCAGCAAATACGGCGATAAATAGCGCCGCCATGACGGGCAAAATCACCCGATTCACTTCCGACAACGTGGTAAAGTTGTCAGCCGACTCAAGGAACAAACCTTGGAAAAAATGAATAGTAAGACGAAACAGGATAATCAAAATCGCGGCAATTAAGCCCGCAGCAATACCGAGCAGGCACAGCTGAATGGAAGTTTTAGGTATTGCTAAACGACGCCTTAACGTATCCAGCGACATGGATGTGTTCCTCGAATGTTCTTGCCACTAAGTGTACCAAAAGGCTAAGAATAAGTCTTTGTGCCGGCGCAAAGTTTTAGCAATATTTGAACGTTTTGAACGACGCACAACATCAACCAAGCACAAAACCTAGCCAACCAAACTATGGGTTTTAGCAAGCCCATATGGCAAAACGAAGATTAAAATAAAATCGCCGCAGTGCAAATGGGCTATACTTGATTAAAATACTCAGGTATTAGATAATTCCGCCATTCAGTTTATGGGGCACACATCAATGTCTGATCAGATACCGATTAAATTTACCGATGCCGCAGCCAACCGCGTTAAAGAGCTTATTGACGAAGAAGAGAATCCAAATCTTAAACTTCGTGTTTATGTGACAGGTGGTGGTTGTTCTGGTTTCCAATACGGCTTCACTTTCGACGAAAAGACCAACCCAGGTGATTTAGAAATCGTGAAAAACGGTGTCACTATGGTGGTTGACCCTATGAGTATTCAGTACCTAGTTGACGGCGAAGTTGACTATACTGAAGGCTTAGAAGGCGCACGCTTTTTCGTGAGCAACCCAAATGCCACTACGACCTGTGGCTGTGGTGCCAGCTTTAGCGTGTAAGCTACTCAGAAAACAGTATAAAAAAGGCAACCTGGTTGCCTTTTTTATTACTTACAATTTCCTTTTTGCAATCCGCTCAGCACGATTCAATCTACTAAAGTCAGATCTGAGGCAATGCAGCGTTATACTTACACGTACCAACATCAACAGTGCCGCACCGTATTCTGTGAACTTTGCAAGCAAACTTTGGCGCATGCACCTTTAACCCTATTGCACTTCTCCCACTACAGATTTTGTTGCCTCATCAACCACCTGCGCAATATTGTGATGATACTTATCAACAATTACAGCAAACTCAGCGCTTCCGAGCAGGCTCTTGAAAAAAGGTGAATCCTCGATGTACCACCAGTTTTGATTAAAGTCGCTCACCCACCCCTGTGATATGGCATTGTTTAATGCGCTTAACGCGGCTTGATGGTGCTCCTGTAGTGCAAAAATAGCCGCTGGACGAATATCAGCATGGTGGCTTCCTGTCATAAGCCCAGCACTAAACTGTTGCTCTAACTTTTTCAAAATAGCCCCACCGCGTTCACGATCACCTGTTTTAAGTAATAGTGCAGCCAAAGGCCCCCAAGTATCAAAAGGCATGTTATCAGGGAGTTCATCTGACAGATTGACCAGTTCGAAAGCGGTAAATGCTTTAAGGGCATCGTCATAACGTTCAAGTTGCCACAATGCGTACACAACTGAAAGTTTAAAGCGGTCGTTGTTTGGGAAAAGTATTTGCCGTTTATTTAATAATCTATAACTTGCTTCAAAGTCACTTTTTGCCCCTGCGATTGCTGCATGCGTGTAGAGATCAAAAAAATGCTCACTGTCATCGTTGGCGCTTTGCATAACCGCTTCTGCACGTTTAACATTGTCCAATGACAGATAAAAAAGCGCTAACCGGTTACGTTGATGGTTTGCTAGCTTAACCTGAGGTGGAGGTGGAGATTGAAAATGCCAACGAGCCATATCAGTGAGGCTTTGGATCGTCAGCGGCATATAGCCCGCTTTATCTGCTGGGTTTGTGTTACTACGATTTGAAAACAGAGCAAAATGAGCAAAGCTAGCAAAGCCGGCTTCATCATTGCCTAGTACCATTTGCATTGTCGCCAGTTTTCGATACACATAAGGACAATCCTGACAATCCGCTAACGCAAGCTCAGTCTGTTTAGTCGCCAATGCGGTGTTTCCTTGTCTGAACAACATATCGCTATAGGCTAAACGTGCACTTACCAGCACATTCTCATCATGTAAAAAACTGCTCAGTTCGCCGCTATTACTATTTCTTGCGAGTAATAGGTCTGACAACCTTTTACCACCACTCCCTAAACTCTCGTCTTTGCTAATCAATACCGCTTTACTTATCCAAAACGCATCCTGCGCTTTGTCAGCATCGGCTTTGCGAATAAAACTATATGCCAGCTCCAATTTCGGCACCGCCCATTTTGGCTCAATTGCAATCAACGCCTGCAGGGTTGATATGGCCTGATTAACACCTTCAACATCCCCTCTATAAAGCTGATAGCGTGCCAGCAGCAACCGTTGTTTGGCCTCGGCTGTCGGCGAGTAGGCTGGCTGGTACAGGAAAATAAACCCCATTACGCTTATCATAAACAGCGCAGCGATTAGCCCGATGATGTGAGATTGTGACCTATAAGATGGAGTACAAACCTGTGTCTTTAAGTCTGGTGGATTAAACGATGCTTTGGGAGGTTCAGATTCGATGGTCTCTACAGGAGGAAGTAACCGATATCCCATTTTTGAGACTGTCTGGATGTAAATGGGTTTACTTGCACTATCCCCCAGCGCCTTTCTTAACTGCCCAACCAAATTGTAAATGGCGTTATCGCCAACAACTTCTTTAGGCCAAATCGCAGTATTCAACTCATCAAATGTGACAACTTTTTGCGGATGACGACAAAAATAAAGCAGTAACGCCATCACTTTTGGCAATAAGATAGTTTCGCTTTCATCTGACGCTAGCACGTTCTCTTTCCCCCTAATAGTAAAAGGTCCGAGTTTGAACTCATCAGACTGAAAAGCGCGACTTTCCATGCTTGTTAGCTCCTGTTAGAAAAAAAATAGAATTATTTGAGGACTTTATCAAAGGGACGATACTAGCATTCATCATCATTTTCAATTTCACAGGTCTATGGATACAATGAAAACAATACTTGGTTTGGTTAGCGCTATTTTTTTGTGCCACAGCAGTTGGACGAATGCGTCACAGACTGAATCGCCAGTATGCGATAAAATCACCCCAGCGCTCACTCCATTTATTGAACAAGGAATATTTCAGGGCAACGTATTAATTGCCAAAAACGGCGTTGTTTTATGTGCGAAGAGTGTTGGCTTTGCAGATGCAAACAAGCAGATTTCAATCAACCGCAACACTCAATTTGCTATAGCTTCGCTAAGTAAACCGATTGTCGCAAGCTTGGTACTTAAATTGGCTGAGCAAGGTGTCGTCGATTTACACTCACCATTAAATCGCTATTTGCCTAAATTTAATGCCCCATGGGCCAAGCAAGTCACTCTTCACCATTTACTGGCCAACCGCTCCGGACTGCCTTCACACTTTATGTTGCCAGGTTGGAAAGAAGGTAGATATAAACAGGATATACCACAGCAAGCATTGCTCGATACCCTTGCTAGCATGAGCATTGATTTTACCCCCGGCACACAATATCGATATACCAATCTGGGCTGGCTGCTTTTAGCCGAGATGGTTGAAACCGTGACCGCAAGCAGCCTTGAAGAAAACCTGAGAAAGCATATTTTTACACCAGTTTCGATGCCAAATTCAGGATTGGTGTCTCATTCATCTGCCACAATTGCCACGGGCTTCAGATGGGGGAAAAACGGTGGCTGGCAAGCTGTCAATAACTTACCTATGCAAATATTGCATGGCGGTGCGGGTATTTACTCCACCTCTGACGATCTTATAAATTACTTAGATGCGTTACATAACGGTAACTTGTTATCTGCACAAAGCCAAAAGGCACTCTTTTCGTCCGACTCACCGTACGGATGGAAACTAGAGAACATCACTCTCTCTGAGGATACCGATAAAGCGGTACATACCTTTGATGGACAGTTGGAAGGTCATAGCAGTTTTGTCTATTACCTTACACAAGATAATGTCAGTTTAATCTTGCTTAACAATACCGGAATGGGCTATGAACATAAACGTATACTAGCCGATGACATGCTGCGCGCATTTTATGGTCTCCCTCTCCCCAACCGCACCGCTACCGCTTCACTTGTTTTAAACAGGGCATTGCTCGACAATAAATGGGCTGACGTCATAAAGACTATACAATCCAAACCTATCGACAACATCACTGATTTACTCCTAGTCAATGACTTAGCTAAACAATTAGATTGGTCAGACAATACCAGCAAAGCGTTAGATTTGTTCGCTTGGCTTGTCAAAAGTTACCCCGACAACCCTCACCTAAACCACAGTATCAAAAATCTGTGTACCAGAAATACGAGCCACAGAGCGTGCGGTATACTCTAACCACCGCCAGTGTGTAGCGAAAACCAACAACCTTCAGGAATAGCAACATCAAGTCAGAAGGTCTGGAAGGCAAGAATGGTGTAAGCCGTTTCTTGCCAACTACCCTGTTCTTTAGGGCTGGAAGAAATTAAAAAGGGTTGAATATAGTTCAAGAGACAAAGGACGAAATTGAAATTCCTCAATAAGCTGAAATTGGCTTTCTTAAAACTTCCTCTTGAGCTAATGTTCACAACTATTGATGCAACTCACCCACCCACAATAAATATTTCTTCGGCATCTTCTTTAATGTCGTTATATTCGTCTTCTTGTAAATCCAGCTCTAACAACACTAATTCGCGAAACGCAAACCAGTCGGCGCTGCTCCGAAAGCGTTTCGCTTCACAGACTAAGTTTTCAGCCAGTTTTAGGGCGGCAAAAGTTTGCTTGTCAATTTGTGGGATAGTACCGCGTAAAAATTCGGGGTCGTGATGGCGTAATATCATTTGGCAGATATTTTTCGGCAAATGCCAAGAGCTGGCTAAGAAGAACCCCACCACAGTGTGCGTGGTCACAAAGTGCTGTTGTTCATAATATTCTAATGAGTGCTCAGTACGCTCTTCTGCCCGAGTTAGCACCTCGTGATAATTTGCATAACGCATCGCCATTGCAGGAATACCAGCATCGTGAAATAACCCCAGCAGTTGGAGATTTTCAATTGGCACTTTGCTTTTCATATAGGTGCCAATCAACATCGCCACTTTAGAAATATCGGTGGCGTTATCCCAAAAACGCTCTAATGAAATACAACAAGCGTCTTGATTAAACGCCTTTTTCAGTAAGTAACCCGTCACCACTTGGGTAATGCAGTTCATCCCCAAAAACATCACAGCTTGACGAATATCCGTCACGGTTCTGGCCATGCCGTAAGCGGGGGAGTTAATGACTTTCAACACAGCCGCCGAAGTCGCTATGTCAGCGGAGATAATTTGCGCCACCTTGAATAGCTCAGGTTCGGGTTGGCTTAACTCTTTTTGCAATTGGCGCAAAATCTCTGGTTGGGGAGGCAGACTAAAACCAGAGCGCAAGTCATCTAACACTGTGTCGTCAATTTCTATCATAATCACAACTGAAAAGTGGCCTTCTTTATAGTGTAGTAGAGGAACACTACACAGGGGGGTTAAATCAATGCACTCTGCACAATTATTTATTTTGCTGGGGATTAGGGCGTAAAGAAATCATCACATCGACCTGCGACAAAACCATGTTCACCGCTTAAATAACGCGGTTTTAGCAACTGGCTTTTAAGCTGCCGCAGCGCCTGTTTGGTATTGTTAAGATTGGTAAAATTGACTAACCACAGCGGTAAACGACCATTCGGATCGGCATCTACTTCATAGCGAATATCAAGCGCATCACCTTGCTCAGTCAGGCGCCAAATGGCACGCAGTGGAGAAATGGCAATTAGCTCATTGTTAAGCATACTGCTTTGCACATCTTTTACTTGCAGTAGCCATACGCGTTGCCCATCTTGCATGGCAGAAGACAAACAAGAGCGGCTCAGCAACTGCCGTTTAGCCACCGGAAACGGCGCATCAAACACTGAATACACTAAAGTTTGTGAGGGGGTTGGGCGACTGACTAACGTCACCGAGAGTACATGTGGGAGCCACTCGGCGGCATGTTCAACATCATTGAGCACTCTAAAAAACTGCGCGGCGGAGGTTTGCTCTAAGCGCATGTGCGCGCCAACAGTGGCAGCTCGTTTTGGATGACGCTGCTGGCTGATGGTAATGTCATCACCTTGAAACCAGACTTGCCACCCGTCATCGCTTTGAGCCTGCGTAGCAAAACTGACTAAGAGCGTAGTAAAACTGGTCAAAAACGCAGCTAAACTGATGACTCGCACAGCGGCTCTGACTGGTAGTGTAGCAAATCGCATGCGAGTGCCATTTAACCAGTTTAGCACTGTGTTTTAACGCCAATAAGGTTGGTTATCAAGCGATGCGATGCGGCTTTGCTCCATCGCAGAGACTAAAAACCCTGATTTTTGATCTAACCAAGCCTGAATTTCCTCAAGCTGCTCGTCGCCTTGACTGTGACAAAGTTGCTTGAGATAAGCCAAAGTTTGTAGCTCGTAAACACCATAGACAATATCTATCCAAGGGGTACGAAACGCACGACGTGCTTCTTTATCAAACAATGCACCAAGGCAATTACCATTTTGCATGGTACTTTCAAGATGCGGCTTAAGCTGTAAATAATCCTGCGCGGTAAAGGATTTATCTGCGCGCATCAGCTCTCGCATTTCTTGCCAATCGCGGTTAAAGAGCTGCCCTGCCACTTCCAATACCGGTTTATCTGCAGCCATTACGGCTTTTTGATTCCAACTTTTACGCCAGCTTTTATCTACTAACCAACGTGTTAATGACAACAGCAAACGGTTGTAACGACTACAGTGAAACAAGTCCTGCATATCGGTAATGCTTGGTTGCACATCTTGTAAGTCGTTGATCACTTGCGCAAGCTCTGGCGCATTATTGATCTTTTTATAGTAAGCGTGGCGCTTGGATGAATATGTGCGCAGCTGAATGGCATTTTCCACCCAACTTAATTCGGCGATAAGCCATTTCAGCTCTTTACGAATCGCTTCTGTGGAAGATTTATCAACAATTTCATCAAACAGCCAAAAACTGTGACGAATAAGTGCAATGCCATCGAGCAAACGTTTTAAGGTTTTCAGCTTTGGCTCGTCAAAGTAACACTGCTCATGCTTTTGTACAAAGCGAATGGCGTAACCGACTACGGCAATTAATGCTTCTTCTTGCGTTGCACTGCGCTCTAACGGCACAAAACCTAACGCATGACTGGCGGTAAGCGGTTTGCCATCAGCAAGGCGATAACCGCGCGCAGCTTTGGAATAAAGTCCTAAACGCACCCCAAGTTGACCAATTAAGTGCTCGGCGAAGGCAAAAATATCTTCTCTATCCCCTTCTACCAGCTCAATTTCTAATTCAGAAATAGGCTCACTTTGCTTACCTGTGGTGATTTCGCCCTTATCCAACACCACTTCAATCACACTGCCTTGATCAGTTTCTACTAACCACTTGCGGCGGGTAAAGTTGGTGCTAAAAATGGGCTGTAAACGTGCGGCGATATCTGCAACATCAAAGCCTGCGGGCCAAATACTGGCGTCAAAATCTTGGATTGAAGGGCGTCCACCACTGATCGGCAGGTTATATTCTGGGCGTTGGTGTAAACCACCTACCACTTCACCAGCCAGTTTAATGGTCTGTTCACATTCGTCATTGCAACATCTGGTGCGCAGGCCAATATCGAATTGTCTTAACGTCCGCTCCGGCGTATCAAAATAAGCGTTTTGGAGTTGTTTGGTTGGCTTATTATTGACGGTCTTTGCAAATTGCATCAACAAGCCGGGAATGAGAGGTACTTCATTGTCTGAAAGTAAAAACTTCAGTTCTATCTCAGTATCCATGCAGTGGGGGTATGCCTAAGTAATAATTGAACGGTAAAAATAACTAAACTGCCTTAGTTTTGCAAATAATTTACCGCACAATGACGCCATTTGGCGACGTTTAAAACTTGCACTTGATGCTTTAAATCCCTACTATCATGTGCAGATCTTAAGGAATTTCAAATGATAAATAGGTTGAACATGGTCAAACGCTGTCTGTTATCCATTTGCTTGCTGACTTTGGCGGGCTTCAGTAATGCTGAAACAACTGAATCACCATCTACTACAGAGCAGCTCACAACAACCTCGGCTATTGACGCCAATGCCTACGTGATGGATGACTTGTACGTCTATGTCCATGCTGGCGCCGGTAAAAACTACCGTATTTTAGGCTCAGTTAATGCGGGCAGCCCCATCCAAATCTTAGGTGAAGAGCAAAATGGCTTCTTCAATATCCTCGATGACAAAGGTCGTGATGGCTGGATTGAAAGCAAATTTGTCACCACCGAGCCGGGTCTACGTGTTACCAACAGCCAACTACAGCAACAGCTCGACAACGCCAATCAAGATTTGGTTGCAGCCCGTGATGAATTGCCAGTGCTACAAACTAAACTGCAAGAATTAGAAGCGCAGAATAAACGTTTACAACAAACGGTAGCTGAAGTAGAAGCACAAAAAGTGAAGCTACAACAAGATGCTTTGGGTAAAAAGCAACAAGAGCAGCATTTAATGCTGACTTACGGCGGCGCCATTGCCTTTACAGGTTTGCTCCTCGGGGTGATTTTGACATTATTTTTATCGCGCCGTAAACGCTACGATGGCTGGGCTTAATCGCTCACCATCCCTTGCAAACACAGCAGAAAAGGCGGTTATCCGCCTTTTTTTGGCATTAACACCTGTACCCCTAAATCCGGTTTTACGTGTTCTATCACCATATAAGTATGGTTGGTCGCCACACCGGGGATCTCAACAATAATCCCGAGCACTTCACGATATTCACTCATATCCCGCACGCGGATTTTTATCAGATAATCAAAGCCGCCCGCCACCATATCGCAGCCCACCACTTGCGGGACTTGCAGAATATGCTGCTTAAAGGTTTCAAATACCGCCTCAGTGGAGCGATTAAGTGTGACCTCAACATGCGCCACCAAATTTTGCCCCAACTTAGCTGGGTTTAAGCGGGCGGTATAGCTTTCGATATAGCCGTCGGCTTCGAGCTTTTTAACTCTGTCTAAACAAGGGCTTGGACTTAAATTCACTTGCTTTGCAAGATTTACGTTGGAAATTCGTCCATTTTTTTGTAAGGCGTCTAAAATTGCTAAATCAATCCGGTCAAGGACGCGCGTTTTGATTGAGGTAGTCATACAGAATTTTATGCTGAGCAAGTTCGATTTTACCCCGTAAATTACCGTAAATCGTAAAATTAAACCAGCATATTCTGCTGAACTTTGTATAGAATGCACGGCAAATTGTCCCAGTTAATTCTTTGAGGGTTTTACCTATGCTATTTCATGGCGACTTAACGACCCACTGTCCGATCCGTCAAAAGATCCGTGACTTCTACCGCATCGACGAAGAGCAAGTGATCGATCACATTTTGCCGCTTGCCGAAGTGGGTATTACTGCCCGTACCCGTGCGTGGGAACGTGCCCGTCAGATGGTATTGAACATCCGCAATGACCAAAAAGGTCAAGGTGGTGTGGACGCACTATTGAATGAGTACTCGCTCTCGTCTGAAGAAGGCGTGGTACTGATGTGTTTGGCTGAAGCCTTACTACGCGTGCCAGACAAAGAAACTCAAGACGAACTTATTCGCGATAAGCTCACTAAAGGTGACTGGTTCTCGCACTTAGGTAACAGCGACTCAATGTTTGTTAACGCTTCTGCTTGGGGCCTATTGGTCACAGGCAAAATGGTTAACTACGCCGACAAAACCAAAGAAGAACAATTTGGCGTATTGAAGCGCATGATCGGTCGTTTAGGTGAGCCAACCATTCGTAAGTCGGTACAAACTGCCATGAAGATCATGGGTAAGCAGTTTGTAATGGGCACCACCATTGATGCCGCGGTTGAACGTGCCAAAGAAAAAGAAGCCAAAGGTTACGCCTACTCTTACGACATGTTAGGTGAAGGCGCTCGTACTATGGCTGACGCTGACCGTTATTTCGCCAGCTACATGAAAGCCATTCACGTCATTGGTAAAGCGGCAGCAGGTCGTGGCCCAGTAAAAAGCCCAGGTATCTCTGTTAAGCTATCAGCGATTCACCCGCGTTATGAGTTCTCCCACCGTGAACGTGTGATGGCTGAACTGGTGCCAAAACTAAAAGAATTAGCACTAGCAGCAAAGCAGTATGACATCGGTTTTACCGTTGACGCTGAAGAAGCAGAACGTTTAGATATCTCTTTAGATATCATTGAAGCGGTATTTGCAGATGACGAATTAGGTAATTGGAATGGTTTTGGCCTGGCTGTACAAGCGTACCAAAAACGTGCCACCTTCGTGATTGACTGGTTAGAAGCCCTAGCCCGCCGCGTTGGCCGTAAGCTGATGGTGCGTTTAGTTAAAGGCGCCTACTGGGATACAGAAGTGAAGAACACCCAAGCTGACGGCTTGGAAGACTTCCCAGTATTTACCCGTAAAGCCACCACAGACGTGTCGTACAAAGCCTGTGCGATTAAACTGATGAAAGCCCGTGATGTAATTTTCCCACAGTTTGCGACCCACAACGCATACTCAGCGGCTACCATTCTTGAGCTCGCTGAAGGCAATTATAGCAACTGGGAATTCCAACGCTTACACGGTATGGGCGAGTCACTTTACGACCAAGTGGTAACCCAAGACAAAGTGCAATGTCGTGTATACGCACCAGTTGGTCACCACGAAGATCTACTGGCTTACTTAGTGCGCCGTCTACTTGAAAATGGGGCTAACTCTTCATTCGTTAACGCGATTGTTGATGAAAACAAGCCAGTTGAAGACTTGTTACAAGACCCTGTTGAAAAACTCCAGCGCTTACGTAACCGCCGTAACAAGCAAATTACCATGCCTATTGATATCTATGGTAATGAGCGTAAAAACTCTAAAGGCTTAGATTTAACCAACATCAATTTGATCACGCCAATGCGTACCAACATTGAAGCTTGGGTCAAAGATAACGTTAAAACCCTAGATCAAGTGCCGGAAGGCCATGAAGCTGTGGTTAACCCAGCCAACTTAAGCGAAGTGATCGGTAGCATCCGTCATCATGATGCTGAAGAGATGCAGCAATTAGTTACCAACGCGGAAGCAGCCTTTACCACTTGGTCACAAACGCCAGTACAAGAGCGTGCCGACATTCTACGTCGCACTGCTGATGCCCTTGAGCGTCACCGTGATGAATTGATAGCTATGTGTATCAAAGAAGCGGGTAAAGTGACACAAGACGCGATTGACGAAGTTCGTGAAGCGGTGGATTTCTGTCGTTACTACGCAGCACGCGCGGAAGAGCTAAACCTAGATACGCGTTTCTCACCACGTGGCGTGATTTTGTGTATTAGCCCATGGAACTTCCCGCTGGCAATTTTCCTAGGTCAAGTTGCAGCAGCCATAGTGACAGGTAACACAGTTATCGCAAAACCTGCAGAGCAAACATCGCTGATTGCCCTGCGCACTATCGAAATGATGCGTGAAGTTGGCTTGCCTGAGTTTATTGTGCAGCCAGTGCTAGCGCGCGGTAGCGAAGTTGGCGCACATATCGTGCCTGACACGCGTGTGAAAGCGGTGATGTTCACTGGTTCAACAGAAACAGGTACACGCATTTCACAAACCTTAGCCGCACGCGGTGGCGAGCAAGTGCCATTAATCGCCGAAACTGGCGGTCAAAACTGTATGATTGTTGACTCAACGGCATTGCCTGAGCAAATCGTTGATGACGTGATCTCTTCTGGTTTCCAAAGTGCGGGTCAACGTTGCTCTGCGCTACGTGTGTTGTTCTTACAAGACGAAATCGCCGACAAAGTCATTCGCATGATCAAAGGTGCAATGCAAGAGCTACACATTGGTGACCCAGCTTACTTCGAAACCGATGTCGGCCCAGTGATCGACCAAAAGGCATTAAATGCGTTAAATGCCCACGTTGAATACTTAAAAGGCAACGCCACGTTACATTACGAGTGCAAACTGCCAGAAAACCATGAGCAAGGTTACTTCTTCGCACCACGTTTATATGAACTAAGCGATTTATCTGTACTGAAAAAAGAAGTATTTGGTCCATGTGTTCACGTTATCCGTTTTAAAGCGGGTGAGGTAGACAAAGTGATTGACCAAGTTAACAGCACCGGTTTTGGTTTGACTATGGGTATCCACACTCGTATCGAACAACGTGCACAGTACCTTGCTAAGCAATCTCGCGCAGGTAACATTTACATCAACCGTAATATGATTGGTGCAGTCGTTGGCGTACAACCGTTTGGTGGCCGTGGCCTATCTGGTACGGGTCCAAAAGCGGGTGGCCCGAACTACTTGTTCCGCCTAGTGAAAGAAAACGGCGTAGCCGACAACTTTGAAGCAGCGCAATTTGCCCCAGCAGGTGAAGAGCTACAAGTGCTACCGGGCGCACAAGAGCAAGTTAACCGCATGATGAGCAATGCACAGCGCGATGAAAAAGCATGGCGCTTTATGCCAGTGAGCAACCGCGTTTCAATTATGCGTCAATTGTTGGCAAAACTTGCCACAGTGAACAGCATGAATGCGCTGGCTGATGACCTAGCTAAAACGTTAACTGACGCGCGCGCGCAGTTAGTGCGCGTTGAAAAACGTTTAAGCAAAGGTTTAGTGATGCCAGGCCCAACGGGTGAATCTAACATCATGTATTACGAGCCACGTGGTTGTGTGCTGTGTTATGCCGATAAAGACACTTCATTCAATTTCTGGGTGATGTCTGTGGTCACTGCATTGGCCGCAGGTAATACAGTGGTAACGGTAGTCTCTGAGCTGTTCCATGATGAAGCGGTGGCGTTCCGTGACAAGCTTATCGCTTGTGGCGTAGCAGAAGGCGTACTACAAGTGGCTAAGTTAAGCCAGTTACCAGCCTTACTTGCGCATAGCAACCTGACTGCGGCTGTGGTAAGCACCAACTGTGACCGTACTTCGTACATCACAGCTAAGCTTGCAGCTCGTACTGGTGCGATTTTGCCAGTGATCAGTGCCTTACACTACGACAACTTATTAACGCGTTTAATCACAGAGAAAACCATCAGTAATGATATTACCGCCTCTGGCGGTAATACCTCGTTGATGACGCTAGTTGAAGACGACGAATAAGCGTATACGCTGCACAAAAGTGCGTAGCACTTTTGTGCAAGCCGTCATATTCTTGCTTAAACCGTAAGATAAAAAATCCTCGAACTCAGTTCGAGGATTTTTTCTTTCTATTCCCACCTGTTCAACAAGCGTAGGTTTGATCTTTCGCTCTGCTTTACGGAACTTTGCGTCGACCAAAAATAAACGACAGCACGGTCAAAATAACAAACACAAAGAACAGTATCTTTGCCATACCCGCCGCCGCGCCAGCAATACCGCCAAAACCCAATAAAGCCGCCACCATAGCGAGGATCAAAAATAGTACCGCCCAACTTAACATGGCAACCTCCTATTCAGTGATAACTTCCAAGGCACGAATTTCATTATGGCATAATGTCATACGCGCTTTTATTTGCAGTAACGCCGACTTACATTGTCCAGGTAAGTTGCCCTCAAGGGCAGCTTCGATTTTTTCCAAAACTTTATCTTCCAGCTCTTCTAACTGGCTTAAGTACAAATGTAAGTTGTCGCTTTGGAACAAATCGAGAAGCTGGGTATAAGCTTCGCGGATCTCTACTGACACGGCGCTGCCTCGTTCGGCACAGCCTTCATCCGCCACTACATAAGGTTGTAGTAACGCAATCGCTCTGACTTTCTCGCCTATCATACGTTCAAACACTTGGTTGAAACGCTTGTCTGAGGTTTTGTGCTCAGCTTTTTTGTAAAAATCTATGCCACTATTTAAAACTCGAATAAGAGATTTAACGGGGGCAAGGTCATAATTTGAAAGGGTCATAATAATACTCCATTTATTGATTGGTTCAGGAGTACTCATACAAATACCAAGCCAAAAATAACCAACTGAATTTAAACAACTTTAATTAAAACCCTAAACAGCACCATAAATAAATTACCTACTCACTTACCCAACCGTGTAATTTTTTCATTAACTTATAATGAATATCCACAAGGAATATTTTACCGGAATATATTTCCCATCTTTCTCACTCCATTTACACATTACTGCGCACAAAAACAATAAAAACACTAAAAATCAATAAATTATAATTTGGCACAGGTACTGCATTATCCACTGTGAACAAACATTACAGGAGTTCCACTATGAAAAAGTTAATTATTGCCAGTTTGATTTCTTCAACATTTATGATCTCACCCGCATTTGCATCGGATAATGGTTGGAAAAAAGAAGCAAGTGACGCGTGGATCGATGGTAAAGCAGAAGCAACCTTATTGTTTAGCACTGAGCTAAACAGCTTTGATATCAACACCGACGTGAAAAATGGTGTCGTTATTTTAACCGGTGACGTTGAAAACAGCGTTGAGAAAAAGCTCGCCGAAGAATTGGTATCTGGTATCGACGGTGTGCAAAAAGTTGATAACCGTCTGACCATAGTCAAAAGCCAAGACGGCGAAGCGAAAGCAGCAGCAAAAGATGAAAATGGTTCAGATTTTACTGACGCTAAAATTGCCACGGTAATCAAAACTCGCTTCCTCTTTGATGGTGATATTGATGGCACCGACATTGATGTCGACGTGGTAAACCGCAGCGTAACCTTAACGGGTACGGTGTCAACAAAAGCAGAAAAAGAGCTTGCGCTGAGTATTGCCCGCAATGCCTCTGATGTGAGTAACGTCAAAGACATGCTAGAGATCCGCAGCAACTCTTAAGCTTTATACCCCAAGTGCAGTGGTAACTAAGCTCACACGACTTGGAGTGCAGCCAACACAGCCGCACTCCAAGAAGTAAGCGCCTATGCCACTGCCCTTTCTCTTCGCAGATATAAGGACAACCTATGAAAAAAGCCATTTTACCGCTTATCTTTGTTTCGTTCGGTGCATTTGCCACTTCAGCGACAGCCCAAACCAATCCGCAAGCTTTAGAGCCATTTAGTATATACGCTGGTATTGGCTATGGTCAGTATGCTCTGCAATGGCAAGACAGAGAAAAAGACATGGAATTTGATGATGATGCCGCGATGCTCAAAGCTTACGTTGGTACGCATATCACACCTTACTGGAGCATTGAGCTAGGCTACGAAAATTTTGACGAGGCCAGCGACATCGATAACTATGCTGAATTTGATGGCATATCCTTAGCTACCCGTTTTACCGCCCCTATCACCGAGCAATTTGGCGTTTATGCAAAAGGCGGTTGGTTTGAATGGGATGGCGAATTGTACGCCGATGTACCGGGTCTAGGTCGAGTCAGTCGCAGTGCCGACGGCGGTGATTGGTTTTATGGTGCGGGGGTGTCTTACGCCTTTACTACCAACGTGAGCATGCGTTTAGAGTACCTGCGCTATGAGCTTGAAGACCATATTGAACCCGATTTAGATGTGGCTTCGGTATCCGTAGAATACGTTTTCTAATCTCTCCCCAAAACTCTTTGGTCCCTATTAAAGTGCGCTTTTGCGCACTTCAGATTGATGATAAACCCTGCTTTTTTAAGCGGGGTTTATTTTTTCGATAGTTAGGTCGTTTTTTCTA